>JBAVUO010000103.1:0-8282 GCA_049696815.1 Terriglobales bacterium | reverse complement strand
CGGACTCCATCGACGTGGTGTGGTTCGCATCTGAGATTGTGACGACCGTGAAACTGCTCCAGGAATGAGCGGAGTTCAGTCTCCTCGATGCGAGATATATTCACGTTGTCTCGGGCGTGTTTACGCCGGTGCTCGCAAAACACTCGAAGTCGTTCTCGCTCGTCGACTCCCTTGCGATTGGTGTAGACCGAATGCAGCGGAACTTTGAGCCGATGCGAAAGCAAGTGGAAGCCTGGCAGAGAAGTGAATTGACGGACGTCACCGCGAAGGTCGTCATCTACGAGGCGTTTGTCGAGGGCAGACTCGAAGCTCCGAAGCACCTCGCGCGCAACGTGCATGACCTCTACTTCGAGCCAAAATACGAGGAATTCCGGCCGCGAACGATCTGGAGTCTTTCCAATGCGTTCACCTCCGCATTCAAAGAACTGGATCCCATCCCACAGTTTAAGGCTACGGCCAAGCTGGGCGAATTCCTAGAAGCCCGGTTCTCACAATCCTTCTAGCTTGCAGGGCGGTGTCGGCCGACCGCCCCTCCTAATAAGTAATCCCCCTTTAAACGCCGAGGAAAGCAATCGTCCCTGACCACGTCCGGGACTGAGCTTACAATCATCCCCGCTGGAGACCGGCCTTCTCATCCCGCCCGTTTACAATGGCAATCACTTCTCCGACAATTGTTCGATCCGCTTTAGCATTTCTTGTCCAACGGCGTTTCCCGGAGTCCCTCCCGCTTGCAATTTCGTCCTTGCCTCGGCAAGCGTGAGCCGTGACAGCTGTGGTCGCACGTACGGCCGTTTAGGCCCCTTAATGTCGCTGGGGGAGGAGGTCTTTTCGTCCGAAGTGGATCTCATTTGTTTTCCTGCCTTACGTATGGGAGTGGCGCGGCAGCCGAGTGAAGGCCCTCGCGACCGCTGGGAAGAGTACCTGTCAGTTGCAATTTCCAACATCCGTCCAGATCGGCTGGCTCAGCACGACCAATGTCCCTTAGCAGCCGGAGCGCGTCTTTAATGGTTTGCGGCGTCTCTCTGAAACGGTGTGCCAATTCTGGGATCTCGACGATCGCTTCCGGCACGGAGGAATGGTAGTGCTCCTGAATCATTCGCCCGTAATCAAGGATTGCTTCTGAGAGCTGGAGTAGTTGATTGAACTCTTCAACGGTTAACCGCTGTTCGATACGCAGGGCCCGTTTGAGATGGCCAAGCACCCGTTGCAACTGGTCCCCATACATACCCTTGCCCCAAAGTGCGCGCACCTCTAAGACCGTCGAGGCCGATGGCCAGAGGTAGGATGTTGCCTAGTTTTAGCCCCCACTCAGAAAATGATACATGCCTTCGTCGCGGGAGGAGAAAAATCTGCGGGCAGCGAATCTCCTTTTACGAAAACCGAACAGACGCTAACGGGGACCTGCCCGCTTCGACCGGTGGGTGTCCAACTGGGTGTACAATCCCGCCTGCCTGAGAGTCCCAACAGAAAGTGCCAGCTCAGTCCTAAATGGGGTACCGATTTGAGTTCGACCCAGTGAACAAAATCCTGCTGCTCCGATCTGAAGGGCGGCTCACGGATGAATCGCTGGCAGAGTCTTACCAGGCGATTCGAAAGTATTCGACCACGGCCGATGCCAGTATGGGTATTTGGGACTTGTCATCCGTTACTGAGTTTGCCGTATCCACCGAATTTATACGTCAGCTGGCAAATCAAGAACCAGCCATGCCGGACGCGACCAGGCGCCCCAGCATTATCGTTGCCCCGGACACGGTTGGATTTGGTCTATCTCGCATGTTTCAGCTCCTGGGAGAGCCTACACGGCCGCTACTGAACGTCGTACGCACCCTGGACGAGGCGCTGGCAGCACTCGGCATCCAATCCCCACACTTCGAACCTTTAGAGTAACTGTGCGCGGCGGCGGCCCCGGAATTCCCGTTGATGTTGGCGACGTTGCCGCTGCCTCCAAGGGCTACCAAAAGATCAAAGTATGCCCTGATTCGCAAGGGCTCAGAACTTGTTGGTACAATCTCGCCAAAATCTGTGAGAGCCTTGGCGCGCATCGTTTACGTTTACAGGATGGGCGTATTCACACAGAATATGCTTTCCGTCTGAGTGCGACACTTCCTGGTAGTTTCCCGTATACGGTGCGCTCTTGACCGTCAATTGGACACGGTGCGGAGGTTGGATACGCGAATGCGAGGGTATCCAAAGGAGGAAAGCGACGATTGGGGGCTGTGCACTGCCCTCGAAGAGATTGGCGAAGAATTAGGCCACGGCATTGAACGGTCCTCCATGAGTAGAAGAGCAATGTTTCCTTCGACTGTTGTGAAATTCAATAGTGTTTCGGTCATGGTCACCTAAGTTTCCTTTGGATCATTGAGTTTATTGACACTGCCAGGAGAAATTCTCTACTATCCCTTCAGTTCGGGAGTTGCAGTCCCCCAATCCCGTCGTTCGCACGTTTCAACCCAATGGTTCTTGAATAGGTGATTTTCAGTTCACGCGACCGCGCACACGTGTCCGCAAGCACCAGTGTGCGCCACTGCGCGGCGACTCGTGCAGACAGCAAGCAGTTGGGCCGAACCAAGGGAGGACGTCGACAGATGGCTGCAAATCGAATGAAAGGCAAGAAGAGTGCAGGGGTAGTTACTGTGGTGGTGTTGGGGATTCTGTCGGTCCTGCCGGCGCTCCTCGCGCAGAGCAGCAACCGATCCGGTGTGGCGGCGAAAATACCTTCCCATACGAGCGCTACGAGCGCAGCGTCCGTGCCGCAACTGGGTAAACCGAAAGCATTGCGGGACCCGCAAGGAAAACTCTATCGCTGGGAGATCCAGCCGGCGAGCATGATTCTGGATGGCGCAAAAGCGGGCGATGCAGCAGCGATGCATGCATACGGCAATAGCCGCACGAAGGCGGAGGAGCAGTTCCAGTGGCACCTGAAAGCGGCGCAGGCAGGATATGTGCCGGCGATGCTGGCGGTCTCGCAAGAATATAAAGACGGCCGCGGCACAGCGGCGAACCCGGCGGAAGCTCAGAAGTGGCTGGAGAACGCAAAGGGAAACTTCGAGAAGTTGTGGGCCGGCTCCGACAGCCACGCCATGATGAGTATCGCGTTTGGTTATTTTGAGGGCGCGGGAAGCGGAGAGAAGCCGGCACCTTTCCTGGAAGTCGGAAAGTACTTCGTGGGTCCCGCCGGTCCGGGCGCAGCACCGCTGGGCTTTGACGTCCAGGAAGGGTTGAAGTGGGCGCGACATGCCGCTGACGCGGAGGGTGTGGAGGGAAAGCTGTTCTGGGCAGGTGTTCTGCAAAGGGGAGCGTCGATCAAGAAGCAAGGACAGAAGCAAGAACTGATGGCGCCCAGCAGCAGTCCGGAAGAATATATGGCGCTGGCACGCAAGGCCGCTGAGTCGGGCGATCCGGGAGCCGAGATGGAGTACGCCTACGATTTTGTTAAGGAAGACGCAGAGAAGCTCGTGTGGTTCCAAAAAGCCGCGGACCAAGGTTACACGGGGGCGATGAACGCGCTGGCGGAGGTCTATTTGACCGAACCTTCTCAGAAGGATCCGAAGCAAGCGGTTTCATGGGTTCGGAAATCGATCGCAAACGGCGATGCCAGCGCCCTGCTCCACTTTGCTGATCTTTCTTGCCAGGGAACACCTGCAAAGAACGGCCCGCTTGCGATCGCCACGTTCAAGTATGCGTTGACAGCGGCGGAAGATGAGTGGACGCGGAACTGGGCCAATCTCGGCCTGGCGCACATTTACGCGCAAGGCACTTGCGCGCCGCAGGACGGAGCGGCGGCGACCCGGCACTTTCTCCAGTATGCGAAATCGGATGTGGATGGAGCGCGACAAGTTTCGGTTGAAGCAGCAGAATTGACGGGCTTGTTGCAGTTCGGAAATCGCACGAGCGGCACGAATGCGAAACTCGGGATGGCGTTATTGCGGCAATTCGACGACGCGAGCACGCCGCTCGGGTCGCTGGCTTCCAAAGACGTAAAAGCTCAAGCGCAATATTTTCTGGGACAAGCGTACGAGCAGGGCAAGGCAGTACCGCAGAACGCCACGCAGGCGGCAGCTTTCTACATGAAGGCTGCAGATGGCGGAAACGTGCAAGCAATGAGCCGGCTCGGGATCCTTTACGAGACTGGATCAGGAGTTTCCAAGGATCCTGCGAAAGCGGCTGAGCTGTACTTGAAAGCATCGGACCAAGGCTTTTCCTGGGGTACCTACAATCTCGCAACGCTGTACCAGAGTGGCAGCGGGGTGGCGAAAGACGAAAAACACGCATTCGAGTTGTACATGAAAGCGGCGAACAGCGAGCTGCCAGATGCCATGAACCGGATCGGGCTTCTCTATGAAATGGGCGCGGGCACAGAGAAGAACCAGGTAAAAGCCGACGAATGGTATCGCAAGGCCGCCGAGAAGGGATTTGCCTACGGCGCGCTCAACCTGGCCAATTCCTATTACGACGGCAAAGAAGGCAACAATAAAGATGTGAAGCAGGCTTTCGAATGGTACACGAAGGCTGCGGAGATGGGATTGCCGGACGCCATGAATTCGGTTGGCTTTCTCTACGAACGAGGGGAGAGTGTACAGCAAGATCCGGGCAAGGCTGCGGAGTGGTTTCGGAAAGCGGCGGAGAAAGGGTTCGGGTGGGGGGCTTACAATCTCGGCGATTGCTACGCGAAAGCGAACGGAGTTCCCCAGGACTGGACGCAGGCGGCGCATTGGTACCAGGTGGCGGCCAATCAAGGAATCGCGCCCGCCTATTTGGAGCTGGGCAAGCTGTATCGCGACGGCAAAGGAGTCGAGCAGAACTTGGCCACGGCACAGACCTGGTTTGAAAAAAGCGCGGCCCAGGGCAATGCAGAAGCGGAACTCAATCTTGGCAACATGTATAGCGCCGGAGTGACCGGTAGCGCTGACATGGCCAAGGCCGCTGACTATTACAAGAAGGCCGCGGATGCCGGCAACGTGCAGGCGGAATTCGCTTACGGATATCTGCTCGAGCATGGCCAAGGAGTCCAGCAGGACGAGGCCGCGGCTGCGCGTTATTACGATGCGGCGGGAAATCAGAACCACGCCGCCGCATTAAACAATCTGGGAATGATGTTCGCGCAGGGCCGAGGCGTGCCGCGCGACAGCGAGCGCGCTCTGCAGCTCTTCCAAGCGGGCGCAAAGCAAGGGGACGAGTCGGCATCCAAGAACGCCGAACAAATGGCTGCCATCGTGGAACAGGAGCGGCAGGTACGAGAAGCGCAAGCGGCCGTTCAGCGCGCGCAGGAGGCAGCCGCGCAAGAACAGCAGGAGGCACAGCAGCGCCAGGACAGGATCGCGCAATTGCAGGATGACATCCAGAGGCTGAACCAGGAAGCCGCCGATTGGGACGCGAAAGCGCAGGAAGTCTCCAATAGCGGGGGCTGTACGGGACTAGCGGCGGCGATCTGTAGTGGCATCGGCCAGTTCGGCGCCGCGAAGGCTCGGCAGAACGCCGCCAACGCGCGGTCGCAAGCGCAGAACGATGTCGAGGAGATCCAGCGCTTGTCCGGAATGGAAGTTCACCACGTTCGGGTGGACACCTCTTATGCCGCGGCACTCCAGCAACAAGTCAACGAGCATCCAGTTCCAACCATCGAGGACACGCTGGCGCAGCAGCAAGCGAACCTGTATGCGACGGCGGCCGCCAACCAGCATCAGAAGCTGGCGCAACAACAGGCCGCGCTGGCTGCGAAAGCGTCTCAGCTTCACCTGCAGCAGGTGAGTTCTGCGCAACCGTCGGCGGCGCTTCCTTCTACGAATACGTCGGCTCCGATCACGGTCGCGTTCACGCACACGATGAATTGGTCGCAGGGGAACGCGCACGTGGTCTCGACGCCGCCGGGAATCAACTGCCCTCCAACCTGCTCGGCCAGTTTCCAGGGCGTCAATGTGACGCTGAAGGCTCAAGCCGACTCCGGTTCGATCATCCACAACGTCAACTGTTACGCGCAGACGGGCGGCGGCACGGCGCCGCTGAAGCCGGGTAATAGCATGGCGTGTGTGTGGCCGGGACTGGTTGTAGGCAAGGGTGGAACAGCGACTGTCATCGTGGATGCCGCCCGCTCAAACCAGCAGGCGATGATCACCGGGAACGGACTTCCCCCAAATAACGGAAGTGGAGGAAACGGCGGCAACGCAGGTGGGAACGGTGGCGGCCAAGGATCGGGCTCAAGTTTCGGCGGCGAGCAACCCAATAGCAGTAGCTGCACCAGCTTCAACAACTACATCAGCTACACGGTCAAAGTCATCAGCGGTGGAGAGGTGGTCGGTTCGCTCACGAATAACTCTAATCAGACTCTGTACGTCAACTTCACGTTTGCTCGAGGCGGCAAGCCGTCGAACGCGCTGGGAGTAGGCGGCGCCGTGACACTGCGGCCGGGACAGACGATTGGCGGAGTACCGATTATCGCCTGGAATGTGGATACCAATCCGCCGCGAATCTACTGGTATGCCGTGCTTCAGTCAGACATTGATCAGAACAGGAACTGCGGATCGGCGTGGTGAGATTCGGTCAGGACGGTTTTCCCACTCATTCACACAGGACGCGAATGAGTTGGGCTGGCAAGTAGCCAGTACCCGGTACAGTAGCCAGTCATGACCGCAGGGAATGTCGAGCGGATTTGCTGCTTGCTTTGTCGAGCACGATCGTGGTCACTCCCGTGCTCGCGAAGCATTCAAAGTCGTTCTCGCTCATCGACTGCATTTCAGTCGGCGTCGACCGGATCCAGCGGAACTCCGAGCCCATGCGAAAGCAGGTGGAAGCCTGGCAGAGAAGTGAATTGACGGACGTCACCGCCAAGGTAGTCATCTACGAGGCATTTGTCGAGGGCAAACTCGAAGCTCCGAAGCACCTTGCCCGCAGCGTGCATGACCTGTACTTCGAGCCGAAATACGAGGAGTTCCGGCCCAGAACGATCTGGAGTCTTTCGAATGCGTTCACTTCTGCATTCAAAGAACTCGACCCGATTCCGCAATTCAAGGCGACAGCCAAGCTGGGGGAATTCCTGGAAGCTCGGTTCTCTCACTCGTTCTAGCTTGCGGGAAGTGCCGTCCGTCCGTCCCTTCCCAACTGGCGAGGGGTGCGCGCTGGACCGACGCACTGCCCGATTAACTTCCCAGAAGCGCGTTTGTCGGTACTAATCCGACGGTCGAACCGATAACTTCCGGGTCACGTCACTGGGGAAGAATTACCCAAGTGACAGGGCGGCCGACATATCTGCTTACCGACCTGGCGGGAAGTGGCGGCAAGTTGCATAGACATAACAAGCAGGATGCAGGTATATCCCCGATTTGGAAGCACGCCGCTGTCGCAGGTTTTCTTATGGATTCTTAGAACGGAGCCAAGCGATGCTTTGCAGCAAGAGGAAATGCCAATCGGTAACCTGCTGTCGGAGCCTTATTTCCCCCCGAAAGCGCTCCAAAGCCTGGGGGTCACGGGCTACGTCCTCGGGCAGGAACTTAAGGGCAACGAAGCGGCCTAGGCGGGTTGCCTCGGCCTTGTAAACAACTCCCATGCCACCGCCACCAAGCTTCGCAACGATGCGGTAGTGTGAGATCGTAGTGTCAATCATTTTTTATGGCGCTCATGTGTTATGGCGCTGAAGAGAATGCCTGATGATAGGGCGCTTGCAACTGGCAGTCAATTTGTTCTGGGGGTACTATGACCCGAGGGGATTTTGCTACACCCCCACACCCAGGCACATCCCAGGACCAGGCCGGGGGGTACGCCAGGCTCGGGGCGCTCGTCTCAGTGCGATAGGCTAGCGGGCGCGACGGGGCGCGCGCGCGGCACTTTGATGCTGAGATAAAGACCGTAGCTGAGCAATACCCCAGAGTTTCTGAGATTCCGAAGATGGCGTTTGCTTGCCGATGGACCCGCAGCCTACAACCAACCCTCTCATTTGCCTTTGTCCGCTCTGAGGGGTTTGTATTCGGAGCGCAGCAGGCCCATCGAGAGACAGTTCTTGTACTTCCCGTCCTGGCACATCTGCTCACGCAAGCAGCCTTCGATCTCAAAACCAACCTTCTGGTAACAGCGTACCGCCGGGCGGTGTTCTTCAAAAACTCCCAGGCCGATCCGGTGCAGATTCAGGCGATAAAATCCGTATTCCACCATCAGGCGCGTGACCTCTTCGCCCACGCCCTTGCCCCAAAATGCCTTATCACCGATCATGATGCCGAACGTGGCCCAGCGATGGACCCAGTTGATCGGCCCCAGCTTCACGTTCCCCACATGCCGGTGCGACTTGCGGTCGGCGA
>JBAVUO010000102.1:0-2816 GCA_049696815.1 Terriglobales bacterium | reverse complement strand
CTTCGAGAAACAGGCTGGTTCCAGCAATGGCTCCTACTATGAATTTGTCTCTGCCTCTGGCGAAGCCAACTTCCCACGCTGAATCCTTTCCATAGCTATCTAAGAAAACGAAGAGGATATCGCATGCTTCAATTGCCCGCTTACACTGGGTGTATACAGTTTGTGGAAAGGATGTCTTGAGCGAATCGTGTGGGACGATTAGGCACGGATCGAAGACGTCATGACCGGCCCTAGTGAGTAAATCCGCCACTCGCCGATTGATTTGGGCGTTGGCAATGCTGCCACACAGATAGATATTAGGCATCAGTGGTGTTGTATGACCTCCAGTTCCTTCGCGACTCTGTCCACTCTGGAGCGGCGTTCTTCGAAATAGCTAGCTACTTTCCCACTTAAAATTCGGCACGTAAGCCCCTTGTTTTCATAGGGCCGGTCGGTGGCTGGTTGCGGGATCGAGCGTTTCCCTGAGACAGGCCCGGTCCCCAACCGGGTATCCGAAATCGTCAAAACATTTTATCGAGAAATGTATTGATCTCATGTCGGCCTTGTTGTATCATCATTACTGATGACACGAACTCAAGCCATCCGCAAACGAGAAAAGCTTGTCTCCCATCTTTCCTCCGCCGCGGACGTCCTTCGCGGATCGCTGCTCCAGCGCACTCTCCTTCACTCCTCGGGCTGCTCCAAGTGCGCCCGCGGCGAAGGTCATCCGCTCTGGGTTCTCACGGTGGGGTATCCCGGCGGAAAGAACCGCCAAGTCAGCCTGCGCCCCGACCAGGTTCCGCAGGTTCGCCAGGCGCTTGGCGCCTATCGCAAAATCAAACAGAGCCTGGAGGCCATTAGCGAGTTGAATCAATTCCTATTGCGTCTGGACCGCGAGGAGTCCAAGCAGCAGGAGATCCAGCCATGATCGCTGCTCGCCGCTTGCAACGAAATTTCGCCGATGGCTTCATCGCCGAGGCGGTGGAGGATCTCTGGGAACCCTGGATGCGACACGCCGACAAGGCGTTGGAAGATGATGCTTTGTTGCTCCTCATCCAGCAGGAGTTAGCCAAACGCTGCCGGAAGAGTAAGACGCGGGGCCGCAAAGCGACGCCGGCAGAGGTGGTGCTCCGCATGCTGCTGCTGAAACACGTGCGTGACTGGAGTTACGAAACCCTGACGCGGGAGGTGCGCGCCAATCTGGTCTACCGCGAGTTCACGCGGGTTGGCGGCGAGAAGGTTCCCGATGATCGGACGATGGGAAACCTGGGGCGGCAACTGGGGCCGAAGGTGATCGAGCAGTTGAATCGGCGGATGGTGGAGATCGCGCAGGAACACAAAATCGCCGCGGGACGTAAAATGCGCGTCGATACGACCGTGGTGGAGACTGACATTCATTATCCGACCGACAGCACGTTACTGGGTGATGGCGTGCGCGTTCTCACGCGCATCATGAAGAGAGTCGCTGGCGCGGTGGGTAAGGTGGGCAGGCAGTTACGTGACCGTAGCCGGTCCGCCAAGTTGAAGGTGCTGGCGATTGCACGGGCCAGCCGGAACAAGACCGAGCAAGGCCGGGAGAAGATGAAGAAGGCTTATCGCCAACTATTGGAAATCACCAGCCGGGTTACCGGGCAGGCCAAGAAGTTTGCGCACGCCATGGCAGGACGCATCCAACGAGGCCATCGGGCCGCATTGCACCAAGCCAAGAAGCAACTGGATCAGATGATTCCCCGCGTCCAGCAGGTGCTGCGCCAGACCCGCGAGCGGGTGTTGCGCGGCAACACCCAAGCCGAGGGAAAACTGCTTAGCATCTTTGAAGCACACACCGAAGTGATTCGCAAGGGCAAGGCGCATAAACCCAACGAGTTCGGCAAACTGGTCCTGATTCAAGAGGCCGAGAACCAAATCATCACGCATTACCAAGTGTGCGAACAGCGGCCGGCCGATTCCACTTTGCTGGAAGGATGTCTGGAGCAACATGTCGAACAGTTCGGCCGGGCTCCGGAACGCGTGGCGGCGGACCCCGGATTCTTCTCCGCCGCTAACGAATCCAAGGCCGAGCAACTGGGGGTCAAACGAGTCTCCATTCCGAGTCACGACACCAAAAGCCCTGCGCGCAAGCAGCGGCAGAAGCAACCGTGGTTCAAAGATCTTCAGAAGTGGCGTACCGGCTGCGAAGGCCGCATCAGCGTTCTCAAACGCCGGCACGGGATGCGGCGATCACTCTATAAAGGATCGGACGGCATTCGCCGGTGGGTCGGACTCGCGGTGATCGCCGACAACCTCATTCATATCGGGACCCACCTGGCCGAACGCGATCGCTCTCGGTAGAAATGCCGTTACAACGGTACCCCCTCTTCCTCCTCCCTGCCGGCAACCCTACACCGGAACTGATTCCGAATCCGCCTCCGTTTTCTCTTCCCACGCATTCCACACCGGCAGGGAGAAGTCTGACCCGAACTGGGCCGATGCGTCCGTGCCAGCTTTCCGAATTTTAAGTGGGAAAGTAGCTAGGATGGCGTGAGCGCGGCCGGGGAGATGGGTGCGGAACCGAGCACAAGCTTCCGGCAGTTGATCGGGCGCTGCCAGAGTATCGCGGAGCATGGCGTGGAGATCTAGGCTGGCGGGAGGTTGGTCCAAGGCCCAGAGAGCTTCCACATAGTCGGCATCCAGTTCAAACAACTGGCGTATCAGGCGTTGGGGGATTTCGGCGGGCGACAAGTCCATCCGATCCAGAGCACGGAACAGCGCCAACAGATCGAGCCGGGCTTTCTCCAGGCGTGCTCGGAGGTCGACCGGGATTTCCGCGGTAGAGCGACGAGCCATAGTCCGAGCAT
>JBAVUO010000101.1:0-77868 GCA_049696815.1 Terriglobales bacterium | reverse complement strand
GACGCCGAAAAACGGCACAGCCTGCTTAACGTTCACGCTCGTGACGGTCGCAACGGCCATAATTCACCTCACAAACAACCCTCCTTATAGTAGCAATGGAAGCCAATTGACGAAAAATCGCCATAGCGCTCATTGACCGGGTTGTGAGCGGTATCGCCTGTTTGCAACAACAGAGCAAGAGAAACCATTCAGAATAGAATCGTCGTATGCCAGAGAAAGAGTTCGATCCGCGCAATCTCATCTCGCCGCCCTGGAAAACCTGCCCCGCATGTGGCAAGGACAAGTTCGGTGTCATGATCATCAGCGGATCGAACCTCATGCGGCGCTGTCGCGATTGCTGGCATAAGCAGGACTATGAACTGCCGAAACTGCGGAAGAAAATCATCTACCTAGACCAGTTCGTCATCAGCAACTTGATGAAGTTGAAGAATCCCGCAATCAAAGGCCATCCGAGTGTGGCGGGAGACCCGTTTTGGCGCGAACTGCACGACCTCTTGTTCCAGTTGCGCCAGCTCCAGATGATTTGCTGCCCGGACTCGGGCTCGCATGTGGAAGAGTCGCGCACGGCGCCGTTCAATGCCGAGCTCAAGAACACGTATGAGGGGTTGTCGGGCGGCATCACGTTCAACGCATTCGACTCGATAAAGACCGAGCAGATCGGCGAACTCGCGCTCGCGTGGTCGGAAAGCAGAGAAGCAGCGTTCGATTTCGACCCTAGCCGCGTCCTGTCCAAGGACCCGAATGATTGGAACGAGCGGTTTTACATCGTCTTCGGAGACAACCCGTTCATCTCGGAGGCGCGCCTGCGACAAGTACGCGGTGAACTCCACGCCAACATTGCACGATTGTTCAGAGACGTATGGGGCAAGGAGAAGCACAACTTCGAGTACTGGTACGAGCTTGAGCGAACCGGCTATCAGGGGTATTTGCTGGAGGCGGTGGTAAAGCACAAACGCGAGCGCGAGGGAGCTTTCTTTTCATATAAGCCGGGAGTAGAACCTTCGCTCGAAGTGCTCGACAAAATCCTGCCATCGTTTCAGGAGGCAATCATCGCGAGTATCGAGCACATCATGCAGTTCCCGAGGAACGGGGGAATGAGGTCGCCCGAAGAACAGGCGGAATTGGGCAAGGGTTTCCTCCTACGAAATCGGATCGCCGATGCGCCGTTCGTGAAGTTGCAATCCCTGATGTTTGCGGCGATAGCGATGCGGGCCGCACAAGGGCAAAAGGAGCCACCGAATGAAGGCACCCCCACGGACATAGACACGGTGACGCACCTGTTGCCCTATTGCGACGCGATGTTCATGGATAACGGCTGTCGATCGTTGTTGCTGGACGTTCCGACCGCATTGCGGCCACCGGAAACGGCGAAGGTGTTCTCGTTGAACGTCAAAACGCAGTTCCTTAACTATTTGCGCTCAATTCGGGACGGCATATCTGCCGAGCACGTCCAGGCAATCCGCGAAGTGTACGGAGACAACCACCTGGAGGGTGTGCCGAGTGCGCACCAAGCCTGACCTCAGTGCGGTCGTTGGCGTAACATCCCGATTACACTCAAAATCCCCGCCGAGTCGGGTACCAGTCTGTTTCCGATACGTGGAGTTTCACCAAGATTCTCCGCAGAGTTCAAGCTACTACAGCTAGAACTGACTTTCGTCCCAGAGATCCCAGGTCCTCAACTCGACGACTCGCTACTCGCCACTCGCTTCTCGCTACTCCTGAGACATGCTTTCTCAGCATGAGACGATCTTTTCCCTAGCCCGCAAAACGGTCTGACAAAGATGCTTCTTCGCATCCCTAACTTCCTTGTCTGCTTGCCCTTACTCTTCAGTCCATGACCTTTGAGGTTTTGGATTTGGGTTTGCACTCTTTCCTACCGATAAGGCAGAACGAGTCTCCTCGATGCTCTTCCTAACCGGGGAGAAGGGAGACTCGGCTGCTCGACCAACCTGTAGATTCGAGGTTTTCCGTGCCGAACCAGGCCGCCGCTGCGGCGCGCGCTCCGCAACCGAATATCGTGGGCCGTCTGGCCAGGTTCTTTCCCCAGGCGACTCCGGTGCGCATCCCCATCAAACTCAGCCGGGCCGCGGGCAAGCAGGAATCGTTCTTTCAGGAAACCGTCATCGAGTTCGGCACCCAGCACGAGGTGCTGTTTGCCACCGACCGTCCGCTCGAGTTTGCCGATCGCGTGGTGCTGGAAAACGCCGATGGCTCGTTGCACGCAGAAGCCTCGGTCGTGGCCGTTCAATATCACCCGGAACGAACCGTGGTCGCCGCCCGCTTCCTCCAAGACGTTCCCAACTGGATTGTGAAATCATGACTTCGTCCACAGATACATCCTTGCCGGAGAATTGGCTGCTGCTGGGCTCCTTGCGGCCGATCTATTCCTCGCTGATTCGTGAATTCGTGGTGGAAGTACCTGCCTGCGACGTTCCCGAGGATAGCCCCTCGCCCTCACCGGAAGCGGCCGAGGCAGTCGAGGCCTGGTTGCAGCGGGTGGATGCACAGATTCAGGTGCACCAGTTGCGCCAGTTCCTGCAGACCACCACGCTCGCCAATGAGACCGTGCTTCGCGATCTACTCGTCCACCACTTGCAGAAGACGGTGAAGACGCCCAGTGACCGGGACAAGGTTGACTTCCTGCTGGTCCAGTATTTTTCGCTGTGCGCCCCCTCCGGCTTGGACGATGCGGACGTGGATCTGGACTACCTGGCGCAGGTTTTCGAGCCCGTGCTGGGCCCGTTTCAGCCGAAACTACCGGTCTGGCTGAATTCGCTGGATAATCTGATGGCCTCGGCCGCCCGCTGCCGCCGCCTCAGCGAACTGCTCCACAGCGGCATCCTCGACCAGGGACGCAAACTCAAAACCCAGAGCGGCGACCGCTACTACGATTCCTCGGCCATGGTGGCATTCGCCCGTTTCAGCTTCCTCATGCGGCGAGTGTTCTTCCGCCTCATGCACGGCGATCTCAACGCCATTCAGGACGGCTTGCGCGAACTCGAGCACCGCGGTATCCACACCATCGACTGCCGCCGCGCCCAGTTCTCCGCCGAAGAACCGGTGGCTCGCCTGCGCATGATCTGCCAGTCCTGGAAAGTGATGTTCCACGCCGAGTACTCCTCGGGCCAGCCTTTACGCATGCTCGTGGATTTGCGCGCTTCGGTGGACGATGCCCTCCAGGGCGGTATCAACAGACCGGCGCCGGCCGCGCGCGCGGCCGCGGCGGCGGCGCACTCCGCAGCCGGATCGGCGTCTCCACCCGAATTCCAGGTGTCGAGCGGCTCGGATGAGTCCGAACCTCCCGGTCGTGGAAGGGACAAGTAGTGTCGTGCCAGGTGCGACCATGAACCGGAACGGCTCCACCGTCCTGATCCTTTCGAGCGACCCCGCCTTCGCGCGGAAGGTGACCAGAAACTGGCCCACCGCCTCCGAAGCGCCCGAATTCATCGCGCTGAAAGAGGACCTCTGCCACGAACTCCGGCGCGACGTCTTTGACCTCGCCATCGCGGATGCTCCGGCGGGACCGAAGCGCGAGACCTTGACTGCGGTCTTAGCCGCGATCGGGAAGCCGGCGATCCTGATTGGTTCCAACCCGCCTCATCCCGGCGCCTCTTCCGAAGGTTGTAGGGTCGAGGGCCAGCTGTTCTTCTTACCGCGCGAGTTCGCGGCCTGGGCAACCGTGGCGGGCCTGCTGGGGCGGGAGATTCTTCGCCGCGGCCAGGCCGAATTCCGCGCTCTCGACGCGGAGCGCCTGCGCAGTGCGGCGGAAGCCGAGGCGACGCTCGGCCGCTATATGGTGGAAATGAGGCACAACGTCGGCAACGCGCTAACTTCCGTTCTGGGCAACGCTGAATTGCTGTTGCTCGAGGCTGGACTGCCGGCCGGGGTCCTGGCGCAGGCCGACACCATCCGCAACATGGCTCTGCGGCTCCACGAGATTTTCCAGCGCTTCTCTTCGATCCAGAAAGAACTCAGCGCCGTCGCCCGCGAATCCGACAAGGAAGCCGTCGCCCACGCCGCGGCGAACGCGTCCTAGCCGCCTTCCCGGTCGTGCTGAGCGCGGACTAAGCCGCACGCCGCCCAGCTCGACCGCACTCGTCGCATCCCGCCGGTTCACTTGGCTGCGTGCAGAAACCTGCCCGTGTTGGCGTCAATCACGCCAATCCCCTTGGACTGGTCTAGCGCAGTCCCGTAAATCACCACCCACAGCAGTTGCTTCTGCTTGGCGTTCCAATCCAGCGTGTACAGAACTGGCTGCTGGGGATCTTTCTCCAGCAGCTTGGCACCGCCCTTTTCCTGCGCCAGCGCATAGGCTTTGTCCGAGTCCGTGCTTAAGAGAAAGGACTGGAACATGAGCGCAGGAACCGTGGGCCCATAAGCTGTCTCCGCCGTGGAAGTCACGCCGATCGGCGCTTCATCCCGCAGCCGGCTGCCCGAGCAGGTGAAGACCTTGTAGGTTCTGCGGCTGGGCGAGGCGAACATGCCACGCCAAATCGTCGATTTCCCGTCATGTCCATTGCTCTCCGCGTTCAGATCCGATTCCATGTGAAACGGCACCGCATCCGGCTGCCAGCGCCCGGCCATGCCTGCCATCTGCGAGAGACATGACTTCCCGGTGTAGAGCACCGGTTCTTTCTTGGGGGGCTGAGCGGTTTGCGTCTGAGTCTTGCTCGCGGGCGCAGTGGTGGTGGAACTGCACGCGACCATCATTATGGTAATCAAGAAAACGGTTACGACTCCTGTCCAACGGATTTTCTTCATGCGTGCCTCTCTTTCGAGCCGGTGGATGCTCCCCATGCCGGCGATCATTGCTGGGTAAGGACTGCCGAGGAATCCGAACCCATCGCGGGCTTCAGACTTCCTGGCACGCGGAGATTCTAACCCCAGGCTCCCGAAAACGCTGTGATGGGCAACCGGGCGCGTGGGAAAAGGTACCAGTTTTACGCGAACAGAAATTCTCTTGTCCGGAGGTCTTTGATGGTGTCCCGCAGCTTGGCGGCCTTTTCAAATTCGAAGCGCCGGGCGGCCTCGCGCATTTCGTTTTCGAGTTTGGCCACGTAGGCGTCGAGTTCTTCCTGCGACTTGAATTCCGGGACGCCCTCGGGCTCGGCGCTGGCCAGGTCGGTGTAATCGGCGGCGACGATGGCGGCCAGCGTCATATCGAGCGGGCGCACGATCGACTCGGGCGTGATGCCGTTTTCTTCGTTGTAGGCCTGCTGGATGGCGCGGCGGCGGTTGGTCTCGTCGAGCGCTTTTTTCATCGAGTCGGTCATCACGTCGGCGTAGAGGAGGGCGCGGCCATTCAGGTTGCGGGCGCAGCGTCCGATGGTCTGGATGAGCGATCCGGACGAACGCAGGAAGCCTTCCTTGTCGGCGTCGAGAATCGCCACCAGAGAAACTTCGGGCAGGTCGAGACCTTCGCGGAGAAGATTGATTCCGATCAACACATCGAACTCGCCCTTGCGCAGATCGCGCAGGATCTTGACCCGCTCCAGGGTTTCGATCTCCGAGTGCATGTAGCGGCACTTCACGCCGACCTCGCTGTAATACTCGGCCAGATCCTCGGCCATGCGCTTGGTGAGCGTGGTGACCAGCACCCGTTCGCCGATTGCGGCGCGCTCGCGGATTTCGTGCAGCAGATCGTCAATCTGCCCCTTGACCGGACGTATCTCAACCGGAGGATCAATCAGGCCGGTCGGGCGGATGATCTGCTCAATCACGACTCCGGCGGACTTGGTCAGCTCATACGGACCCGGCGTCGCCGAGACATAGACGATCTGGTTGGTGCGATGCTCGAACTCCTCGAAGGTCAGCGGACGATTGTCGAGCGCCGAGGGCATGCGGAAGCCGTATTCGACCAGCGTCTGCTTGCGCGAGCGGTCGCCGTGATACATGCCGTGCAGCTGCGGGACGGTCTGGTGCGACTCGTCAATGAAGAGCAGGAAGTCGCGAGGAAAATAGTCGAGCAGTGTCGGCGGCGGCTCCCCCGGCAGGCGCCCGGTGAAATGGCGCGAGTAGTTCTCAATGCCGTGGCAGTAGCCCATGGCTTTAATCATCTCCAGGTCGTACATAGTGCGCTGATGGATGCGTTGCGCCTCGACCGTGCGTCCCTGCTTTTCCAGTTCCACTTCCCACCACGCCAGCTCCTGCTTGATCGAAACGACGGCCGACGCCCTGGTTTCTTCCTTCATTACGTAATGAGTCTTCGGGTAAATGGGCAAGCGCATGTAGCGTTGCTTGACGGTGCCGAACAGCGGATCGATCTGCGACAGCGACTCGATTTCGTCGCCGAACATCTCGACGCGATACGCCATGTCGTCATAGGTGGGGAAGATCTCGATGACGTCGCCGCGCACGCGAAAGGTGCCGCGGCGGAACTCGCCTTCGGTGCGCTCGTACAAAATTTCGACCAGCTTGCGCGTGATTTCTTGACGTTTGACCTTCTGCCCTTTTTCCATGAACAGCAACATGCCGTAATAGGCTTCGGGCGAGCCCAGGCCGTAAATGCAACTCACCGAGGCAACGATCAGGCAGTCGCGGCGCTCGAACAGCGATCGTGTGGCGGAAAGCCGCAGCTTGTCCAGTTCGTCGTTGATGGTGGCTTCCTTCTCGATGTAGAGGTCGGCGGCGGGAACATAGGCTTCGGGCTGGTAGTAGTCATAGTAGGAGACGAAGTATTCGACCGCGTGCTGCGGGAAAAAGCTCTTGAATTCGTGGTAGAGCTGCGCCGCCAGCGTCTTGTTGTGCGCCATGACCAAGGTTGGGCGGTTCGCCGCCTCGATCACTTTGGCCATGGTGAAGGTTTTACCCGACCCGGTCACGCCGAGCAGGACCTGGTGCTGCTCGCGGTCGAAGACACCGCGAGTCAGACTTTCGATCGCCTTCGCCTGATCGCCCTGCGGTCGATAGTCGCTGACCAGCCTGAAGTCCACCTTCGCATTATAGGGGGAGCCGGGCATCTGCCACTTTGGCGCCTTCAAAGGCGGGATCGCTGAATGCCCTTTCGTGTAATTCATTCCACGGATTCAGGATCGGCAGGTGATTTCTGCCAAGCGGCCTGCCCTTGTCGGCGCAGGGGCCCTGTGGATATCTCGTCTTGAGGACGCGCCAGCTCCCGTTTTTCCCTTATAAACACAGCGCCTCCCTATATTCACACTTCGTTAACAGGCAGCATGCCGTTTTGGCCGCGTGGTTGCAATAGGAAGGGCAAACTCTAAATGCGGGGCGCAAGAGTCCTGTTGCCGCCAGGGGGTGGCGGCTTGCTCTGCGTCACCGCGAGGTACAGTGCATGAACGAAGAGCCCAGCCGGCTGGGGCGCCGGGAACAGCAGATTGTCGATTTGCTTCTCCAAGGATGTGACAACTCCGAAATCGCCCGCGATTTGAACATGGCGGAACGCACCGTCAAGGCCCATTTCAATCGTATGTTTTTGCGGTTCGGAATCAAGGACGGAATCAAGCGGGTCAAGCTCGCGACTTTGCTCTACAGGAGACAACTATGGTTGGAGAGAGGCCAAGCCAGCGGGGCCCCGGATGCGGCCCCAGTGAACGCGAACATTTCATCATCCAGCGTGTAGCCGAGGGCTGCAAGAACCGCGATATCGCCAATTCGCTCGGGACCACCGAGCATGTCGTCAAGAATTATCTCCGAGGGATCTACGACAAACTGGGGCTGTGGAACCGCGTCGAATTGGCACTCTGGTATGAGGCGCGGCGGCACGAACAGACGTATTCCGCCTGAGATTCGACTCGCGCCGGGCGTCTCAGCGAACCTCCCGGCGTTCGCGATCTCGACTAAGTCTCGCTGGTACGAGGATGCTATTTCCCCATCCCCGAAGCCCAGTTTAAGAGAATCGAAAGCGGCGCGGCGCCGGCTTCGTCCACCTTCGTAGCAATCAGGAATCGCTGCCCGTCGCCACTCACATCGTAGGAGAAGTCGTCCTGCGAGGAAACCGGCTGCCGCCGGTGGGTCTGAAACAGCGCGACCGGAGAGCCGGCTTTGAAGCTGGCACCCGTGGTCACCGCCACTGCCATCATCTTTCCGTCTGCAGACAGGTAGAACAACTCCTTGCCGTCCTGGCACCACCTCGGCTCCTGTCCTCCGCCGCTCGACAGCTGCCACTTGCCGTTCATACTGGGAAAGGGAGAGACGTAGATCTCCCAGCTCCCCGTCTCATTCGAGGCGTAGGCGATCCATCGGCCATCGGGGGAAAACTGCGCGTTTCGCACCGTCCACGTTGCCTGCAATAGCGGCTTGGCTACACGCTCCGGCCAGGAGAGGGACCACAGCTCGTTTGCCTTCCTGACCAGTACGTACTTGCCGTTGCGCGACCAGTCCCAGGCATTGCCCTGCACAACGGTACCCAGATCGGCCACCTCTTCCTCGGAGCCGGAACCGTCGGCATTCTTCGTATAAAGGCGGAAGCCCCTGCGGTTGGAAGCGAACAGGATCTGCTTACCGTCGGGACTCCAGATAGGGTCTTGATGAAACGACGGATCGAACGTCAGCCGCGTCGTCGCCAACCCCGGGGCCGGCTCATGGATCCAAATATCAGTGTGCCGTCCGTCCGGGTCGGTTTGGTCGGTGGCGACCCTGTGCCCGTCTGGCGAGAGACGCACATTGTTGTACGACCCTCGCACCCCGACCGTGCCCGCCGGCTTTCCGCCGCGGTCAAACCACGTCAACTGCGAAAGGGACGCGCCTTTTCCCGTTTGCGTGACCAGAACATCTCCACCAGAGACACTGTAAACGGCCCTGTCCACCTGAGGGAAGTACAGCACCTCGTCGCTCAAGGGGAACGGCTCGCCGCTCAGAACAGAGCGCCGCAGATCGAACGGTTGTGCCAAGAGTGTCTTGTTATCCCGCAAGTACAGCAGGTAGCCAGGCTCCGCATAGGCCGCGTTCGCACTGGTGCTCACCAGCAAGCGTTTTTCCTGCGAATCCAATGAGCCTAGGAAGATGGCGTTGTTTTCTAACTGCCCGGAGAAATTCGCTCCCAGATAAAGAAAATGTTTCCCGTCCGGCAGGAACATCGGCCAGCGGTGGCTGGTTTCAAAACGAGACGTATCCAGCTTGGTGATTCCAACCGGAGAGCCCCCCGAAGAGGACACTCGGAACAACCCTGCGCTGCTTGCTTCAGGCGTGAACACGATCACTCCGTCCCGGTTCCATGTGCCGCCGCGCCCGTTGGGCGCATCGCACAACACCTGGGGCTGTCCACCCGACAGCTCTACTTTCTTGAGTTTGCCGTCGGCGAAGAACCCGATGAATTTGCCGTCAGGCGACCAGAATGGGTAGGACGCTCCTTGCGTCCCGTCCAACGAACTGGTCCGCCGGCCCCCGATTTCATACGTCCAGAGCACGTTGTTGTTCGCCTGCGCGGAATAGGCGATGATCGCCAGCATCCGTCCATCGGGTGACAATGCGAGGTCGTTCGCGGGAAACGGCACGGAAGTGTGGAAATACATCGGGCGCGGGCGCTGGTTGCTTGCGTTCCACAAGGCCAAACCGGCGGCCATCATCAGGAGAAAGAACGTGGCAGCCAACAGCCAACCTGTGCGCTCCCATCTTCTGCGCCCGACGGGAACGCGCCCCGTTTCTGTCGACTGCGAGCCTCCTTCGGTAATCCAATTCAACTCGCTGGCCAGGTCGCTGGCACTCTGCCAGCGTTCGTCGGGATCTTTCGCCAGGCATTTCTTAACCACCCACTCCAGCGCCGGCGGGGTCATCGGCTGCAAGTTAGTCATGGGCTGGGGTTCGGCGGTGAGAATGGCCGCAATCAGGCTCGCCCGGCTCTTGCCGCTGAACGCCGGCTTGCCGGTTGCCATTTCATAGATCAGTTCGCCCAGCGAGAAGATGTCGGTACGAGGGTCGGCTTCTTTGCCCTCCAATTGCTCGGGCGCCATGTACTGGAAGGTTCCGACCAACATGCCCTCGCCCGTCAGCTTTGCCTGCTCCAACGTCATCTCGGTCAGCGCGGCGGCAAGAGGAGCAGGCCCGGACTGCTTGGCCAATCCGAAATCCATCAGCTTAGCGCCGGTTTTTGTCAGCATGACATTCGACGGCTTCAGATCGCGGTGAACAATTCCCAGCTTGTGCGCTTTGGCCAGCGCACCGGCAATTTGCGTCGCGCAGCGGAGAGTCTGGTCGGAAGACAGCGAGCCCTTGAGCAGCCGCTGCTCGAGCGTTTCACCCTCGACCAATTCCATGACCAGGAAGTCCACGCCATCCTGATGACCGATGTCATGCAGCGTGCAGATGTGAGGATGATTGAGTTTCGAAACGGCTTTGGCTTCGCGCTCCAGCCGCTGCCGCAAGGGCGGATCAGTGGACAGATTAGTCGGTAGAACCTTGATCGCTACATCGCGCTCCAGCCGCGAGTCGCGGGCACGATATACCTCGCCCATGCCGCCTGCGCCCAGTGCAGCGAGGATCTCGTACGGCCCGAGTTTCGTGCCGGAAGGTAGGGTCATGCGTGCGGCTGATTATAGTCGAGGTCCCCTGTTAGACCTTGAAAACGGGAGGCATTGCACACCCGCTTCACGCTCATGTGGGCAGCTTGAAGCAAGTTCCATCTGGGCCACTTCCAAAGGTCGAGTCGGGAAGGAGTTTCGACCATGAGCAATCTGCTGGGGAGAGAAAAGCGGTTCGCGCGCAGCTCAGTCGCAGGGGGCGCGGCCCGCCGGGGCGAACTGGTCCATCTGAGCCTCGCGCTGGGTGGCGGAGCGCCCGTCGGCAGTCTTTCCGTATTGTTCTTCGCCCGCGCAATAGTACTGGGCGGTGTGCGGATCCACCCACACCTGGGCGTTCGGGTTTCCCCGATAAACCGGCGCAGCCGGATCGGGAGCTTCCGCGATTCCCAGCTTTACCAGTGCCCGCTCCCACGGGCTCAGCTGCACTCTTGGGTGGAGGCCGGCGCTCGCGATTCCTCGGCGGAGGTCCGAGGGGCTGGCCGAGAACAGAACCCACAGCATGGCCAACAGCGACACCATGATCGCCAGTCCCAGGTAGAGGTCGGCGCGGTGAAAGCGCAGGGTCAGACGCAGGTCCGGGAAGCGCGAGTTTTCCGGCTTGAAGTCTGTGTCCGTCGGCGGGGAATCTTCGGGAGACCCTTGTTCGAGGAGTGCTTCTTCACTCGCAGCCAACGCGGGGTCCGGACGCCCATCGTCTTCCGTGACTTCGAGGTCCGCTAAAGGCGCGGCGTCGGCTACCGCCTCCAGGGTTGGGTCCTCGAATTCGATGGCCCCGCCGGCTGGATTCTCCTCCGCTCTCTGCTCGTCTCCAGCGGGCGCGGGACGCTCCGGCCACCAGCCCTGCTGCTGGCCCATTTGCCACAGCGATGCCCATTTCCGCTGCATCCGTTCGCCCGGGCGAAATTCCTCGCCTGCGCCAGCACAGTGGCTGCACAGTGGTTCGCCTTCGCGTACGGAAGCGCCGCACTGGCGGCAGACGGCGGCCGTTCCGGAGGCCCGTTTCAGCGTGGCGTTGTGTTGCTGAACGGTGTAGGCGGCCGCCAGCAGTTCCTCGAAGGACTGCTCATCCAGCTTCAGCTTGGAACGCGTCGAGGACATAGGACTTGGGGAAGGCGATCAATCTGCCTTCATTGTAGTGCAACTCCGATTTCTCAGAACCAGGAAAACTGTTGCCGGAAGCCAGTTCACGGGTCGCTGGTGTCAGGCCTGAGGAGAAATCAGCTCGACACCCAGGGATTCCCAAAGCGCGAGGCCGCCAACCGCACTTGAGACCTGCCCCTTGTCTTTGCGCGTTTGGCCCCCTTCCCACTTTGGGTTCCAATCTGGGAAACGCCTCATGAATTCGCCCTAATCGGGAGCGAAGGAAAATAGAAATGGCAATCCTAAGTGATTGACCAATAGCGGTTTGATTGTTGGCGAAGATTTGGCGAATCTCGTGCTTCTCCTGCCGGCAGGTCACGACCCCAAGACTGAACTGAAGGAGCAGACGAAAATCCCATGATCAACCTGAACGAAATCAAAATCACGCCCCGCGACCAGCAGGTGCTGCGCCTGCTGGTCCAGGGCTGCAGCAACAAAGAGATCGCCAGCCAGCTCAAGATCAGCCCGCGCACGGTGAAGCAACACCTGCGCACGCTGTTTCTGCGCGCGGGAATCAAGGAAGGCCGCAAGCGAGTGAAGCTGGCCACAGCCATGTTTATTAAGGAGCAGGTGCAACCATGTCACCCCGTGATCGGCTAACCGCTAAGGAGATCCAAGTCGCGACCCTGGTCTGGCAGGGCCTTACTAACAAGGACATCGCCGGCGTGCTCGGAACTAGCGAACAAGTCGTAAAGAACTACCTGCGCACCGCCTTCGACAAGTTGGGCGTCTGGACCCGGCTGGAACTGGCGCTGTATGTCGCCAGCCATGGCGGGGCAACCTGGCATCTGCAACTGGGGCTGGCACCGCTTCCTGCAACGGGCAAGTGGAGGGCAGCCGAGGAGGCGCCGCAGTCGGGCGCAGCGCTCGGATCCTGACGGCGAAGCTGGCCCCCGGCGTCCGCGCGCGAGTTCTGTCATAGGACCTGCACGCATGCGACCTGCACGCGCCCGCTGCGACCGGCAGTCTTCGACGCCGGCACGCCGGCGCCACCCCGGCACCTCGATGGCTGGCAAGCTCGCGCTCTGGGTTCCAAGATTCGCCAGGATTGCTCTAAAGGAAAATGGATTTCACATTGCGATTCGCCCGCGCTCGTTTGGAGTGCCCTGGCTGTTTCCGGAGAGAGCTCTCTAACTAGCTTTGCTTTCAGAGAGTTCTCTCTCCTCGGTCTCACCTCCCGCACGAGTTCAGAGACGCCTTCGCGGGGCGGGTTCCGGTAATCAAATTGCTCCACTGCCAGTGGACCCGTTCGACCCAGTTTGACAGCTGAGTCTCCCGAAGCTGAGGTGGGTATGGCATACAAGGAAACTTTCTGGATGGCCTGCGACTCGACCGAGCAGCTGCGCGCCGAATACGGGCCCTTTCATACCCGCGCGGAAGCCGAGTCGGAAGCCCGCAAGCTCGGCTTCGGATACCTGCTTCGCTACGAACACCTGGTGGGCGCCGACGAAGAGATCGAAGAGGTGCGCTGCGTATTCATCGAGCTGCCCGACGCGCCGCTCGCCCCCAAGCCGGGCGTCACCTTCCACACCCGGTGTGCCACGTGTGGGGAAGCGGCCACGCACGAGATGTCATGGCAGGCGGAGGTATGGGCTGACATTCACGAATTCGAACACTCCCGCCACAAGGTGAGACTGTTTGAACACGCCCGCGGGGAAGGTTTGCGCGAGATCGGCGACGGGCGCGGCTACGCGGCGTAGGGCTCGGCGGTCACATTCCTTAGAAACTTCGGTCTTCCAATCGAAACGTGCCAATCGTTTGGCGTTCTGCCACCCACAAGTTCGAACGTCACTGATTTCTTCCCGAGAGCAGGGTATATATCAGGGATTGGTGTGCGTATCGGCGTCGAGCTGGGATCCATACGCCGAACAGGAACGATCGGAGGCGTCAACTGTGCAAGCATCGCTTGAAATCATTACGGACTTTCTGGCGCACAAGCGCATGGGAATGGCCGGGATCTCGCGAGATCCTGCGAATTTCAGCGTGAAACTCTTCCAGGAGCTTGTCCGCCGCGGGTACGATGTCGCGCCGGTGAATCCCACTCTTCGAGAGGTCGGAGGGCACAGGTGCTTTGGTCGCGTGCAAGAGATCGAGCCTCCCGTCGAGGCGGTGCTGTTGATGACCTCGCCGGAGGTTACGGAGACAGTCGTGCGCGACTGTGCCGAAGCGAGCGTACGCACGATTTGGATGTACCGCGCGGCGGGTAAAGGCTCCGTGAGCCGCAAAGCGGTCGAGTTCTGCCAGGAGCGCGGGATCCGGGTGGTTCCTGGGGAGTGTCCGTTCATGTTCTTGCCGGGGAGTGCGGCCTTCCACCGTTTTCATGGCTTTGTCCGCAGGATCACGGGCCGCTATCCTCGGCGCACGTCTTCTTAGCAGAATTCTCGATGGGCAAAATGTCCTATTCGTATATTGTTCTGGGTGCCGGACGGCAGACAACAGCCTCGGCGTATGATCTAGGCAAATTTGGCGACGCGGGCAGGATCACGCTGATGGATGCCGATCTTTCTCGCGCGCAACTGGCGGCCGCGCGGGTAAACCATTTGCTCGGGCGCACGGTGGCGGAGGCGTGCGCGCTCGATGTTCGCGATGAGTCTGCCGTCCGCTCCGTTCTTGCCGGACATGATGTTGCACTCAGCGGCGTTCCTTACTTCTTCAATCTCGCACTCACAAAGATCGCCATATCCGTAGGCGTTTCGTTCTGTGACCTCGGCGGCAACACCGGCATCGTGCGCGAACAGCATGCGCTCGATGCTGACGCCAAGCGCGCCGGCGTGCGCATCGTTCCTGATTGTGGCATGGGACCGGGCATGGGCAACACGCTCGGCGTCCACGCCATGAACCTGCTCGATGAACCCGAACACGTCTATCTTTACGATGGAGGCATCCCGAAAGCCCCGAAGCCGCCGTGGAACTACTTGCTTTCGTTCAGCGTCGAAGGTCTTACCAACGAGTACTACGGCGGTATCACTGTCCTGCGTGACGGCCAACTTGTCCACGTACCCTGCTTTACCGAGTTGGAGATGATCGACGTTCCACCGCTCGGAAAGCTGGAAGCGTTTATTGTGGCTGGCGGAGTCTCGACCGCGCCCTGGACCTTCCAGAGAAAACTCAAGACGTATCAGCTGAAGATTCTGCGCTACCCGGGAACCTTCGCGCAGCTCAAGGCGTTTTCCGATCTTGGGCTCTTCGAACTCGATCCGGTCGAAGTGGACAGCAAGCCGGTCATTCCACGCCACGTGTTTCACAAGCTTTTCGAACCCAAGGTGCACGCCGACGTGATTGACGATGTCTGCATCATTCGCGCCCGTGCAGTCGGACGGAAAAACGGCCGCAAGGCCGAGGCGGTCGTCGAGGTCATCGACTACTACGATCCGGCGACGGGATTTTCCTCGATGCAGCGCACCACTGGGTGGCATCTCTCGATAGTGGCGGCAATGATCGCCCGTGGCGAGACGCCGGTCGGATCGGTGCCGCTGGAACTGGCGGTCGCGGGAGACGCCTTTGTCAGCGAGGCACGGAAACGGGGCTTTAAGATCACCGAGCAGGTTCTTGCGGTCTGAGGAAGATATCCTGAAGATACGCTGAGGGGGACCGTTTCCAGACGCTGACATCCAGCGCACTCTTAGCGGGTTAGTTTCGCTGCCGCAGCTTCGTCCAACATCCACACCAGCTTCCCATCATCTGGCAAAACTCTTTGCGCCGGGAGTGGCGGCGTGTTATTTCCCCGCAAGACCTGGCCGACGATGTCAGCTTTCTCGGCTCCGCTAGCCAGGAACATCACTTCCGCCGCGCGATTCAGTACCGGAAGTGTGAAGGTGATCCGGTTGGCGTTGAGCTTCTCGACCCAGTTTGCGACCACCAGGCGGGACTGTTCTTTCAACGCCTCGGAGTCGGGGAAGAGCGAAGCGGTGTGGCCCTCGGGTCCAAGGCCGAGCAGAATCAGGTCAAAGCGCGGCAACTCGCCCGGCTCCAACTCAAAAAAGTGGCGGAGTTCTTCTTCATATTCCAGGGCCGCGGCGGCCGCATCTGGATTTTCCGCCCGCACACGATGCACGTTCTCCGCGGGAATCGGGATCTTCGCCAGCAGAGCCTCGCTCACCATGCGGTAATTGCTGTCGGGGTGGTCCGGGGGGACGTGGCGCTCGTCGCCAAAGAAGAAGAAGGTCCGGGCCCAGGCGAAATCGGCGTAGTTTTCCGGCAGCAGGGAATAGAGATTCTTTGGCGTCGAGCCCCCCGAGAGCGCCACCGCGAACCGCCCTTGCGCGCCGATGGCGGAGCGGCCCAGGCGCACGAACTCCTCGGCCGCCCCGCGAAAAAGATCGGCGGGGGTCGCCAGCACTTCAATGGTTCGGGTCGAAGGCATAGGAAAAACGAGCTGCGAGCTGCGAGGCAACCGGTTTGCTCGAAGCTCGCGGCTCGAAGCTCGTGGCTCAGCAACACAGGATCAGCCCACTACCAAATTACACAATCCCCCGCCCGCCTCACTTCTCGAAGTTTCTCCAGCGCCGTCCATCGCGTTCCATCAGCTCGTCGGACTCCTTCGGACCCCAGGTTCCGGAGGGATAGTTGGGGAAATGACGCGGAGGCAGCGCCTTCCACACATCGAGCACGGGATTGACAATGCTCCAGCCCGCCTCGACCATGTCGGCGCGCTGGAACAGCGTGGCATCGCCGATCATGCAGTCGTGCAGCAGGCGCTCGTAGCCGGTCGAAGGAGTTTGTCCGAAATAGTCGGCGTACGCGAAGTCCATATTGACTTCACCCAGTTGCATGGTAGGCCCGGGAACTTTGGCGGCAAAACGCAGCGAGATGCCTTCTTCCGGCTGGATGTGCACCACCAGCTGGTTGGGCATCATGTTGGCCACCTGGGTTTCGCGGAACAGCATGAAGGGCGCACGCCGGAACTGAATCACGACGTGCGTGTTACGGCCGGGGAGGCGCTTGCCCGTACGCAGATAGAAGGGAACTCCCGCCCAGCGCCAGTTGTCGATCAGGAGCCTCATGGCGACGAAGGTTTCGGTGCGCGAGTCCGGGGGCACGCCGTCCTCGGAGCGGTAGGCGGGCACACGCTGGTTGTCCATGTTGCCTTCTCCGTACTGCCCGCGGATGGTTTTACTGAGCACGTCCTCGTTACTGAAGGGCTGGATGGCATGCAGGATTTTGGCCTGCTCGTCGCGCACCGCGTTCGCCTCGAACGAAATCGGCGGCTCCATCGCGGTCAGCGTGATGAGTTGCATGATGTGGTTGGGGACCATGTCGCGCAGGGCACCCGCCCCATCGTAGTAGCCGCCTCGGGTCTCGACACCGACGGTTTCGGCCACGGAAATCTGCACGTGGTCGATGTAGCGGCGATTCCAGATGGGCTCGAAAATCCCGTTGGCGAAGCGGAGCGCCAAAATGTTCTGGACCGTTTCCTTCCCCAAGTAGTGGTCAATGCGGTAGATCTGGCGTTCGCTGGCAACTTTCAATAGCTGCTGGTTCAGCGCCTTGGCCGAATCCAGATCGTGGCCAAACGGTTTTTCGATGATCACCCGCCGCCACTGGCCGTTGTTCTCCGCCATCAGGCCCACGGTTGACAGCCGTTCCACGACCGGCCCAAAGAAATTGGGCGCGGTGGCCAGGTAGAAGAAATAGTTGCCGTGAGTCGAATGCTCTCGGTCGACTGTGGCCAGGGTCTCCTTCACCTTGCCGTAGGTCGCGGGATCGTCGAAGTTTCCCGCCACGTAGTACAGGTGGCGGACGAACCATTCCCACAAATCGGGATCAATGGCACCGGTCGCAAACTGCTTGAAGTCTTCGGAGAATTTCTTGCGCGCCTCGTCGGAGGTCATGGGACTGCGCCCGATTCCCACGACGGCGAATTCCCGCGACAGCAACTGCTGGCTGGCCAGGTTATAGAGGGCGGGGATCAGCTTGCGCCGGGTGAGGTCGCCGGAAGCGCCGAAAATCACCATCACGCAGGGATCTCCCGTGCGCCCAACCTTCGGTTTGGCCGTTGCAGGCAGAACTTCTGTTTGAGCCATCAATTCCTCTTGTCATTGAATCATTGAATCATTTAGTCATTGAGCCATTGAAATCAACTGATTCAATACCTCAATGATTCAATGACTCAATGTTTCTTGGGTTCGACGTGTCCGCCGAACTTTTGCCGCATCGCGGACAGAATCTTCTCCGCAAACGTGTGATCTTGGCGCGAGCGGAAACGCGTGTACAGCGCCGCCGAGAGCACCTCTGCCGGAACCGCCTCCTCGAGCGCCGCCTGAATGGTCCAGCGCCCCTCGCCCGAATCCTGCACGAACCCGCTGTATTCCGACAAGGTTGGATTTTCCGCCAGCGCCATTGCCGTCAGATCGAGCAGCCAGGAGGCGACCACGCTGCCCCGCCGCCACACTTCGGCGATGTCGGCCAGGTTCAGATCGTAGCGGATGCCTTCCGGAAGATCCTTGCTGGTCGCATTCTTGAAGATGTCGAACCCCTCGGCGTAAGCCTGCATCATGCCGTATTCGATGCCGTTGTGGACCATCTTCACGAAGTGTCCGGAGCCGGACGGGCCGCAGTGGATGTAACCCTCTTCGGCCGTGCCGCCGAGGTTTTCCCGGCCGGGAGTGCGCGGGATGTCGCCGCGCCCCGGGGCCAGCGTCTTGAAGATTGGATCCAGGCGCGCCACCGCTTCTTTCGGCCCGCCTATCATCATGCAGTAGCCGCGCTCCAGTCCCCAGACCCCGCCGCTGGTGCCGACATCCACGTAGTGCACGCCTTTTCCCTGGCACATCCTGGCGCGGCGTACATCGTCTTTGAAGTACGAATTCCCGCCATCAATGATCGCATCGCCCGCCTGCATGCGTCCGAGCAGAGCCTGCACCGTTTTTTCGGTAGGATCGCCGGCCGGCACCATGATCCACGCCGCGCGTGGAGCCTGCAGCTTGCTGACCAGATCGTCGAGCGAGGACGACGCTACCGCGCCTTCGCCGGCCATTTGCTTCACGGCGGCGGCGCTCAGATCGGAAACCACCATCTGATGGCCGCCGCGCATCAGGCGCCGCGTCATGTTGGCGCCCATGCGCCCTAGACCTACCATTCCCAGTTGCATCCTCGCTCCTTGCCGCGATCGACAAGATGGCGGCTGCGTTTCGCCTAGAGTGTGCAGAGCAACCCTTATGAGTTGTCATCCTGAGCGAAGCGAAGGACCTGCTGTTCGCCGCAAACAGCAGGTCCTTCGCTTCGCTCAGGATGACAATTCATAAAAGGTTCGTATGTCCCTTGCGGATCCACTTTGCACCGCCAGCTACAAAGTCTCCTTTACCAATTCCACGAGTTTCGTGAGTCCTGTTTTCACGTCGCTACCGAGGTGCAACCGCAGCGCCCGTCGGCTGCGTTCAAGCAGAACCTGAAAATCGCCGCGCGCCTGCGCGGCCTTCACCACGCCGAAGGTGTATTTCTGTCCCGGGACGGGCAGATCCTGCGCATCGTCGCAGGTGATCTGGAGAAACACTCCGGTGTTCGGTCCGCCTTTGTAGCCTTGCCCGGTGGAGTGCAGGAAGCGGGGCCCGAACCCGAGGCAGGTTGCCACCCGCTTGCGGTCGCGCACGGTCATGCGCAACCCTTGCAGCAGAGATTCGTGCTCCGCATTCATCTCCACGTAGGCGAGCACAGCGAAATAGTCACCCGCCCCCAGACGCGCCAGGTGAGCCCGCATGTAGTCCTTCAGCGAGCGGCCGGAGCCGGCCGCCTTCGCCAGATCGGCGGCGTTCTTTTCGTCGGTAAAGACCTGAATGCCGGCATCTTCAAGCAACGGTTTCTCGGCCGGGAGCGAGCCGTTTCTCTCGTACTCGGAGGTCAGCTTGCGAGTCTCGACTTTGCTCGCCTCGACGTCGGGCTGATTGAAAGCATTGATGCCGATCACCGAGCCCGCCACCGCGGTGGCAATTTCCCAGCGGAAGAATTCCTGCCCCAGGCTGTAGGTGTCGCGCATGGCAATGCGCACTACTGGGTGCCCGGCATTTTCGAGCGCAGCGACCTTCGCATCCTGGGCCGCATCCGGCGCCGTTTCGAGCCGGATATAGGCAAAGATGCGATCACTGCCATAAACTTCGGGCGGCCCGAGTTCTTCGCGATCCACCGGGATGATCCCCTTGCCCATCTTGCCGGTGGACTCGGCGATCAACTGCTCCAGCCATGCTCCGAGATCAGCAATGCCGGGCGAGGTGATCAGGGTGACCTTGTCGCGCCTGAGCTTTGCCGCCGTTCCCAAAATCAGCCCGAGCATGACGCCCGGATTCTCGCTCACCGGCACGCTGGCTGCGCAGGCCTCCACCATTTCTTTGGTGCGACTCAGGAATTTGCCGGTGTCCAGCCCCATCGCGGCGGCCGGCACCATGCCGAAATTCGACAACGCGGAATACCGCCCGCCGATCGACGGCAGTCCATAGAAAATGTGCCGGAAGCGGTCGCGCTCGGCGACCAGTTGCATCTTCGAGCCGGGGTCAGTAATCGCGACGAAGTGGCTACCCGCTTTGTCGGCGCCTACCGTCTGTCTAACGCGCTCGAAAAAGTACTGTTTGTAGATGTTGGGCTCGAGCGTGCTGCCCGACTTGCTGGAAACGATGAAGAGCGTCCTGGCGAGATCGATCTTTTCTTCGATGTGCTTGATCTGCGCCGGATCGGTGGAATCGAGCACGTGCAGCCGCGGAAAACCTTGCACGTGGCCAAAGGTGACCGCCAGGACCTCGGGGCAGAGGCTTGATCCGCCCATGCCCAGCAGCAGGATGTCGCGGAAGCCGGCGTTCTTGATTTCGTCCGCAAGCGCCTTCAGTTGGCCGATGTGGCCGAGTTGCTCACCAGTGATCCCGAGCCATCCCAGCCAGTTCGATTCGTCCTCGCTCGTCCACAGTGAGGCATCGCGCTGCCAGAGCCGCCTTACTTTTCCGGACGCCCGCCAGTCGTTAATGTTTTTTTTTACGGCCGCATCGAGGTCGGCGGGAAGGGTCGCGCTCTGCGGATTGACCTGGGGCGTGCTCGATCGCCTGGTATTTTTCTCGACCGCCGCCAGCAGCGCATCGAAGGCGTCGGCAAACAACTTCACGCCGTCAGCGGTCAGCTTGTCGGTGACCTGCTTCATGACAATGCCAACGCCCGCCAGATCAGCCATGGTTTTGCGGGCCCCTGCCAGGTCTTCGATCAAACTCGCGCGCGGTTTACCGTGTTCGCGGAAAGCCTCGAGCGTTGCCGGCGGGATGGTGTTGACCGTGTTCGGACCGATCAGTTCTTCGACGTAAATCACATCGCGGTAGGCTGGGTTCTTCGTGCTCGTGCTCGCCCACAGCACCCTCTGCGTCTGGGCGCCTTTCGCCGCCAGCGCCCTCCAGCGCGGGGAAGAGAAGATCCTCTCGTACGCTTCATACGTCAGCTTGCCGTTGGCGATGGCAACCTTGCCCAGAATCCCCTGCAATTTCGCCTTGCGGGCAGCATCCGTTTCCTTCTTGAGTTGCTCACCGACCATCGAGTCCACCAGCGAGTCTATGCGGCTGATGAAGAAGCTGGCCACGCTGGCAACCTTGCCCACGTCGCCGCCGCCGGTCGCGTATTTTTCAACTCCGTCGATGAAAGCTGCGGCGACTTCCTCATACACTTCCTGCGCGAACAGCAGGGTGACGTTGATGTTGATGCCTTCGCCGATCAACTGCCGAAACGCCGGGATTCCTTCCTGCGTCCCCGGCACCTTGATCATGATGTTTTCGCGCGCCACTAGTTTCCACAACCGGCGCGCCTCTTCCATCGTGCCCTTCGTGTCGCGTGCGAGATACGGAGAGACTTCCAGGCTTACGTAGCCATCGCGTTTCCGGGTGCTCTGGTAGACGGGACGCAGAAGGTCGGCCGCGTCCTGGATGTCGCGAATGGCCAGCATTTCGTAGCGCGCTTTCGCGTCGAGATCCGTGCGACCGGACAGGGAGTCGAGAAAATCTTGATACTGCGTCGAGCCGGCAATGGCTTTTTCGAAAATCGCCGGGTTCGAAGTCATCCCGCGCAGACCGTCGTCGTCAATCAAGCGCTGGAGTGCGCCGTCCTTGAGCAAGTCGCGGCGGATATAGTCGAGCCAGATGGATTGGCCGAAGGTCTGGAGTTGCTTCAGAAGGTTGACGGCTTTACCAGCCTCGACAGTTGGCACGGGATTCATGACTTCTCCTCATCTCCTGCGCATTCTCTCCGCCAGACCTACAAATTGAACTTCGACGGAAAGAAACGTTACTTCCTAACCAGTTCGCGGGCGGCATCGATCACCGCTTCGGGCGTAAATCCAAACTTTTTTTGCAGGTCTTTCAGTGGCGCGGAGGCCCCAAACGTGCGCATTCCGATGACGCGTCCCTTCGTGCCGGCGTATTGCGCCCATCCGAGCGTGGATGCCTGCTCCACCGCCACGCGCGCCGCGACTTCGGGCGGCAACACCTGCTCGCGGTAGCTCTGGTCCTGATGCTCGAAAATGTCCCACGAGGGCATGCTGACCACGCGCGCCTTGATGCCCTCCTGCTTCAGCTTCTCGTAGGCGTCAATGCACAGGCTTATCTCGCTGCCGGTAGCCATCAGAATGACTTGCGGTTTTGCGTCCTCCGCGTCGGCCAGGACGTAGGCTCCACGGGCCACGCCCGAGGCCGAGGCATATTTGGTGCGGTCGAGTGTGCGCAGGGCTTGGCGCGTCAAAATCAGCGCGGCCGGCTCGTGCCGCAGCTTCATGATCACCTTCCACGCCTCGACCACCTCGTTGGCATCGGCGGGGCGAATCGTGGTCAGCCCGGGAACCGCCCGCAGCGACGCCAACTGCTCGATCGGCTGGTGCGTGGGACCGTCTTCGCCGACTCCGATGGAATCGTGCGTAAAGATCCAGATGGCCGGCAGTTCCATGATGGCCGAAAGCCGCATCGGCGGTTTCATGTAATCGCTGAAAATCATGAAAGTCGATCCGTAGGGACGGACCTTCGACAAGGCCATCCCATTCACGATCGCGCCCATCGCGTGCTCACGAATCCCGAAGTGGAAGTTGCGGCCGTTGTAATGACCAGCTTCGAAGTCGCCGGTGCCGTCGAAGCCGAGACGGGTCTTGGTCGATGGATACAGATCGGCCGAGCCTCCCATAAGCCAGGGGTGGTTCTTGGCGATGGCATTGAGAACCTTGGACGACGATTCGCGGGTCGCCATCCCTTTAGCGTCCGCCGGAAAGCTCGGCAGGTCCCGGTCCCATCCATCCGGAATCTGCCCGTGCTGCATGCGGTCGAACTGGGCGGCCAGGTCCGGATGTTGCGCGCGGTACTGGTTGAACAGCGCCGACCACTGCTCGCGCAACTGCTTACCCCGCTTGCCGAGGCCCTCGCGGAAATTCTCGACAACGCCGCCTGGCACCAGGAATTTTGAATCTTCCGGCCACCCGTAGGCGCGCTTGGCCAGTTTGATTTCGTCTTCGCCGAGCGGCTCACCGTGCGCTTCCTTGGTGTCCTGGCGGTGAGGCGCCCCCCAGGCAATGTGACTGTCCACGATGATCAGCTTTGGACGGTCGCCAACCCCGAGCGCATGGTGGTAGGCGTTCGCGATCTGGCCGAGATCGTTGGCATCGTGAACGTGGGTCACATCCCACCCGTAGCTCTCGAACCTTCCGGCCACGTCTTCGCTGAAGGCCAGGCTGGTCTTGCCCTCGATCGTGATCTGATTGTTGTCGTAGATCCAGCACAGGTTCGAGACCTTCAAGTGTCCGGCGAGCGATGCCGCTTCCGACGAGACGCCTTCCATCATGTCCCCGTCGCCGCACAACGCCCAGATGTGGTAATTGAACAGCTCGAATGCGGGACGATTGAAATATTCCGCCAGCCATCGCTCGGCGATCGCCATGCCCACGCTGTTCGCGACACCCTGACCGAGGGGGCCGGTGGTCGTCTCCACACCCGTGGTCAAGCCGTATTCGGGATGCCCGGGCGTCTTGCTACCCAGTTGCCGGAAATTCTTGATTTCGTCGAGCGACACGGCCGGCGTGGAAAGTATCTCACCCCTCGGACTTGCTTCTCGCACCCCCGCCAGATGCAGCAGGGAATACAGCAGCATGGAAGCGTGCCCATTGGAGAGCACGAAACGGTCCCGGTTCGGCCAGAGCGGATCTTCGGGGTCATAGCGCAGAAACTGCTGCCACAGACAGTAGGCCACGGGCGCCAGCGCCATCGGCGCTCCCGGGTGCCCGGAGTTGGCTCTCTGCACCGCGTCCATCGAGAGCGTGCGAATCGTGTCGATACACAGCTGATCAAGCTGCTTACCCGCGGCTACAGTCTGGTCGCTGACGGCCATCAATCCTCCCACACCTGTCCTTATGGTTGTACGCCACTCTTATTGGATGAACGGCAGGGTCATTCGGCTACAGGCCCGCGTCTTCCGAGTTTACATCAGCTTCGAGACTCGAACCGTGGCTTCGAGCGCGCCGGAATCTGAGGGCGCGAAGCTTGGAAACTCGTCGTTCACCGCTGGGCGGGCAATTGCGGATTTGAGATCAGGATGGTTTTTTCGCGGTTGATCTTGTGCTGCAGGGTGGCGGCCAGTTCGTCCACATCGCCGGGGGAGAGGCTGATCAGTTCGCCTTCCAGCAGCGGGACGCGGTTGCTGCCGACGGCGTCGCGACGCACCTGGATGAGCAGGGCCTGCATGGCCTCGGCATCGTATTTCTGCGGCGTCAGGCGGACCAGCTCCTGCAACGCGCTGCCCAGGGGCAGGCGCACACGGTAGGGGCGCTCGGTGGTCATGGCGTCGAAAGTGTCGGCGAGCGCCACAATACGAACCGGCACCGGCATCTCATCCCAGTGCAAACCGTCGGGGTAACCGGTGCCGTCACCGCGCTCGTGGTGCCAGCGGACGATTTCCGGAATCTGTGGCCACGGGAACTGCACATTGCTTACGATCTGGTGGCCGACTACCGTGTGGTCGGCCATTTCCTGGAACTCGGCTGGATCGAGCGAAGAAGGCTTGCCAAAGAGCCGCTTGTCCACCGCGACCTTGCCGATGTCGTGCAGATATCCCGCCGAGCGCAGGGCAGCCACCGCGCCCGGCTCCAGACCCATGGCCTCGCCGATGGCCTGCGCATAGCGTCCCACCCGCAGCGAGTGGCCATGAATGTTGACATGCTTCACGTCGATGGCGGTGGCAAACGCCTCCAGCGCGTTGTCGTAGAAGCCGTGCAAAGAAGCCAGCAACCGCAGGTTTTCCGAGACCCGCTGCGCCAGCGTCTGGTTGAGCGAATGGTTCTGGATGGCGAGCGCGACGTAATGGCTGAGCAGTTGAATGGCGTCGAGCGCGTCCTCCTCGTAGGCGGCGTCGCCGGCGCGCCTTCCCAGGGCAATGACTCCCGCCAGCTTGCCGTGCACCTTGAGCGGGCACACGCATTTGAACAACTCCGGCGCCACGTTGCCGTTCGAACTCAGAAAAATGTCATACGTGCTGCTGTTCAGCAGGATAGGCCCGGTGGCAGCGGTCAGGGTGTGCACATGGCGCGGGAGCAGCGGGATCAGCGAGGGCTCGGGAAGGAGCGCAAATCCCTGCGCGTCCACCGAGGTCAGCAGGGAAGGCCGCTCGCTGAACGAGAACAGAACGGCTTCGCGCGCGCCCGACGCCTCGAGGACGGCGCGCAGCATCGTGCGTGCGGTCTGCCGGAAGTCGTGGTCCGCGGTGAGTTCGGGGCCCAGGTCCGCCAGCGCCTCGACCGTTCGCAACAGGTTTTTCAGATTGGTTCTCGGCAATGCCTCGGGCGGAGGTAAATGCCAGAAACCAGAGCGCTACCAGCCTAGCACGCGCCTGTCACACCCGATTGTTGGTTAGTTTGGTGCGGTGAATAGTTTGGCCGGTTTCGAGAAATCCGGCTTCGGCGGCTTCATGAGGACTGGGACCAGCCCCGCCCATGTTCGAGACAACAGAAGAGTAACAATCGCTTATCACGGGGCGGCGTGACCTGCGTCCTAGCCCCGCCCCGGGTCTGTCCGATAAGTTTTAATATACGTTTCCTCCCTCCAACAGGCCCTTCCAACCCGGGAGTTACAGAGAGATGGTTTCCACTCGAATTCATGCTTCGGCAGTAATCGCAATCGGATGCCTGGTTTTGCTTACGGTTCTCGCCTATGGGCAAACGATCGTACAAGGAAGGATTCATAACGTGGACGGCCAGCCGTTAAAAAATGTGAGCGTCAAAGCGCCCGAGCTTGGCCTGACCACGTTCACCGACGAGCAAGGGCATTTCACGCTGGAAGGGAAGTCCGGCAGCGGGCCGGTCCTGCTCGTCGTGGATGCCCCGGGCTATTACGCCCAGAACGTGACCTACCGGCCCAGCAGCGAGCCTGCCATCCTGGAGGTGACGCTCACACCCCGCACCGTGGTAAGGCAGGAGGTCAGCGTGGTCGCCTCGCGCCTCGACATTCCGCTGGCGGTAAACCCCGCTGCCACGACCGTGGTGGTACCCGTGGTTTTCGACACGATGCCGCGTGGGGTCGGCGCCGAGGAGGCGCTGGCCGGCGTGCCGGGCGTGAAAGTAGATAACCAGGCCAATGGCGAGCGTGTCCACATGTCGATAAGGGGGCAGGGGATTTTGAGCGAACACGGCTTGCGGGGAATCCAGGTTCTGTTGGACGGGATCCCGCTGAACGACCCGACCGGGTTTGCTCCGGATCTGTTCGACGTGGATTGGAACGGGGTCCAGGAAATGCAGGTGGTCCGGGGACCGGTGGCCGTTCTCTATGGCGGCGGTTCCGCCGGCGGTGTCATCGATATTCGCACCGGCGAGCCTACCGAGATCACGCACGGCGGCTTCTGGAGCACTGGCGGGTCCAACGCCTTCTACAAGGCGCGCGCCGACCTTTCCGGGATCAGCGGTGGAGTGGCTTATTCGCTGGCGCTTGCGCGAACCGTCGGCGACGGCTATCGGGACCACTCCGCGTTCTGGGGCGACAATGTCTCTGGCCGATTTGGTTTTGCGCCTACCTCCAGACTTCACCTGAATGCGGTTCTGCTTGGGACCGGATACTTCAACCAGAATCCGGAAGGGTTGAGTCTGGTGTGGTTGCAGGAGAACCGGCGGCAGGCCAATCCCGATTCACTTACCTACAACGAATATCAGAAGACACGACGCTTTACCGGAGGAGTGACCGGGGACTGGATCACTTCCGACCGCCAGCATCTCGCGTTCACGTTTTTCGTGCGCCACACCCGGTACGACGAACCGGTGCCTTCCTTCATCGATCATCGCACCTACACCGCGCCCGGCGGCTCGCTTCAATATCACATCGAGTCCGGGAAGGGTTTCTTCAAGAACTACTTCAGCGTGGGAAGCGACCTGGATCGTCAGTCGATCGACGAGAGCATCGAGCCTAACCTGGGGCTATGCAGTGGACGGCCGCTCACCATTTGCGCTCTGCAGACCATCACCCAGAACCGCGCTGCCGGCTACATGATGGATCGTGTCGGCCTCGGCTCGAGATGGACGATCTTTGTGAGCGGGCGCTGGGATCACATCGGGAACCAGTTGCAGGACAATCTCAAGCTGAACGGAACCGATCTTTCCGGCGACCAAACATTCCAGCGCGGGACCGCCCGCGTCGGCGTCAGTTGGAGTCCTCGCAAAGAGATCACCCTGTACTCATCCTGGGGACAGGGCTTCCTGCCTCCGGCGACCGAGGAACTCGAGGCTAACCCGAACGCCATCGGCGGTTTCAATATGGGGCTGAAGCCCGCCACCTCCTCCGGAGAAGAAGTCGGCGCCCGCGGCAGTTTTGGCGATCATTTCTTCTACGACACCGCCTTCTTCCATCTGAGCACGAACAACGATTTCGAGCGTTACCGCGTTGACGAGCGCCCACTGGAAACCTTCTACGGCAATGCCGGCCAAAGCAGCCGCTATGGGTTGGAGACTTCGCTGCGCTGGCTGGCCCTGCACCGGCTTGCGCTCTCCGGCGCCTACACCTATTCGCACTTTACCTATGACAGCTACAACAGCCTTACTTATCTGGGGAATCTGGCCGGCAATTTTCTGCCGAACTGTCCAGCGCACCAGATCTACGCGGACGCGCTGTTCAGCCTTCCGGGCACCGTTTCGCTCGATGTGAATAGCTTGGTTTTATCGCGGGCTTACATCGACCCGACCAACGCGGCCTGGATTGGCGGATACGGTCTTTTGAACGCGCGCATCAGCAAAGGCTGGCAGCGCAAGCGGTATACCGGGACAATTTTTGCTTCGGGACGAAACCTGACCGCCAAACAGTACATCGCCTTCACCGAACCCGACCCCGGTGGGAATTCCTATCAGCCGGGAGCGGAGCGCGAGTTGTTCGGGGGATTGGAAATTCGTTTCTAGCTGGCGGACTGCTTAATCCGCAGGATCTGAGGTTTCGGAGTGCAGAAGCCTGCGATCATGGTGCGCCGGGCGTGCGTTCTCAGGCTCGCTCAGAAGCTGAACGTCGCCTCCAGTTCAATCTTCCGGTTCGCTGCCGCGCTGGAAAACGGTCCGCTAACCAGAGCAATCGACTTTCCGAAATCTTGTGAAGTTAACGTCCCGATCGGAGTCGCGGCATTCACCTTATTGAGGATGTTTCTGGCATTGACGCTGAAGGTCAGGCTGTAGCGTCGAGTGGTTGCGGGGCCCATGCCTCCAAACCCTCCGCCGGGACCGTGTCCAAAACCGCCGTGGCCCCCTCCGCCGTGCGGACCACCATGGCCACCGCCTGGCCCGCCACCCGGCTGCGCCCCGCTTTTTCCACCAACCTCCGGCCCGAAGCCGAACGTCTTCGCCAGCCGCAGGTTGAGAGTGAAGCGCGCTGGGCCGGTCAGATAGTTGATGGGAATTGGGGTCGGAACGTTTGACTGCGTCGGAATCAAATAGTGGCAAGCTTGGGTAGGCGAAAGGCAAATACCGGAAGGATTGGGGGCGAATCCCGGTCGGTCATTAAATAGCGAATCGTTGCTCAGATCCTGGCCCACGGTGACGTTGTAGGGTGAGCCGGAATTGAAAATCATGAATGGACTCAGGCGAAACCCGTGCGGCAGTCCGACCGTCCCCCCCATAAACAACCGATTCCGCACAGCAAAGGAAGCCCGCCCGTAGTCCACACTGAGGTCGTACTGATTCGATGGAAAGCTCGAAGCGCCGGAGGCGTTGCTATTCGCGTCGTTCAGAGAGTAGTAACCGAACAGGTTCAGTTTCGCGCCCGCCCGGATATTGAAGTTCGCGATCAACTGGTTCTGCCGGAAAACTCCATCCGAAACGTATTGGTAGATGGGGCCCGCCGCCGGGTTGGGAGGCGGCCCCGACGAGAACGGTGTCCCCGGCGGCGGGGCGTTGACGTTCACGGACAGCAGTTGGTGCACGCCGCGCGCATTCAGATACGAAACCGTAACATTTGCGATCTTCGTCACCTGACGCTCCAGGCTGAAGGCGGTCTGCATGATGTAGGGCGCCCGTAGTCCAGAATTGATCTGGTAGATCGCCTGTGTCGTCGGCGGCAACGTGCCCACCGGTGGCGGGTTTGGATAAGGCGGATCGGACACGACGTACTGTTGCTGTGTCACGCCGTTCAGACGGTCCGAATTGAGGACCAGGTCCTGGCCGAACCGGTCGTAAAATAGGCCGAAACCGCCGCGCAGCACGGTTTTCGGCGTGCTTCCCCCCCCTCCGCCGATCCCCCAGGCAAAACCGAGGCGTGGCGCCCAGTCCGCATGATCGTGAATCGCGTTCTGCGTTTCGTAGCGCAGCCCGCCGCTCAGCGTGAAAGTGGGACGCACCTTCCAGTCGTCCTGTACATACAGCCCCGCATCCACCAGCGTGACGGGGACGCTGGCCGCACCGCCGCTGGGGGTCGCATTGATGGAATACTGGCTAGGTATACCGGTGGTGTAATTCTGGAAGCTCGTGAAGGTATAGGTGCCATTGAATCCAGCGCTGGACAAACTGATTTCGTGAATTGCCCGCAGACGTCCCCCGAATTTCACGAAGTGCTTGCCCGCCGATATCGAAGTGTAATTCTGCAGTTCGTAATGATCCTGGCGGTCGGTTTGCGTTCCCGAACTGGCGCCTCCCTTCGTGAAATCCCCGAGCACATTGATGCCGACGGCGGTACTCACCGGAGTCTGCCCGCTGTTGTCACGCAGGTACTGGAAGCGGGTCTCATTTACGGCTTTCGTTCCCAGGATCTGCGTGTCGCTGATTTGAACCGTGTGTTCGGTGGATGTGTTGTCGTAGCCGGCCTCCGGCAGAACCGTCCCGCCGACACCGGCGTTCTCCTGTGTGTTGCGGTAAAACTGGTAGCGGGCGGTGAGCGTATTGTTGGGGCTGACCTGGTAGTCGATCCTCGGACCGATATTGGTGCGGGTCCGAGGGTTGGGAACGCTCTCGCTCAGGCCCAACGCCGGCGCGTTTAACACCGCGATTTCGTCGATGTTGCGCCGCTGCACGTTGAAGAAGAATGATGCCTTTTTACTAATCGGCCCGCCGATGTTTCCCATATACTCCACGGAGTCGTACGGCGCCTGCGGAGCGGTGCCGAGAAAAGGATTGCGGCTGTTCATCCCCGAACTGTTCCCCTCGACGGCGAACTGTCCATGAAGCTTGTCGGTGCCCGGCTTGGTGAAAATCTCGATCCTTCCATAGCCCAACTTGTCGTATTCCGCCGAGAACGGATTCTGGTTGACGCGGATCTCGCGAATTGACGACTTCGGCGGAAGCTGTCCGGCGGTAAACCCATCGATGTACATCTGCCCGCCGTTGGGTCCGGCCGAGGGCCCGGCCAGCGCTTCCAGATCAGACTGCAACTCATCCGGATCGTCGGGAAGCGCTTCCAGATCCTTGCCGCTGAGCACGATGGCGCTGGCATTGCTGGCGGGGTTAACGTCGACTTGAGGGGTCTCTTCCTGGACGTTGACTCTTTCCTTCTCAACACTGATCTCGAGCGCGATGTTGAACTGCGCGACCTGCCCTGCGGCCACTTCTACGCCATCTTCCGCAAAGACGGCGAATCCTTTGGCATTGGCGGTCACCGCGTACCGGCCCGGTGCCAGATTCCCGATTTCATAGGCGCCGCCGCGGTTCGTCGTAGCGGAAAGCGTATGGCCGCCGGGGGCACGAACGGACACCGTCGCGTTTGTAACCACGGCTCCGGAGGGGTCCGTCACTTGCCCGCGCAACGTTCCCGTCGTGGTCTGGGCCAGGGAAGATGCGCCACACGCGAGGAGGACCGTCAGTATTAGGACATATGAATACTTCAACTCACACCTGCTCTTTCCAGGCAGATCAAGGCAGCGGATTCCTAGGGGGCGGCTTCGGCCTCCCCATTGGACGCATCGAGGTTCCATGGCGAAAGCAGCATGGACGCGCCTTGGCTCGGCGCCGCAGCGAGAATGGGGTCAACCCCGGCAAGCAGCGTGATCGCAGTAACGGTCGCGGAATCTTCGCTCGTCGTCGAGACGATCATGACCGCATCCCCTTTCTGCACGTCGGCTAGGGTGCTTTCGGGCAAGCGGCTGAGGACGCGCTGCAAATCCGGCGGACCGTTTTCGCGTTCGCCCGACAGGGCACCCGGCCCACGGGACATGTGGGAGCCCGCTGTAGGCGCGGCCCCGGCGGCCGGAGGTGTGGAACCCTGATGAGCGGGGCCGCCATTTTCACCTTCGCCCGAGCTGCCTTTCAGCCGCATCGCGAGCCGTTGCGCCATCTCCGCCGGCAGCTTCTTCATCTGCGAGTCGGACGAGATCTTCACCACGACTTTGCTCTTGAGGATCGTGTCCTGCACCGTCATCGTGCCAGCCGCAGGATCGACGGCGGTGATGACTCCAGCGATGTTGCGAAATGTGCCGGAGACGATTTCCTCCGCGTTCAGCTCGGCGCCGTCTGTGCTTCGCGTACCGCGCGCCCGCAACTGGTCTCCGGGTTTGATCTGTTCCAGCGGCGCGGGTTTGGCGTCGTCGAACTTCACCGAGTTAACTGCGTATCGGCGCAAAACCGTTTTTTTGCTGGTATGAACCGCGATGCTCCGCCGCGCGCCGAACCCGCCGGACGACAGGGTGACGGTGCCGCTGCCCGGGTCCACGGCGGTTACCAGCCCGCCGGCGCCGCGCTTCTGCCAGTCTTCGCGGTCGCGCTGGCGCTTCGCCGACAGATCGCCCTGTTTCATCACGATGACGGCCAGGGCGGCGATGGATCGACCGTCCAGCGACCCTGGCCCGCGCACCAGCACACGATCGCCAGGCTGCAGGTCCTGTGCCTGCAGAGGAACCGCATTTTTCAGGTCTTTCTCTCCCGGCGGAACACGCAGAATCCTTGTAGTCGCAGCCAGCTCTGCGGTCACTTCGCTTCCCGAGTCGGAAACCAGCGTGACGGAATCACCCTGGATGTTCCGGATCGTGCCCACCGCGCGGGCAATTTGAGAGTCTCCGGACGCGGCCGGTTTGCCCTGGGCATAAGCGTAGCTCTGGCCTGCGAGACCCAAAGCCACGACCGCGGCAATTCCAGCCAACTTCCACCGCAGTGGCAGGTTTGACGGCATGGCTTCACTGTAGCATCGTGAAACCCGCGGCAATGTGGACTTTACGAAGTTTTACTCGGTGCGCCTCGCTATCTGCCGACCTCGTGGATGGCTGAACCGAACGGAATGATGTTTCCTGATCGCCCGATCGCGGCTAGGCGCGCGCGTATTGCTTTACAGGACTTTACGCTTCCTTGCTGGAGTCTATACAAGAGAAGACGGCCAACCAATTTTCTGACCCTCAGCATCCCACTGATAGAATAACCAGCCAAACCGATCCCAAGAAAATTCACCGCAGGAGTGTACACATTGATGCGACATCAGAAGTGGATGCTTTTCGGCGCGGGAGTTGTCCTGCTCGCGTGCACTCTTTTCACCGTCGGTTGTTTTTCGTCGAGCAATGGCAAAGTCCGACTGGTCAACGGCACACTGGATAAAAACAGCCTTGACCTGCTGATCGACAGCTCCAACAAGGGCAGTGTGGCTTACGGCGCAGCCTCCTCCTATTTTTCCGTCAGTACCGGTTCGCGCAACTTACAGGCGGAAGAGACCGGCACCACAAACATGATCGCTAGTGCGACTGCGAGCGTGACTAAGGGTGCCTTCCTGACCTTCATGACGCTGAATTGCTCCAGTTGCGGGACGGCCCCGGCGGTGTTCACTGACGATAATTCCACGCCCAGCGCGGGGAACTTCAAACTGCGCATCATCAACGCGTCGCCGGGGTTGCTGGCGCAGGATGTGTACGTGGTGCCGCAAGGCACGGGCTGTTCTGGCGGTGCGACGTTTCCGAACCTGGCTTTTGGCAGCGCCTCTCCCACCTACAGCTCGCTCGCGGCGGGAACCTGGGAAGTGGACTTTTGCAACGTGAATCAGACCTCCATTAACCTCACCACGACAGTGACGGCCAGCGCTTTAGCGGTCCGCACCGTCGTCGCTCTGAATGCCCAGGCGGGCGGCTTCGAGGCAGAAACGCTGACGGACCTGAACTAGGCGCACGGACCTGAACGGTGCAAACGAAGAGCCGGCGATTACCCAGATCGCCGGCCCGCTGAATGGGCGCCTCAGGCACGGTTTTGAAGAGGCGCGGTTTGACACCAGCCCGAGCCTAGGGCATACTTTGTCCACTTCAGTTACGCCACCTTCGTCCTGGGTTCGCCCTGCAATTCACCGTCACCGAGGAAGCTGTGGTTTCGCCTCGCCGAGTGCCGATTCTGCCCGGAGACCTGTTCCAACTCCGCGATGGCAGTTCCAGCCGTGTCTCCGATGGGCCGGCAAAGCAAGATGACACAACTACCGTCCTCTCGAGCCTCGGCGAGACGATTGCGTCCCGGACGCGGCGGCTGGACTCGATTCTGGAAGCCATTACTATCGCCGCCCAAAGCCTGACCGGCGCGACCGGCGCCGCTATCGCCATGTGGAAAGACGGGGCGGTGGTGTGCCGCGCGCGGTGCGGCGAGGGTGCTCCCCCGCTGGGTGCGCACTTGAGTGCAGACTCGGGAATTTCTGGCCATTGCCTGCGCACCGGACTGGTCCAGCACTGTGGCGAGACGCAGAATGACGCGCGGGTAGACGGGGAACTCTGCCTGCGGCTCGGTCTGCGCTCGATCGCCGTTCTCCCTATCCGAGGATGGCGCGGGATCAATGGAATTCTGCTGGTCTTCTCGACCCTGCCACATGCCTTCACCGAGCAGCATCTTGCCCTCCTCCAGCGATTGGCCGCGCTGGCCGAAAGGGCGCGAGCATCGCAACCGGAGACTGCTGCCACCGCCGCGGATACGACGGTGGAGGTGGAGCAGAGTTCGGGCCTTCTGCCCGCGTCGGACCGCGTCCGCGACCTGGCGATGGTCTTCCTGGACAGCAAACGGCGGCCCTTCGTTCTGGGCGTCGCTGCCCTGCTTGGATTGCTGCTGGTCGGTTTTGTGATCTGGCTGGGGTGGCGTTCTCCGCAGGGAATCAAGGTCAAAGCCGAGGCCGTGCCCCCTCCGCCCAGCCAGGCGGTGCCCGCGCATCCGATGGATAATGACCGGGTGTGGAAATTGAATCCCGGGGGCGAATCTCTGTTTTTTGGCAAGCATTCTGCCGGAACTCCAGTCCGGTTTGCCTCGAAGGTGGATGTGATCCCGGCGCGAAAGACGCAGCCGGCCCAGCCGGTCCCAGCCTCCTCAGGTGACGATAGCTCTCCCGAGATTGTGATTCGGCATGTGAGTCCCGCCGCGCCGCAACCGGCGGACACCGCTGCGGCTGAACCTCCGCCAATCTCCACGGCAGCGCCCAGCCCTGCGCCTCTCAGCGATATGCTTGTCGCTTCGAACTCGATGCCGCGACTCGTGGCGGTGACGGTCTCGCAGGGCATATCCCAGGGCTACCTGATCCACCGCGTGGCACCGGTCTATCCGGCGCAAGCTCTTATGACGCGCTTGCAGGGCAAAGTGGTTCTAGACGCGCTGATCGCGGAGGATGGAACTGTGCAGGACCTCAAGGTAGTGCAAGGGGATCCGGTCCTGGCCCGCGCCGCGCTGGAAGCGGTCCAGCACTGGCGATACAAGCCGTTTGAACTGAACCGGAAGCCGGTGAAGATGAGCACGACGATCACCGTGAAGTTCAGCTTGCCGTAATTGCAGAGGTCAGAGGCCAGATTGCAGAGGGGAAATCTCTGGGTAACGTGGACGCGGCTGGACCGGCAGCTTTTACTTCTGCAATCTGACCTCTGACCTCTGACCTCTGACCTCTGACCTCTGACCTCTGACCTCTGACCTCTGACCTCTGACCTCTGACCTCTGACCTCTGACCTCTGACCTCTGACCTCCCTACACCCCGACCGGGAACGGCTTGGTGTGAGTCTCGGATCCAACCGACAGCCCGGCGAAGCGTCCCTGCAACAGCGACATCAGGCCGGTGCACCAGTAGCCGATCACGAACAGAATCAGGAAGGGAATCGTGAAGTAGTTTTCGTTGTCAAAGGCGTAATAAACGGTCAGCGCAAAGTACGTCCCAATCAGCAGTTCGATCCACGGCACCCATCCCAGGCGCTTGCGGTACTTGGTGGCGCCGACTCTGTCCTTCCTCGACTCGACCCGGTACTTGGGAGTGCGCGCGAAAGCCGTCTGCTTGCCCACCAGCGCTTCCAGGACGGCGCGAGTATTCGTGATGGTCAGCCCGATCCCGAGCGCCATCAAAAGCGGCAGGTACAGTAACGCGCGCGGCCAGGTCTTGGGGAACAGTTCTTTCTGCGAAACCAGGTAGAAGCTGGAAATCGAGAAGGTCGAGGCCATGAACAGGGGCAGGTCAATGTAGAGCATCTGGAACCAGCCCTGGTAGAAGCGAATGACCATGGCCGGAAGCAGCAGCACCGACAGCACAATCATCAGCGGATAACTGAGATTGGCGGTCAGGTGATACCAGGCCTCGACCTTGACGTGCCGTGGGACATCGCCCGATAAAACTCTGGGGAGAATTTTCTTCGATACCTGGATCAGTCCTTTGGCCCAGCGCGCCTGCTGCGTTTTGAAGGCGGTCATCTCCACCGGCAACTCGGCAGGGCATTCCACATCCTGCAGGTAGATGAACTTCCAGCCCTTGAGCTGGGCGCGATAGGAAAGATCGGTGTCCTCGGTCAGTGTGTCGTGTTCCCAGCCGCCCGCCTCGTCGATGGCGGCGCGCCGCCACATGCCGGCCGTGCCGTTGAAGTTGAAGAAGACGCCGCTGCGCGCGCGCGCGGAATGCTCCATCACAAAATGCCCGTCGAGCAAAATAGCCTCGACTTCGGTGAGAAAGGAGTAGTTCCGATTGATGTGGGTCCAGCGCGTCTGCACCATGCCGATCTTCGGATCGGTGAAGTGATGGATGCACTTCAGCAGAAAATCCGGCGGCGGAACGAAATCGGCGTCGAAGATGGCGACGAACTCACCCCGCGCGGTCTTCAGCCCTTCCGCCAGGGCTCCAGCCTTGTAGCCCTCGCGGTTGTCGCGGTGGTGATAAGTAACCGGATGTCCCAGGGCGGCGTAGCGTTCCACCAGCCCGCGAGCAACTTCCACCGTCTCGTCGGTGGAGTCGTCCAGAAGTTGGACGTCGAGTTTTTCGCGTGGGTAGTCGAGCTTCAAGACCGAGTCGAGCAAGCGTTCCACGACGTATTGCTCGTTGAAAATGGGGAGTTGTACCGTAATCCGCGGCAGGTCCTCGAAACGCGCCGCCGGTTCCGCGGTCTTGTTCTTCTTGTACTTGTAGTAGAGGTAAACCAGCCAATAGCGATGTCCGCCGTAGGCGGCAAGAATAATCAGAACGATGAAATAGGGAATCAGCAACATCAGGTCAAAGCCGTTGACCTGGTACAGCCCTTGGAATGTCTTGTCCAGAAAATGCTGCCGCAGGTAGGGCAGGACTCCCCGCGGAGCAAAATCCAGCGCCAGCACGGAAGTTAGGAAGGTCCAATTCACGAGTTCAACAGGACAGCGGGTGGCGAATAATTGTACCTTATGGGTGGTGGCCATTTAAGCGCAGCTAGGCGAGGCGTGCAGGCGGCCACAGTGACGATTCCCGTAGAGACGCAGCTTGCTGCGTCTCAGTTCAGAAAGTACGTCCGGTACAGCGTGTCCCGCTGCGCCGGCCGGAAGCCGGCATCGCGAATGATGCGGCGCAACTCCTCTTCCGTTGTACAGTTGTTCACGCCCGCCGCGCGCACGACGTTCTCCTCGAGCATCACCGAGCCCACGTCATTGCCCCCGAAGCGCAGGCCCATCTGGCACACCTTCAGCCCCTGGGTGACCCAGCTCGACTGGACGTTCAGGAAATTCGAAAGATACAGACGCGCGATGGCCAGCACCTTCAGGTACTCGACCGCGGTAGCTTCATCCCAGTGACGTCCGCCCAGCGCGGTGTTTGCGGGCTGGAAGCTCCACGGAATAAAGGCGGTGAACCCACCCGTTTCTTCCTGCAGCTCATAGACCCGCTGGAAATGGTTAACGCGATGCTCGAAGGTTTCGCCCACCCCAAACATCATCGTCGCCGTCGTGCGCATGCCGAGCTGATGCGCGGTGCGATGGACCAGCAGCCAGTCTTCGGTCAGGCACTTCAGCCGGGCGATGCGATGGCGGACCTCGTCGTCGAGAATCTCGGCGCCCCCGCCGGGGATGGAATCGAGGCCGGCGTCGCGCAGGCGCACGATCGTGTCGCGCACGCTGAGCGAACTGTACTCGGCGATCGCCAGGATTTCCGACGCGGAATAGCAATGCAGGTGAATCTTCGGGAAACGCTGCTTGATGCCGGTGAGCATGCGCTCGTGCCAGTCGATTTTGAGATCGGGATGCAGGCCGCCCTGCATCAGGACGCCGGTACCGCCGAGTTCGACCGTCTCACGGATCTTGTCGTAGATCGTGTCGAAATCGAGGATGTAGCCTTCCTTGGCCGCTGGCCCCTTCAAGGGGCGATAGAACGCGCAGAACGTGCAATATTCCGTGCAGAAGTTGGTGTAGTTGATGTTGCGGTCAATGATGTAGGTGACGACGCCCTCGGGATGGAGCTTGCGGCGCACCGCATCGCCCTCCATGCCAATCCCGATCAGGTCGTCGGACCGGAACATCTCGAGAGCCTGCTTTTTGGTCAGGGACACCCTCTCACCCCACTAACGCTCCTATTCTAGACGCTTCTCCAGCCGGATGTGTCCCAGAGAATTCACAGGAATTCGAGATTGGGCGCGGTCGGCAACGCCTTGACCTCCGCCGCGTAACGGTAAAAAAGCTGGAGCCCTTCCAGGCAGGGAGGGTCGAGATAGTAGTGGATACTATCGGCGAGGTAGGAGCGGACGTCGGATAACGGCAGATTCAGCCGCGGGGCCCACTCCTGGACGATGGCTTCCAGGTTTTTCGGGCTCAGACCATGGTCCCGCGACTGCTTGAAGACGGCGCTGATGGCGGCGGCATCGCGGCCCGCCAAGGCATCTCTGCGAATGGCCCACAAGGCGAAGACAAACGATTTTCCCGTGCGCGCGATCCACTCTTGCGCTAAATCGAGGGTGACGTAGCGCGTGCGGTCCACCTGCAACGCCGGATCTCCGATCAGCAAAGCGGCGTCGCACTCGGCCAGCATATTCTCCAGGTTCGGAGCCATGGCGGCGTACTCGCGCGCTCCGCCCAGCCATTTGGCGAAAAGAACCTTGGCCAGCGCAACCGAAGTCATGGAGGAAGTGTCCAGGGCGACGGTGCGCACCTCTTCCACAGGCCCCTTGCTCAGCAAAAGGATGGAACGAACCGGCCGCCGCGATGCGATGGCCACATCCGGAATGATGACCAGATCCGGAATTGTGGCGTAAGCCGCCGCCGGAATGATCCCGATGTCGGCCGTGCCCTCACGGAGAGCCTGTGCGCAGGCCGAGGGAATGGTGTAGGAAAGCTGGAAGCCGTCGCCGGCATCTCCGTGTTCGAAATCCCACATGAGGGGCGCTGTGTTCAGGTAGGAGATGGCCGAAATCGTCAAACGGCTCAGCACTTTGCGAATTGTAACAAAAGTGATGTGCGCAGCTTCCTTGACACGATTTTTATGGTCGGGCTACGGTCAGACATTATGTCGAGTCCTGTCGTTGCTGTGGCAAATCCTCCATCGCACCAGACCACGTGCTGGCTCGCGCTGGCGCTTACGCCCGGTCTAGGCCCGACGCGCGTGAAAAAGCTGATCGAGCACTTCGGCAGCCCGGAGCGCGTTTTCCAGGCCAGCCTCACCGAACTGGAGGCGACCGGGATGCAAGCCGTCTCGGCGCAGGCGCTGGCGACGGGCAAGTCGCTGGAACTGGCGCAGCAGGAATGTCTGAAGGTCTCCGAGTGCCACGCCAGAATCGTCGCGCTCTCCGATCCCGAGTATCCGCCGCGGCTGAAGGAAATCTACGATCCGCCGCTGGTGCTGTTCGTGCGGGGAAACATGGAAGCGCTGGCTGCGCCCGGCATTGCGGTGGTGGGAACGCGGCATCCGACGCCCTACGGCAACGGTATGGCGGAGCGCTTGGCGACCGATCTGGCGGCGCACGGCCTGGTCATCATCAGCGGCATGGCGCGCGGGGTGGACACTGCTGCCCATCGCGGCGCCCTCGCCGCCAGGGGCAAAACCGTGGCCGTGTTCGGCACCGGGATTGACGTGATCTATCCCAAGGAGAACACGCGCCTGGCCGAGCAGATCTTGGCCTTGGGGGGAGCCTGGATCTCAGAATTCCCCTCCGCGACCTTCCCCGCGCCGCAGAACTTTCCCATCCGCAACCGTATCATCAGCGGCATGTCGGCGGGCGTGCTGGTGGTGGAAGCCGCCGAATACAGCGGGACCCGCATCACCGCGCGCTGCGCGCTGGAGCAGAACCGGGACGTGTACGCGGTGCCCGGCAACGTGACCAACAAGAATTCCTGGGGGCCGAACACCCTGATCAAGCAAGGCGCGAAGCTGGTGGCCACCTGGGAAGACGTGTGGGAAGAACTGCCCGCCGATGTGCAGGCCGCCCTCACGCCGCCGGCGGCTGAATCCTCCGAGGCGCAAACTGCATCTCTATTCCCCGACGCCGTCGCCTCGCCTCACGAGAAGAAAATCCAGAAGCTGCTGAAGGCGGACGAAGCAACCCACATCGACCAGCTGGTGGAGGCGCTGGAAAACGAAATGTCGTCTTCTGAGATCTTCGCCGCCCTGTTCGAACTGGAGCTGAACGGGAAAGTCCGGCAGCTGCCGGGAAAGAATTTTGTGAAAAGCTTCTAGCTTCTAGCTACTGGCTTCTAGCGAGCAAAACCATGATGTGGGGTAGGAATGAGGCTAGGTGAAAGACTTTAAGGAGCTGAGGGTATGGTCGAAGGCTCACGAATTGACAGTGTTCATCTACAACCTCACGCGAGCATTCCCCAAAGATGAAATCTATGGGCTGACCTCGCAGGTGCGGCGCTCGGCAGCATCGATTGGAGCAAACATCGCGGAAGGATGCGGAAGACGTTCAGACGGAGAAATGACTCGCTTTCTGCAAATTGCTCGCGGTTCCGCCAGCGAAACCGAATACCATCTGCTTCTCGCGAAAGATCTCGGCTTCTTGTCGGAAGGCGACTTCCAGAAAACTGAGCAGAGAGTGGTTGAAGTGCAGAGGATGCTGACTGCTCTCGTGCAGAAAGTTCAGCCGGTGCGTCGCGCGAACCAGGGTTAGAGTCGGCTCAAGAGCTTTTGCTTGCTAGCAGCTAGGAGCCAGAAGCTAGTAGCTGATGGCTTCGCGCAGTTGTTGCCTTTCGCTCATTCGTGCTAGTTTCAATTTCATTGCCACCTGAACTGAGGAACCATTGTCCAAAGGCTTAGTCATTGTTGAATCGCCGGCCAAGGCGAAAACCATCCAGAAATATCTGGGCACGGGATACACGGTCGAGGCTTCTCTCGGCCATGTGAAAGACCTGCCCAAGAGTGAACTCGGGGTCGATGTTGATAACGACTTTGAAACCGAATACATCGTCATCCCGGGAAAAGAAAAGATCCTCATCAAGCTGAAGAAGCTGGCGCAATCGGCCGACGCCATCTATCTTGCGCCCGACCCGGACCGCGAAGGCGAAGCGATTGCCGCGCATCTGGCCGATGAGTTAGGCAACGGCTCAAGCAAGAAGAAGAAGAAAGCGACAGACGAGCGCATCCGCCGCGTTACCTTCAACGAGATCACCCAGCGTGCCGTGCGCGCCGCGTTCGAGCATCCGCGCGATATCGACCGCAACCTGGTGGACGCTCAGCAGGCCCGTCGTGTTCTCGACCGCTTGGTGGGATACCAGGTCTCGCCGCTGCTTTGGGATAAGGTGCGGCGTGGACTCTCCGCCGGCCGTGTGCAGACCGTGGCACTGCGGCTGATCGTCGACCGCGAACGCGAGATCAAGGCGTTTGAGAAGAAAGAATACTGGACGATTGACGCCCATCTCGCCGCCAACAAGCCGCCCGCATTCGACGCTCGTTTTCTGGGTAAGGGTGAAGAGAAGATTGAGATTCCGAACGGCGAGGAAGCGGAGAAAATCCGCCTGGCCGTCGAAACCGCGGATTGGCTTGTGCGCTCGGTCGAGAAGAAAGAGCGCCGCCGCAATGCGCCTGCACCGTTCACCACCAGCAAACTCCAGCAGGATTCCTCACGCAAGCTGCGCTTCAGCGTGAAGCGCACCATGATGATCGCGCAGCGCCTGTATGAAGGAATCGAACTGGGCGACGAGGGCCTCGTCGGCCTCATCACCTACATGCGTACTGATTCGACGCGCGTGTCGCCGGACGCGATCAGCGAAGTCCGCGAGTACATCACGAACGAATACGGCGCCAGCTACCGGCCCGAGTCGCCCAATACCTACAAAGAGAAGAAGGAAGCGCAGGCGGCGCACGAGGCGATCCGTCCGACTTCAGCGACCCGCCATCCCGACCAGGTCAAGCAGTATCTACAGGAGGATGAATTCAAAGTTTACAAGCTCATCTGGCAGCGCTTCGTGGCCTCGCAGATGAACCCAGCGGTATTCGATCAGACCACGGTGGACATCGACGCTAAGTCGGGAACCGGCACATTCTGGTTCCGCGTAACCGGCTCAGTCATGAAGTTCGACGGCTTCCTCAAGGTCTATGAAGAGTCCAAGGAAGGGAAAGACGAGGAGGACGAGGAGCTCAAGCACAAACTTCCGCCGCTTGAAGCGGGACAGAAGCTTACGCTGAAGTCGCTTCTGCCGGAGCAGCACTTCACCGAGCCGCCTCCGCGCTACAACGAAGCTTCGCTGGTCAAAGAGTTGGAAGAGCGCGGCATCGGCCGGCCGTCCACGTATGCGACCATTCTGAGCACCATCCAGGAACGGCAGTACGCCCAGAAGCTCGGCGGCAAATTCGTCCCCACCGAAATCGGCCTGGTCGTGACCGACCTGCTGGTCGAGAACTTCAAAGATATTTTCGACTTCCAATACACGGCGCGCCTGGAAGAAGAACTGGACGAGATCGAAGAAGGCAAGCAGAAGTGGACCGCCGCGCTGGACGAGTTTTACAAGAAGTTTGCCAAGGATCTCCGATACGCCGCCAAGCACATGGAGAACATCAAGCGTATGGAGAAACCCACCGACGAAAAGTGCGAGCGCTGCGGCTCGCCGCTGGTCATCAAGTGGGGCAAACACGGCTCCTTCTACGCGTGCAGCACCTATGACAAGGAAGATCCGAACACCTGCACCTTCACCAAAGAGAACCCCATCAACCTGCCGGATCTCGATTCCGCCGACTTGCAGGAGACCACACAGGAGGAATACTGCGAAAATTGCGGCCGCGTCATGGTGCTGAAGCGTGGGCGCTTCGGGCAGTTCATGGCCTGCACCGGCTATCCCGATTGCAAGACCACCCGGCGGCTAGATCAGGGTAAGAAAGTGCCTGACATCCCGCTCGATGAGACCTGCCCGGTGTGCAAACGCAACCTGATTCTGCGGCACGGCCGTTACGGCGAGTTCACTTCCTGCAGCGGATATCCCGACTGTAAATATGTGAAGCAGAACTTCATCGGCGTGAAGTGTCCGCTGTGCAAGGAAGGCGAACTCGTCGAAAAACGCGCCCGCAAGGGCAACACTTTTTACGGCTGTGGAAACTATCCGAAGTGCAAGTTCACGTCCGCAGCCAAGCCCGTCCCCGAGAAGTGCCCCGACTGCGGCAGCGAGTACCTGGTGGAACGAATACGCAAGGACGGCCTGGTGATCGCGTGTCCCAACAAGGAATGCAACTACGAGCGGGCGGTCGAGGGCGGAGCAGCAGCCGCATCGTAAGCGGGGCAGAAGGTAAAAACTGGTAACAAAACCGCGCTGCCTTATCGAGCCAAGAACAAAATATCTGAGACTCCAGCCGCGAAGCGGCGGAAGAATTTAGCCCACGGCGCAAGCCGTGGGTAGAAAGTGGAACGAGAGCAAGCCCCAGCGGGGCGAAAGAGAAGCTACGACGCAGACTCCATAGGGACGGCACACCACGAGCACACAATTCCGAAGGACATGAGGCGACCACCATGGCAAAGAAAGCAACAGCTCACGACGGGCAGTTAGTCCTGCAACTCTACGATCTGCGCCGCGAAGCGGAGATGCGCAAGGCAAGAAACTGGTTTGCGGCCGAATTCTGGCCGCAGAGCGCCGATGACATCATAAAAGTGGCGAGCGCGTTTCCCGGCCAGGAAAACGCGTGGATGCGCCAGGTGGGCGGCTATTGGGATATGGCCGCGTCGCTGGTGTTGCAGGGCGCGCTCCACGAAGAGCTCTTCCTGCAGCCCGGCATCAGCGGAGAGATGTTTTTCATTTTTGCCAAGATCTATCCGTTTTTGAAAGAAGTGCGCCAGAAGATGAACAGCCCGGAAGCCTTTGTGAACATCGAGAAGGTGGCCACTGGCTCCAAAATCGCGCGCAAGCGGCTCGCCCGCCTTCTGACCATCATGGAGCAGCGGCGCAAAGCGGCGGCCAAAGCAAAACCCGCAAAGCGCTGACCGCATCGTGTGGAGCGCGCGTCTCTCTCCACAAGAGACTACAAAGACTCCGCATGACGCCGGCTCGAGCCCCGAGGGAAGGCCACGTTCTCACGCACAGTTTGAAAACCCGGCCTTTCCTCGATCCGGAGCCGGAATCCGCCCCGCGCTTCTGCTATCCTAACTGTTCGTGCGGATGCTCTGGTGGTTTCTGATCCTGGCAGCCAGTACTGCGTTGGTCGTGTTGGTCGCGGCCTCGTTGTACGTGCAGGTCCGCCGGCAAATGAAGAACCCGGCGACCGGTCAGAAAAGGGAAGCTGACGACCGGAAGGATGACCCGTCTCCTCCGGAAGCTTGATCGAATGCGAGGGAAGAAAGAAACCATGGCAAGAATAGCGACCCAACCTTACGAGGGGCACAACTGGTCAGCCGAGTGGGCAAAGCAGGCGGCGATGGTGATCGGCGCCAGCCTGCTCGTGGCTCTGTGCGCGCGCGTGACTTTGCCCCTGCCGTTCACGCCCGTTCCCCTGACGCTCGCGAACTTCGGCGTGCTGGTCGTGGGACTGCTTCTCGGTTCGCGCCGCGGCTTCGCTGCGCTATCGGTTTATTTGGTGGAAGGCGCGTCCGGGCTGCCGGTGTTCACCCCTTCCATTCTGCACGGCGGCATCACCCAGATTCTTGGGCCGACCGGCGGGTTCCTGATGGCGTATCCGCTGGTGGCGTTCGTCGCCGGATGGATCTACGAGCAGATTTCAGAACAAAGCTCGCGCCGTTTCGGATGGGCCGTGCTGTCCGGCGTGGCCGCCGACCTCGTGCTCTTCGCCGGCGGATTGGGCTGGCTGGCGTTCCTGACTCACTCCGTTGCGACCGCATTCCGTTTCGGACTGTACTGGTTTGTCTTTGCCGAAGTGATCAAAGTATTGATGGCCGCTGGAGTTGCGAGTCGCCGGCAGAAGCGATTTTCTCCGCGCGCGTGAAAGCCATTCTTGTAGAGACGCAGCTTGCTGCGTCCCCGGCAGCTAATTTATGAGCACCGTTTCCGCTCCCGTTCGCGAAATCACCGTGGCCCACAGCCCGGACTCCGACGACGCTTTCATGTTCTATGGCTTGGCCACGAACAAAGTCCGTGTGCCCGGTCTGCGCTTCAGCCACACCCTGTGCGACATTGAGACGCTCAATCGCAAGGCCCAGGAAGGCGTCTATGATGTAACTGCAGTCTCGTTCCACGCCTATCCCTACATCCAGGACAAGTATGCCCTCATGTCCTGCGGCGGCAGCGTCGGCGACGGCTATGGGCCGATGATCGTTTCCACCCGCCCCTTCACCCCGACCGAGGTCAAGCGCAAGAAGATCGCTGTCCCTGGACAGCTGACCACCGCCTACCTCGCCTTGAAGCTGTTCGCGCCGGGGGTCGAGGTTGAAGTCGTGCCCTTCGACCAGATCATCCCGCAGATTCTCGAGGGCAAGCACGAAGCCGGACTCATCATCCACGAAGGCCAGCTCACCTACGATAAGTCCGGACTGCATCGCGTGGTCGATCTCGGCAAGTGGTGGCAGCGCGTGACCGGCCTGCCGCTGCCCCTCGGCGGAAATGCGATCCGCCGCTCGCTGGGCCCCGAGACGATCGCGAGCGTGACCCAGGCGCTGCGCGACAGCATCCAGTACGCGATGGATCATCGCGAAGAGGCGCTCGCCTACGCCATGCAGTTCGCCCGCGATCTCGACACCCAGCTGGCCGACAAGTTCGTCGGCATGTACGTGAACGAGCGCACCCTCGACTACGGCGCCGACGGAAGGGAAGCTGTCCGTCGCCTGCTCGACATGGGACACAAGGCCGGGATTATTCCCCCAACGCCGAGAGTGGAATGGGTGTGAGAAGAAGCTACTAGCTACTGGCTTCTAGCTGCTAGCGAGCAGAGCACTCGCTATTCGGATTCCACGAAGAATTCTAAGGAATTGTCATCACGAGCGAAGCTTGGGATCTGCAGTTGGCTGCCTTGACCAGACCCGCGACTGGCGAAACGCAAGTAAACGGGCAGCAGTAGTCGTCCGCTAGTAGCCAGTAGCTAGAAGCTAGTAGCTTGCCTACCTCACCCTCTCCCTAAACGTAAACACCGGATCGATATCCACCGGCACATCCGACGCGGCTTTCAAGGAAGACTTTAACTCTTCCGGCATATCGCCGTATTTCTTGAACCAGTTCTCCGCACGCTGGCGGTCCCCGGTGGCCTCGATCTCGAGCAACTCTTTGGCGAGATCGGCGACCGCGCCGGAGATCTTCTCGTAGTCAATGGCATAACGTCCATTGGCATTCCGTCGGACCGCTCCCCGTTCCGACAGATAGTTGAACTCCATCATCTCCGCCTGGCCATGGGCCTCGGCGGTTCCGAAGCGGACGGTGCGAAACAGCCCGCCCACATAAGACGCGTAATACTCTTCGAGCTTCTGTTTGGGAAGTACGCCGTGATCCACCAGCCACTTCAAGCCGAACATGCCGACCGCGTCGGCTTTAGCTTCTTCCAGTCCGCTGAACTGCTGGCCGATCGTCTCGCGAATACTGATTTTCCCCGCCGACGTCCGCGCAAACGCCGGACCCAGCCCGTGCGACATTTCGTGCAGGATCGTGGCCAGCAGATAGCTCTCACCCGTCACTTTCGCCGCCTGCTCCGGCTCCATCAATTTCCGCGCCACCGGCAGGATCACGTAGTTCACGCGCGCATCCATGAAGTTCTTGAAGAAGATCTTCTTGCTGCCCTTCTGCTCGTGCACCCGCGGATCGTTGGGCAGATTGTCGGCCACCGCCTGGTACCCGTGCGTCAGATCACCCGCGCGGAACGGAGCATCCATAACCTCCATCGGCGTTTCCAGGCCATGTTTCGATGGCCGGTCTTCGGCAGCCAGCGGCAGCGCGTCCTGAATCTCGGAAACATATTTCTGGAACAGCTCGAGCTTCTTGCTCTCGCGTTCGTTGCGCACCAGGACGGCGGTTCCGTAGGAACCTTTCACACCGAGCAGGCTGTCGAGATAGGTTTCATAGGGTGCAATGATGATGTCGAACTTGGGATTCTTCAGGTCCAGCCACGCCAGGTCGCTTGGGAAGTAGTCGTCGGTCAAAAGGGCGTCCGCCCGCAGTTGAAGGAACTTGGCAAATGCCGGGTCCTGACTCAGCTTGGCCGCTTCGCGCAGAGCCTTGGCCGCCGGCTCCAGAAAAGATCGGTAGGCGATGTGGTAGGGAACCGCTTCCAGTTGCCGGTTGTGCCAGCGGACGATGGTGAACTGATCGTAGATCGCCGCCTTTTGCTCCGGATGCTCTTTGACGTACTGCTCGACCTGCTCGCGCGTGAGGTTCGCGGGATAGAAGCCGCGGCCGGGCGGCATCGGGTCCGTGCCAACGAATGGCTTGTTGTCGTCAATCAGATCGAAGCGCGAGGCGTTGATCTTGAGGTAAGCCCGCAGTTTCCGGTCACGCGGATTCGTGCTGGAGGCCAGCGACTGGTACAAGGTCAAGCCCTCAGGGTCGCTTTGCCGCCAGTAGATGCTCTCCAGATAACCGCAGGCCTCGACCAGTTTGCGCACAAGTTGTTGTTCCCGCGCGCTCAGACCGGCCGGCCGGAACGGCATCTGCACCCGCCGAAACTTGGCCAGGCGCTGGTCCAGATCGGGCGCCAACTTCAGACCGGCCGAAGCGGAGCCTTTGGCCGCCGAGCCGGTCATCACGCCGGACTTCGCGCCGGGCTTCCGCTGCTGCGCCGATCCAGAAACTGGCATGAGAAGAAGAAAAACTAGAACGATCCCAAGCTTGTTCATAGAAAAGAAGATCTTAACAGAGCGGAGGCGCGGCCCGAAGCCGCTATCATACTGGCATGCGGGGAGAGAATGGCGCCCAGGCGCTGTTGATGGATGCCGATGACACGCTCTGGGAAAATAACGTCTATTTCGAGCGCGCGATCGCGCAGTTCATCTCGCTCCTCGACCACCGCCATTACTCGCCCGAGCAGGTTCGCGAGGTGCTGAATGAGGTGGAGCGCGAGTCCATTGTGAAGCACGGATACGGCCTGCACAGCTTCGCCCATTCGCTGGTCGAGACCTTTGAGAAGCTTTCGGCCGATCCCATCACACCCCTCCTGCACGAACGGATCCACAGTTTTGCCCACCAGATCGCGGACCACCCGGTGGAAATCCTGCGTGGCGTGCCGGAAACGCTGCAGTACCTGGGCGAGCGCCATCACCTCATCATGATGACCAAGGGCAACTTCGCCGAGCAGGCGGGGAAGGTGGAACGCTCCGGCCTGAAAGAATATTTTTCCGCCATCGAGATCGTCGCCGAGAAAGACGAAGCAACCTATCGCTCCGTGATGGCCAAGTACGCGCTCCCGGCCGACACCACCTGGATGATCGGAAACAGCCCGAAATCGGACATCAATCCCGCGCTGGCTGCCGGTCTGCACGCGGTCTTCGTGCCCCACGACAACACCTGGATCCTGGAGCACGATGAACTGGCGGCCCCTCCGCCGCTCCAACGCCTGCTGGTGCTGGAAGAGTTCGGCGATCTGCGCAAGTACTTCTAGCCAACACGGCGAAGTCCTTTCGAAAGCTTCGAGCTACGAGCCGCGAGCTACGAGCTTCCGAAACCGGATCGCTCGTAGCACGTAGCTCGAAGCTCGCAGCTGACTTTCTCGCGGGCTTCACTGCACGGTGAAGTTCACGCTATTCGAATTCTTGCCGCCAGTGCGCACGTAAACCGCGACCATGCCAGGATTCATGATATCGGCGGCGGGGATCTGGGCCGTTACCTGATTGCCGCTCAAGTACATTGTGCTTTGCGGCGTCGTGCCCCAGTACACGACGGCGTCCGTGCCGAAGCCGGAGCCATTCACGGTCAAGGTAAAGGCCATCCCGCCTGCGTTCGCATTGGGCGGCACAAGCTCGGTGACCGTAGGCGATCCAGCTCCGCTGCCGCTGGCCATATATTTCGACCCATAACCGCATCCCGCGCTGATGAGCGCGAGCGCCAGGAGAAAACAGAGACTGAGACGGGACATAAGCACCTCCGATGCCTTCTTATGCGACCTGACCTCAGCCTAGCAATGGGCGGGAGACACGATGTCATGGGCCGGTCAATTTCTTGCATGAAAACACTCTAAGGAACACGGGAAATTCTTGTCCGGCCTGGGAGACGCTCTTGGCGATCCTGAAACACGCAGGCCGGGAATACCGGAATTGCTTCCGGTCCCGGCCTGCGCTTCGTTCAACTTGAGCGTGCGGGTTAGTTCTTGGGCGTGGCCCCAGGCGCGTTCTCGGCCGTCTGTGCCGTGCCTTTCACCGGGGGCATATTGGCGCCGAAGCGCATGAGTCGCGGGTAAAACGGTGTGACTTCAAACGGCATCTTGTCGCGCGCCGAGGTGATGGCCACCGGCTGCGCCTTCACCATCTCCACCTTGTTGTCCCAGGCATTGAGCTTCACCCGTCCGCCCAGGGGCAGCGCCGCGATCTGGTCGAGTTTGTTCCAGTCGAGCGCCGGGGCCGAGTTGGCCAGCTGGGCCATGCGGGTGACGGTTCCGTTCTCCGTCATGTTGTTGCCGAGGTGCGCCTGCAGCAGCGCTCCCAGTTGCGGAGCGCGCACCTGCAGGGCTTTGATGAACAGGCCCGCGGTGTCCAGCTTCTGCGCGTAAGGCGAGTTCTTCAGGATTTCGATCGCTTTCTTATCAGCGGCCGTTTCCTCCTCGGGGATGTGTTTGAATCCCAGGTTCTGGTAGGTTCCCTCGTCGGAGAACAGCATGCGGTCGTTGAAGGCATACTGGCTGCCCAGGTTGTGTCCCAGCACGATGTGAGCCAGTTCGTGCGAAAGCACCATGGCCAGGCTGGCCTCGTCGGGCAGCACATCGATCAGCCCGCGGCTGAGCACAATGGTATTGCCCACGCTGAAGGTTTCCAGCGGCGAGGTGATCAGCACGCGCGTGCGGACTGGCCGCGGCAGTTCGATGTTGTTGGTGATTTCCAGGTTATTGACCACGGTCTGGAGAACTTTGTCCAGATCGCCGTCGGGAGCCAGCAGGCCCGCGCGCTCCAGGCGCTCGAGCACGTTGTCTTCCGCTTGTTGCTGCCACTGGCGCTGCGCCGCCAGCGGAGACGCATCCTGCGCCGCCGGCGTATCGTCTTTCACGCTGTCCACGCGAATCTGCGTTAGTTCGTCGTTCACCGTCCCGGTCTTCAGGTTGTAGCCCCACATGCGGGTCTGGGCCTTAAAGGCGAGCTTGTTCTTGGCCCCGGCGGTAAAGTCGCCTTCTTCGCTGTAGATGTGGGTGGGCACCCAGTATCCGGGCACCAGATTCAGCCGCCAGCTGTCCATGTGGAAGAAGTAAGTGTTGCGCGACGGGTGCGTATACGTGCCGTTCATGCGCACAATGTTGAAGTCCTGGTCTTCCACCCAGATGCGGCCCAGGAAACGGCCCCGGCCCGCGTCCTTCTTCGGCGTCACGTCAAACACTAGGCAGCGGACGTCGCCCAGAAATTCGCGGCGCGCGTAGCGGAACTCGTAGTGCTGCCGGTCGAAGTCGTTGCGGTCGGCGTAAATCATCCAGGAAAAGCCCAGGGGCTGGTACTGGAACTTGAACAGCTTGCTGAACCCGCCCAGCAGGTGCTTCTCCATCCCTTCCTCGTCCTTGTCTTTCTTTAGATAATCGGAGCGGTCGATGGAGTCGCTGAGGTCCATGCGCCCGAGGAAATAATGATCACTCTTCGGGATCGGGCCGAGCTGCGGATCCTGCGTGAGGTCCTGCAGATAGGTTTCGACCACGGGTGTCCGCGACGCCAGCATCTTGATCAATCCCTTTTCGCGCTCCACCACGCGGTCCACTACCTGGTCCATGGTGACCGGCGCGGCCGGCGCGGGTTGGGCCGCCGCGACCGGCTGCGGGTTTTGAGGCGCGGGTGCCGATTGCTGAGCCACCGCCGTCATCGGGAGTACCAGCACGGCCAGGACGATCCAGTTCAAGTTGCGCATGACTCTCGTCTCCAAAATCTCCAAAATTCAGTACGCCAGCTGGAACACCACATGCACGATGGCCGTGGAATCCAGGGGCTGCCCATTTCGCAAGGCGGGCTTGAAACGTATCTTGTTGGCGGCGGCGATGGCGGCCTCATCCAGCCCGTGACCCAGACCGCGGACCACCTGATTGACGCGCAGTTGCCCGTTGGCGCCGAATTGAACCTCCAGCAAGACCTCGCCTTCCAGTTTCAGACTGCGGGCCTCATCGGTGTAAACCGGGTTGGGCTTGTAGGTGATCTCCACCGCCGTAGTAGGCGGGCCACTATCCAGGCGCTGGGCATGAGGTGTGGCTTGCGCGATCTCCTGCGCCCCAAAGCCGGCGGTCTGCACTGCGGCATTGCCACGACCACTGCTGCGGCCATCTCCGCGTCCGGGGGTCGCGATCCCACTGCCAAAATCGGCGCTGGCCACCGTTCCCCGGATCCCTTTTGCGCCTCCCGAGCCGTTCCCATAGCCGGGTCCTGCCGGCATGTCGAAAGAGCCGACCGCCGACGCTACCAGCTTGCCTCCGGGCTTACCCACGCCCGGCTTCAGGCCATTGGGGTCGCCAAATCCCCCGGTCTGCACTTTCTGGATGGGAGCGTTGACTGTGGGCGCTACCGAGCTGCCCTGGAAATCACCAGTGTGGATCAGGACCGGGCGGGCCCCGCCAGTTGTCTTCAGCACCGCGGGAGCGAAATTGTTCAGCGCGACCTTGGGCGGCTCGATCTCTGGGGACTGCGGTTTGGGTGCGCGCATCTCACGCGGAACCACCAGCTTCGGAGCCTCGAAAACCGGCGCTGGGGGCAGCAGCTTGGCATGCACCGGCAGCGGCTTGGGCGCGGAAGGAGGCTCGGGGATCAATGCGGGCAAAGGGATAAGTTCGGTGACGTGATAATTCGGCTTGAGTTGCAGTGTGTCGGGCACGATGATCCCGAACATGATGGAGAACAGTACCAGAGCGGCAACGAGCCCGTAGCTGGCGGCAAACGTCCGCCAGTCCCACTTCTTTTCGGGCAACAGGCCCAGTTCAAAGCCGCGTGTGTACGTAGACATTCCTTGACTCCAAATGGGGGCCCGGGCAGGGGAGGCGCTCGGGGTTGGAGTCTTCACCTTAGGGGAGAATAGGAAGGGGGTAAACGTGTCGCCTGCGCGTGTCCTTTGGTAACCACCTGCGGCCGGTTGGTAGTTACTTTCCGGCTACGGACCTGCGCCCGGCAAAAAAATAGAACACGGGGATCCCGGCCAGAATCGCCGCGGTTCCGGCAGCGGAATTCCGCAAATCATTAGTAAATGTGTAGTAGAGAAGCACCGCGGAAACCACTACGAATACCGCTGGAACCAGGGGATAGCCCCATACGCGATAGGGGCGGTCGGCCTCCGGTTCACGGCGGCGGAAGACGAACACCGTGCTGCCGGCGATCATGTAGAAAAGCCACTCGGCAAAGATCGCAAGCGAGAAGAATTGCCGGAAACTTCTCCCCAACGCCAGCAGCACGATCGCCAACCCGCACTGCACCACGATGGCGGCCGACGGGGTGTGGAAGCGCGGGTGAACCTCGGCAATCGCCTTGAAAAAGTATCCATCGCGCGCCACCGCAAACGGCACGCGCGCGCCGCTCATGATGGTGCCGTTCAGAGTCACCAACATCGAAATCGCGATGCCCGCCGAGACCAGGCTGGCGCCGGCGCGCCCCAGCGCCAGCGCCACCGCGTCCGACGCCGGACGCTCGGAAGCCGCCACCGCCGCCGCCGGCAGCACATACTGCACCGCCGCGTTGACCAAAATGTACAGCGCCCCCACCGTGGCTACTCCCCAGATCAGCGAGAGCGGGATGTTGCGCTGCGGATTCCGTATCTCGCCCGCCACCATGTTCAGATCGTTCCACCCGTCGTAAGCCCAGAGCGCAGCCACCAGCGCCGCGAAGAATCCCGCCACGCCGCCCTTGGCCCCCGTGAACTCGGTTGCGAAATTCGCCCACGTTCCTCCGCCATAGGAGAATCCCACTCCCACGATCCCGAGAATGATGGCGACTTTCAGCAAGGTGAACAGAAACTGAAACTCTCCCGCCCGGCGCACCCCGATATAGTTGAGCCACGACACTAGGACCGCTGCCGCGATCGCCACCACTTGCCCGTAGTTCACGACGAAAGGATGCGTGATACACGCGTTTGAGAAGAAGAAAAAAACGGGAAACGTCCCGAGGATGCGCACCAGCCCCGTAGTCACGGTGGCGATCGAAGCCGGCTTGGCGATCAGGAACCAGGTCCAGGCATAGAGGAATGCGGCGAGCGGCCCATAGGCGTCGCGCACATACACATACTCTCCGCCGGCCTGCGGTTTCATGGCGCCGAGTTCAGCGTAGGTGAGCGCTCCAAAAAACGAGAGCAGCCCTCCGACTATCCAGACCAGATAGACCAGCCGGGCTGACCCGACGGCCTGCACCATTTCCGCCGGAACCAGAAAAATGCCGCTCCCAATAATCGTGCCGACCACGACCGCCCCGGCGTGCGAGAGGCCGAGGTCGCGGGCGAGTTCGGGGCGCTGTTCTCGAGGAGTGGGCATGTGGTAGTGCAAACGAAAGATTCTAACCGCAAAGATCGCAAAGGATTCGCAAAGGCCGCGAAGGAGAGTTCTTCTTTGCATTCTTCGCGGCTTCTTCGCGAACTTTGCGGTTACAAGAAGTTTTCATCCTCACGATAGTTATTGACCATCCGCTTGATACCATCTTTCAGCAGCGCCACGTGGAAATTGATCAGCAACCCGATTGGAATGTTGAGCAGCCGTAGATAGGAAAGCAGTTGGGCTTCGTCCAGCGGATGCAGAGCTTCCTTGCACTTGAGTTCGATTACGAGCTTCCCCTCAACCACCAAGTCCGCGCGGAAGCCACAGTCGAGTTTCACGGTCTCATACACGAGTGGAACCGCTTTCTGCCTTTCCACCCGAAAGCCAGCCTTCTCAAGTTCGTAGGCAAGGCAGGCCTCATAAGCTGATTCCAGCAAGCCGGGTCCGAGTTTGCGATGGATAGTAAGCGCTGCGCCGATGACTTCACGACTGATGTCGATTCTTGTCATGGCCTTGTCCTCCGACTTGCCGTGCAGCTTACGAACGAGAAAGCTTAACCGCAAAGCTCGCGAAGAAGTCGCTAAGAACGCAAAGCAGAGCATTTCTTCGCGACCTTCGCGAATCCTTGGCGACCTTTGCGGTTAAAGTGTACTGTCCTCATGAGACTGCTTCAAAGCTCCCAGCCCAAGCTGGTTACGTATCCCACCACAAACGTCACGCACGTTCCGATTGCCACCCACCATGTCCAGGGAACCTGGGTGCCGAGCCAGAGGTACAGTTCCACCGCGAATCCGCACAGCATCCCGACGATCGCGCCGTTCTGATTCGCGCGCTTCGTCAGCACTCCCAGCAGAAACACCCCCAGCAGCGCACCATAGGCCACGGACGCGATCTGCAGGCCGACTTCCACTACGCGCCCTGCGTGATGCAGTGCGATCACGGCCAGCCCGAACAGCACCAGCGCCCAGGCCAGGGTTGCCAGTCGCGCCAGCCGCAGCCGCTTCCGCTCGTCCACCTCTGGACGAAAGCGGAAATAGAAATCCATCATCGAACTGGACGAGAGGGAATTCAGCGCCGCACTCAGGTTCGACATGGCCGCCGCCAAAATCGCCGCAATCAACAGCCCCGCAATCCCGTGCGGCATCCGGCTGACGATGAACGTCGGATAGATCCGGTCCGCCCGTCCGAACGTTGCCGACGGAACCTGGTAGTAGGCAAACAGCATCACGCCCACAAAAAGAAACAGCCCAAATTGAAACAGAATGGCCACGCCGCTCGAGAGCAATGCCACGACCGACTGCCGCTCGTTGCGCGCCGCCAGCAGTCGCTGCACAATCAACTGATCCGTACCGTGGCTGGCCGTAACAAAAAACGCCCCGCCAACAATTCCTGCCCATAGGGTGTACGGTTTCACCAGGTTCAGGAACGGCCAGTGCCCCACAGTCGCCAGATCGAAGACCTGGAACTTACCGAGTTGCGTAACCAGGGCGTGCCCCGACGCCCAGCCCCCCGGCACCAGATGAAGAATCGTCACCAGCCCTACCAGCGTCCCGCCGATATAAATAAAAGTCTGCGCCACGTCGGTCCAGATCACCGCTGCCAGTCCGCCCTCGAAGGTGTAAATCAAGGTCAAAAGAGTGATGATCGCGATCGAGGCAACCTCGCCCGTGCCCAGCGCGATCGCGACCACGATGGAAACCGCGTACACCCGTACGCCTTCTGCCGCCGCCCGGGTCATGAGAAACAGCCCGGCGGTCACCGTGCGCAGACGCGGGCCAAATCGCCGTTCGATCAGTTGATACGCCGTGTAGAGATCGCCGCGAAAATAATGGGGCAGCAGCACAAAACTGATAATGACCCGACCCACCAGGTAGCCCATCACGACCTGCAGAAACGTTAGGTTGGAATCGTAGGCGAGCCCGGGGATACTGATAATGGTCAGCGTGCTGGTCTCGGCGGCCACGATAGAAAGTGCGATCGCCCACCACGGGATGTTGCGGTCGGCAAGAAAGTAATCTTTCATCGTCCGCTGCCGCTTGCGAAACCGCAGCCCGAACAGCGTGATCCCTGCCAGGTATGCCGCAATAATCAGCAGGTCGATCCGATTCAATCCCAAGCGCGATTCCTTCCTGTAGAGACGCAGCTTGCTGCGTCTCCCCGCGTCCGCAGCATTGTACAAGCATGTTCCGCGCGCCAAGCCTGGGCCGTGCCTGTGATAGAACTAGCGCGATGGCGTTCTATCTCGGAATCGACGCTGGCGGCACCAAGACCCGTAGCGTCCTGGGCGACGAAACCACGGTTCTCGCCACTTCTGCCAGTGGCGGCAGCAACCTGGTTCGCGCCGGTGCCGCGCCGTCGCGGGAAGCGCTGCACGCCTCGGTTCGCGAAGTCTGTGCTGCGGCGAACATCTCTCCCGATCAGATCGGCAATGTCTGCATCGGCGCGGCGGGCGCTGCCCGGCCCCATATCGCCGACCAAATACTTGGCATCCTCGCCGAACTAACCGCGGCAGCGGTTGAAGTTGTCGGTGACATGGTGATCGCGCTCGAGTCGGCCGTCGGCCCCGGCCCGGGCGTGATCGCGATCGCCGGCACCGGTTCGATCGTTTATGGCCGCGATGTCGCCGGACACACCGCACGCGCTGGAGGCTGGGGATTCGCCGTGTCCGACGAAGGCTCCGGCCACTGGATCGGACGTCGCGCCGTCTCCCTCATCCTGCGCATGCACGATGGGGGCGGGGAAACGGCGCTCACCAACCTGGTGCTTCAGGCTTTCAATGTCGCGACTCTCGATGAACTGATCCCGGTAGTCAACGGACTCCCTCCGCCGGAGTTTCCCCGACTGTTTCCGCTAGTCCTGCGCGCGGCCGAGGCAGGCGACGCGCCGGCGCGCTCGCTCCTGGCCGAGGCGGGAGCCGAATTGGCCGCCCTGACGGCCATCGTCATCCGCCGCCTGGAGACCCAGCCCGCACATGGACCAGTGGCCATGACAGGCAGTGTCTTTCGTCAGTCGGCTCAGGTGCGCCGGGTTTTCTACAATCGGTTGCGAAAGGGCTTTCCCGGCCTCGAAGTCCGGCCCGATCTCGCGGATCCGGTTGAGGGCGCGCTCGCGCGGGCACGGAAGGCGGGGCAAATCAAGGCAGGATGAGTGCATGATCCACGAGGCCGAAAACGTCGAAGCACCTATTGCTCCGACGTCCGCGCCGGCATCGCCGCTCGAAGCCTCGATTCACAGCGCGTCAAGCGACGACTTGCTGAGCGCCGCCGCCGATCCTGCCCTGACCGAAGACTTGGCCCTCGCGCTGCTGAAGCGCGGCGACCTGCCACCCCGGGTCCTCGATCAACTCTCGAAAAACGGCAACGTCCTCAAATTGCGAAAAGTGAAGGTGGCGCTGGTCTGCCATCCGCGCACGCCCCGCCATGTCTCGGTGCCGCTGGCCCGCCAGTTCTATACCTTCGATCTGATGAAAGTCGCGTTATCGCCTACCGTTCCGGCCGACGTGAAAGTCGCAGCCGACAATACCCTCGTCGCGCGCCTGAAAATGGTCACCATCGGCGAGCGGCTGAGCCTGGCCCGGCTGGCCTCGGGCCGGATCGCGGGCGCGCTACTGCTCGATGGCGAAGCGCGAGTGATGCGGACGGCGCTCGAGAACGCGCGCCTGACCGAAACGTTGGTGATCCAGGCGCTGCTGCGTCCGGAAACTGGTCCGGCCCTGGTGCAAGCGGTCTCGCAGCATACCAAGTGGTCGTTCCGGCGCGAAATCCGCATCGCCCTGCTGCGGACGAAACATCTCCCGTTGGGACGCGTGCTGGAGTTCAGCCGCGGCATCCCGCTGCCGCTGCTCCGCGATGTGCTCCACAGTTCGCGGCTGCCGGCCAGGACCAAAGAGCATGTTTTGCGGGAGAATCAGGCAACTCCGGCCGCCCCAGGACACTCGCGGGAATCAGCGAGCGGCTCCCGGCTTTGATCTCGGCATTCGATGGCATGGCTCACTCAAGAAGACCCGCTCACGTGTGCTGGACGGGCATTGCCGGGCCCTGTGTTTTCGCCTGCCCGTGCAGCAATCCGACGATCTTCTCGTACATGCGGGAGCGCGTTACATAGCGCTCATTGGCGCTCGTGATATAGCGGACCTGCATCTCTACCCCCGCCGCCGTCGGCCGCAGATGAATCGCCGGCGCCACCGACAGCGATTGCATCCGTTGCCCAGCCGACTTCTTCCATTCCTGCTCGGCTTGCGATGCGCTCGCCCGCGTCTCTTCCTCCACCAGCCGCTGGATCGTCTCTACCAGCGGATAAGGATTCTCCCCCGGCGGAATCATGACCTGCAGCTCGTCCCACAGCCACTGCCCGGCCGTCGAAAAATTAAAGAAGTGTCCCTCGATGGCAAAGCTGTTCACGAACGCCACCTTGCGTCCCGTCGGATGCCCCGTATCGGTCCAGTTGCCGGTTTCCAGCAGCACCGTACGCAGCAATCCGATTTCGGTCACTTCGCCCACCACGCCGTTGATCTCCACCCAGTCGCCGACCCGGATCCCGTTCCGTCCCATGAGCACGAACCATCCGAAAAATGCGACGATGAAGTCCTTCAGCGCCACCGTCAGCCCCGCGCCCGCCAGCCCCAGCACGGTCGGCGTCTGATTCGGCGCCCCGAAAATCACGAAGGCAATCAGCAGCACTCCCACCGCCTGCAATCCAAACCGCAAAACCGACCGCAAGGTGAGCAGCCGCTTTCTCTCCGGGGCGGCCTCGGTGTAGACGCGATCGACGAGGCGGCTCGCCACGTAGACGAGAAAGACAATGAGCAGGATCCAAAGCAAGGACCGCAACATGCCGTGCAGCGCCGCGCGTTGCTGGCCCGCGGTCAGCTCGGCCCAGCTGCCGTAGACTTCGCTGAGATCCTGCTGGTCCTGCAGTTGTTTGCTGAGGCCGGAGAGCAATTTCCGGTCATTGGAAAAATGTTGAAAGGATGCGACGGCTGCTGCTGCAGCTTCTTTGGAAGCTGCGCCGTGGGCCGCCTTTTCGCGGAGTCCACGCGCCTGCTGCCGCGTCTGCTGTTTCTGCGGCTCTTCGGCGCGCACGCGGCGCTCCAGGGCGTCGTGCTGCGTCTGCAGATCTTTTCCGAGATCCTGTATTTCGCGTCGCGCCGCCTCCAAACTTGCCAGCTTGTTCTTCAGCCAGATCCAGGCTCGGACCTGTCCGGCAAGGTTCGCGGCCGCTAGATCAACCGTGGGGCTCTGGGAAGGCGCCGGCGGGCTCTTAGCCAGGAGGTCTTCATTCGCCTCGTGCGCCGCTCGTTGGCGCTGGATTGCCCCCTCGCGATCGCCGCCAGCCCGAATCAAGTCCTGCTGCGCAGCGTCGAGTTCGCCTTCGTCGGGCGCCTGTTGCGCTTCGAGCAGAGCGATCTGGTCCTGCAGGCTTTCCTGTGCAGCGGGTTTCGCCGAAGCGAGCGCCGCTTTGAGCCGGGCAATCTGTGCTTTGTCTTCGTCTACCGCCGTCTGCGCGTCGTGGATCCGCCCGTTCAGTTCGCGGTACTTGGGATCCTGTTCGGTGGTCTGTTCGCGCGCTTCGCGCAGGGCATCGGCAAAAGCCAGATCGACCTCGTGGTCGGCGATATGCTCCGCATCCCGCGCAAGCCGCCGTTCCTCGCGGGTAACCGCCAGCGCAGCCAGCCCGCGGGCCGTTCTCAGCGGGCTAGTATCCACGCGGCGTGAGTGCGCAGCAGCGGAAGGCGCCGTTCCCGTGGACTCGCCGCCACTATCTCTCGTGGCAATGAAAGCTGCTACCGCCAGGATCACCAGCGCGAGAAGGAACCCGAGAATTACCCATTGGCGAAATTTCATAAAGTCTGATGCAGAGGTCAGAGGTTAGATTGCAGAGGTGAAACGCCAATCTCTGCTGCGAGCCACGAGCTTCGAGCTACGAGCGAAGCGGTTGCCCAAAGCTCGCGGCTCAGACCTCGCGGCTGACCTCCGCAATCTGACCTCTGACTTCTGACTTCTGACTTCTGACTTCTCTCTTCACTCCACCCAGTCCGCGATAAACACGTTGCTCTCGCGCGGCGCCTTCCCATTGCGATGCGAAATCCATACCAGATGTTTGCCGTCCGGGCTGAACATCGGAAAGCCATCAAAGCCGTCGCTGTAGGTGATGCGCTCCAGCCCCGTGCCGTCCACGTTGATCGCATACAGCTCGAAGTTTCCCATCCCGCCCGTAGAACCCAGGTTCGTCGCGAAAATAATCCGTTTCCCGTCTGGAAAAAACGCTGGTGCAAAGCTCGCCGCGTTCAGGTTAGTCAGCTGCCGCTTGCCGCTGCCGTCCGCTTTCATGATCCAGATCTCGAGGGTGGTCGGCCGCACCAGGTTCTGCTTCAGCAGCGCACTGTAATCGTCGGCTTCCTGGCCCATCTTGGGATGGTAGGCGCGATAGACAATCCATTTCCGATCCGGGGAATAAGTCGGCCCGCCGTCATAGCCCAGTTCGTGCGTGAGCTGCTTCACATGCTTGCCGTTCGCGTCCATCGAGTAGATATCGAGATCGCCATTCCGAAGCGAAGTGAAAACGATCTTTTTCCCATCCTGCGAAATCGTCGCTTCCGCGTCGTAGCCGGGCGTGGCCGTCAACTGCTTCAAGTCCGACCCATCCAGCTTCGCGGTGAAGATGTCGTAGCTCGGGTACACCGCCCACACATAGCCCTTCGAAAAGTCGGGACGCGGCGGGCAGGCCGCATCGGCAAGGTGCGTCGAAGAGTACAAGATCTTATCCTTGTGCGGAAAGATGTAGCCGCAAGTCGTCCGCCCCTTGCCCGTCGAAACCATGCTCTGATCGCTGCCGTCCACGTTCATGATGAAAATCTGGTCGCATTGCAGGTTGTCGCGGGTGGACTGAAAGGTCAGTTTCTTGCCGTCCTCAGAGAAATAAGCCTCCGCATTCGAGCCGCCAAACGTGAGCTGCCGCACATTGCGCAGGTGCTTCTCCAGGGGCGTGGCCAGATCCGGCGCGGCCCCGGGCGTGGCGGAAGACTGCCCGGCGACCACGTGGCCCGCCAGCAGAACAGCAAAAAGCAGAGGGCTGAGCAAACTTGCCTTCGTTCTCATATCTGGAGAAAAAGTGTAGCAGGCGCGATGCCCGCGCGAATACCCGGCACTGCTCGCCCGCTTCCGTTCGGGCTCGGACGTGGTAACGTTCTCCTGCTGGTTTCGTCTGAATGCTTTGCCGCCGCTGCGGCTTAGGAAGCTTGGATGAAAAAACTTGCGGTTGCGCTGTTTCTTCTTGGCCTGTTCGCTGCCTGCGCATTGGCCCAGGACAAGTCCCCGGCCGGCCCCGCTCTCCTGCTCAAGCTCGAAGCCGATTTCGCCCGCGCCGTGGCGGAACACGGCCACCAGGCCTTCGTCACCTACTTCGCCGAAGATGGCGTCGAACTGGATGACGGCGGCGGCATTACTTCCAGGGAAGCGATCAGTAAACAGCCTCCGTGGCCCGAAGGCACTGCGCTCACCTGGACCCCCGTCAAAGCTGACATGGCCGCCTCCGGCGACTTCGGCTACACCTACGGCAACTATGTCTTCAAGTCGAAGAACAAAGAAGGCAAGATCGTGACCAACTACGGCAAGTACATGTCGGTCTGGAAGAAACAGAAAGACGGTTTGTGGAAAGTTGTGGTCGACATGGGCAACTCCAGCCCGGCTCCCCCGCCCAATAGCTGAACGATCCCTGTCGCACTAGCCGATCGCGGCCAGCTTCTGCCGTGCTAGCTCTTCAATCCGCTCGAGCACCTCGTCCTCGCCCAGGTGGGTGGAATCGAGGACGACGGCATCCTCCGCCGCCACCAGCGGCGAGGCCGCGCGCGTGCGGTCGCGGCGGTCGCGCGCGCGGAGTTCGGCCGCTATCGTCTCGGCGGAAGCGCCTTTCACCTTCTGCTGGTCCAGCCGGCGCTGCTCGCGAATCACCGGATCGGCATCGAGAAAAATCTTCAGATCGGCATCGGGAAATACCTTGGTGCCGATGTCACGGCCTTCCATCACTACCCCGCCGCCAATCCCCATCTCGCGCTGTCGCGCCACCATCCATTCTCGGACCTTGGGATGCACCGACACCCGCGAAGCCGCCTCGGTCACGTCGCGCTCGCGGATACGCGACGATACATCGCGCCCGTCGAGCAGCACGCGGTTGCCGCCAATACTCAGATCGAGCGTGATGCGGGAATCTTGCGCCATTTTCAGGAGCGTCGGTTCGTCGTCGAACGACGCATCCCACTCGATCGCCTTCAGCGCCAGCGCCCGGTACATCGCTCCGCTCTCCAGGTTCACGTAGCCCAGCTTGCGCGCCAGCCGCGAAGCGATGGTGCTCTTGCCGGCCCCGGCCGGACCGTCAATGGCAATGATGAGTTTGCGTGGGGAAGAGGCGGTCATCGTGCGAAAGCATTGTACACGGCGGAATGATCGAGAGCGGAACGACAGAGGTCCCAGAGGAACAGAAACCAAGCAGGGGGAGGGAAATACTAGAGGCAGAGAGTAGTCAAGTGGAGAGAAAAACGCCTCTATCAATCGTGGCGCCGGGCGTGGTTCAGAGGCGGCCAGCGATCATCTTCAAATGATCAGCGGTCTACGGGCCGGCATGGAATCGCTGGCTGTCCCCTCAACGCTGCTTGAATTCCGCGCCGTTGTTCGGCGCTCAGTGCCGTAAATTGAAATCCGTATTGCGTTCCCACTTGGCGAACCACCTTCGCCGCGACCACTTCTTTTCTAGGGGTTCCTAGCTGGAATTGAAGCGTTACCAGTTCGCCGATCGAGAGGTCTTCCGCTACGAAAGCTCCCAAGCCACTCTCGCTGAGGTCGCGGGCCCAACCATGTACGGCAAAACTCTGGCTGCCCCGCCGGAAACGGATCAGAATCCGCGATTCAAATACATATCGAGGGGCGATCCGATTGTCCGAATTCATGAAAACGGTACCAGTGTCGGTTCCCTTGCAATGTTTCCCAGAGCAGCTGAGATTGGCTCACGTCGCAAGTGAGCGACGTTGCTGCCCCCACTCTGCCGTTCCAAGGCCGACCAAGGATTGTACTAGCTCCCCACCCGCTGCGGCCGCGACTGCCGTGGGACAAAGGCCTGCTTCGGAGGGGTAACTTGCAACAGCGAGCGGCTGCCCACGTGCGCAAAGCTCAACTCCCGGGCCGAAAGCAGGGCATTGATCGCCTCTTTTACGCGAGACCGCGAAACGAAATTCGAAAAGAAATTTTCCACCTCTCCCTGCTCCGCCGCCACGACACAGTCCAGATACTTGGAGACCAGCGCCGAGAGTGCTTCCGCCAGCGACACCCCGACGCCTTCCCGCACCGCGTCCGGCGCCCAGCGCGAGAGTTCATCCCAGACCGAGCCTTCTTCTGCCGTGTAGTCCACCCGCGTAATGCGCAGCTTCGCCCAGAGTTCGGCCAGCCCGCGATCGAGTGCCGCGACGGAAAGCGATCCCCCCAGCGTCTCGCCCAGCTTAGTTTTGGAGATCGGTCCCCGCTTCCGGATCGCCTCGAAGGCATCCACCGCCAGTTGGGAGTATCCCGAGTGCGTTCCTGCATTGGGCGGCTGCTTGGGATTGCGCTCGCCCACCAGAGCATAAAAGTAGGGGAACACCGAAGCGGCGACTAGGAAGGCATTGTTCTCGTCGAACAGCGGAGCTTCGTAGGCAGCTTTGTCGCGCAGCGCCCGCACCATGAGGTCCGTCGCTTCCTTGGCGCGCGGATCGGCGAAGGCATGCTGCCATGTCGGCAGGTGATCGTCCGCGCCCGCCCAGGCCCCCACGAAAGTCGGCGCCAGCACCGCCGGCCGTAGCGGATACAGCAGGCAAAATCCGGCCGATTCCAGAAACGCGCGCGCCTCCTCGAGAGTGCGCACCGGCCGCCCATCGAGGTGCCACTTCTGCGCGCGCGCCTGCTGGAGTTCGGGATCGGTCATGGGTTTGATTAGAACACAGCTGGTGGCTCTCGGCGGTCAGCTCTTAGCCCCTTCAAGACTCGCACGCCGCACCTGACAGCTAGATCCTCTTGAACGCCTTCTGAATATCCGTCATCGAGTACCGCAGCACCACCGGCCTGCCATGGGGGCAGGACATCGGGTGTTGGGTCTTGGCGAGTTCCGCCAGCAGCCACTCCATCTTGTTTTGCTCGAGCGGCATATTGACCTTGATCGCAGCATGGCAGGCAATGGAAGCGGCGATGCGCGTGCGCACCGCTTCGAGATTGATTGCCTGATCCTCGCGCGCGAGCTGATCGAAGATCTCATTCAGCATGTGCTCGATCTGGGAGGCGTCCACGCCGGCGGGTGCCATCTTGACGGCCACGCTGCGGATGCCGAAAGGTTCGGCTTCGAAGCCATTGCGGCCGAGTTCTTCCCCGATCTCGCTGAAGATGGCCTGCTGCGCCGGAGTTAGTTCGATCACCAGCGGCAGCAGCAGTCGCTGGCTTTCGACGCGTTGCGCCGCACGCTGCCGCAGCACCCGCTCGAACAGCACCCGCTCGTGGGCCACGTGCTGGTCGATGATCCAGAGGCCGTCTTCGTTGACGGCGAGAATGAACGAGTTGCGGATCTGTCCCAGCGGCTTCAGGGTGCGCAGCGCTTCGAGTGTCGGCGGAGTTTGCGGCTCCGGCGCGATCGGGGGCGCGCACCCGGGATCGGGAATTGCAATGACGGGCGCGCGCGCCAGCGAAACCGCCGCGTTGGCCTCGACTGCGATTCCGCCTTCGAACTCCAGGCGCCCGGTGATGGGCGGAACGGCCGGCGGTTGCAGCGCAAAACCGGGGTCCCGCTGGGGTGGAAAGCCAGCCGCGGCCGGTTCGTACAGATCGCGCCACGGAGCGCGCGCAACGCCGTCGCTGCCGCGGGCCCCCGGCGTCAGTCCCGCGCTGGCGCTGGGTTGGGCGTTAATCTCCGTCAGGAATTGCGGCACCGGCCGTGCCTTCATCAGCGCCGCTCGCACCGACTCGCGTACGAAATCGTGGACTACCACCTGCTGCCGGAAACGCACCTCCGTTTTCGAAGGATGCACATTCACGTCCACTTCGGCAGCCGGCATTTCCAGAAACAGCAGAACCACGGGATACACCGTCGGCGGCAGGATGTTGCGGTACGCATCGGTCAGGGCGTGCTGAATAATCCGGTCGCGGATCAGCCTGCCATTCACAAAAATAAAGATCGAGTTGCGGTTGAGTTTCTGGATCTCGGGTTTCGAAACGAAGCCGTGCAGCCGGAGTTCGCCCGGCTCCAGCTTTTCCGTTTCGGCTTCTGGATCGCGCCGCCATGGCGGAGACTGCGGCAGCCCGATGTGCTCGAGCGGCTGCACCGCCGCCAGCGCAATCAGCTGGTCGAGCGTCTCGCGTCCGAAGACCTGGTACACCCGTTCGCGCTGGTCGGCGACCGGGGGCGCGACCAGCAGCGCGTTGGTCGCCGAGTGCAGCTCGAAATGCTTCTCCGGATGCGCCAGCGCGTAGTGGGTCACCAGCGATGCGATGTGCGATAGCTCGGTCGCTTCCGACCTCAGAAACTTCTTCCGCGCCGGAGTATTAAAGAAAAGATCGCGGACCGCGATCGAAGTCCCCGGCGGCAGCCCGGCCTCTTCCGCCCGGATCATCTTTCCACCATTGATCTCGATCAATGTTCCCGCCGCTTCTTCTTCCGCCCGGGTTTCCAGGTGCAGCCGCGCCACCGACGCGATCGAGGGCAGCGCCTCGCCGCGAAACCCCAGGGTTGAGATGCTCAGCAGGTCGGCGGTGTCTTTGATCTTCGAGGTGGCGTGGCGCTCGAAGGCCAGCATGGCGTCGTCGCGCACCATGCCGCATCCGTTATCGGTGATCTGGATGAGCTTCTTGCCTCCCGCCTCCACCTGAATGCGGATGCGAGTGGAACCCGCGTCCAGCGCGTTTTCCAGCAGCTCTTTCACCACCGACGCCGGGCGCTCCACCACCTCGCCGGCGGCGATCTGGTTGGCTACTCTCTCGGGAAGAACGTGAATCTTGCCCATGGTCGGTGGTCAGGGATCAGTCGCCAGTGTGACAGAGATCGGTGGCCAGGGTCTAGAACTGGTTTTCGCGAGGATTCTCCGCGCGCCGGGATGGCGAACTGCCTCAGCGACTAAGAGCGGTGGGCGGAGGGGTCTACTTTCTGTGGAGAGTAATCCCACTCGTCGCAGGGAAAGAGATGTTGTGGGGAACACCGGCACTCGGCTGTTTCTCCGAGGCCGGTTCTCATGTACCCGACGGAAGGCGCTGGTTCTTGGGAGCTTCTCTAGCGGGGACGGTGGCACCGCCTTGGATGATCTCGAGATTGGGCAGACCTTTCCACTGACACTGCTTGGCAGGTGCCGACTCCACCACCAGATAGAGACTTCGGGAAGCGTCGCGCTTCACGTGGGTCCAGACGCGGCGGCGCGGAATGGAATTGGGATTACGCCATACGATTGCCGGTACTGCCATACACAACTCCTTGCTACTGATTCGGAGTATGGATCGGGACCGGTGTGCTTGCCGTAGGGACAGTCACAGCATTGAGTGATGCAGATCACAACGAGACTTGAGCGCTTCCAGACGGAGACTACTTTCCAGCGGCACTCCCTTACCTCTCCCTTTGTGCGCGCGGCGCCGGTGGAGGAGGGGCGGTGGCACCCGGCGCCCGGCGGGCACTTTCGGCGGAGGGCAATCCCCCTCATCGCACAGAACGCGATGAGTGGGGCACACGGCGCGGGGCCGCCCGCCCAATGACCCCACCAGCGATCAGGCCGCCGTGGGCAGGCCTTGCTTGGCGGAGCGTATCTTGAAGCGGCCTTCGAGCTTGGCCAGCTTATCCATGACGCCGGTGTACTCCAGTTCCTGCATGGGCAGCATGGCCGCGCCGTTGAAGCCCTGGCGGCGCATGTCCATCGCTTTGCGGCTGACCTGCGAGCGCACTTCATCCCAGAAAGGATGGGCGAAGGTATCGGCCGGCTCGGTCAGCTTGGTTTTGTGGACGCAGAACGCGGCACACGACACCAGCGGCGGTCCGTCAAAGTAAGAAGTCGGCGTGTTGAGGGCAACCGGCATGAGCGGCATGTTGTGCGAGCCGCGCATCCCGCCGGCCACGAAGTGGCCGATCGAGTATGGCGCCAGCACTTCGCCGGTGGCCGGGAAATCCATTTGGGTTCGCACCAGCGCTACCGGATCGTCCTTGCCGGTGTACTTGCCGGCGATATTGTGGAGACGCGAGGTGGCCACCGCAACGCACTGCTCGCCGCTCGACCGCGACCAGACCGATTCCACCACAAACCGCTCGTTATCCCGCAGCAGCGCCGCCAGGTCGTAAATCTCCTCCGGCGTCACCAGCTCGATGACGCGGTCGCCATCGACGTGGTTCACGTCCATCACCACCCAGCGGAACCCCTTGCTCAGCTTGGGTGAGAGGATCAGTCCGGGGGTCGTCATCACATCCGCGAAGGTCAGGAACAGCGGCAGATTGTAGGCCCCGGGATCGGTCTTGTCGGCGGCGAAGAAGAGAAAGGGCTCGTTGGGCCGCTCTTCGATCTCCATCTCGGCGCACGCCGGGCCCAGGCCGTGGACATTGCCGGAAAACGAATCCTTCAGCAGGTCCTGGCCGGCGCCGTACAGGCCCTCTTCCTTGGCAGTTTCTGTGCCGGCTACAAACGCGTCCCACGCCAGCCGGTGGATCTGTTCGTAGCCCACGCCGTGGGTGTGGATCATAACGATGGCGATGTCGTCCCCGGTGAAGCTGATGTAACGGTCCTGGATCAGCGCCTTTCCCTGCGACTCAACCACCTCCGCTACCCGGTTGAGCAGGCGCCTGGATGGCATGATGTGGCCCCCGATGGAGCCCACGTCCGCTTTAATCACGGTCAATGTTGTTTTCATTAGGGTCCTCCCGGCGCAGCCGGACTTGCATACCTGTCTCATACCTCTCCGCCTCACCGAAGTCAGTGAGAGGGGTCACTGCGTTTTGTGAGGTTTTTGTGCGGGAGTGTTCCCGAAATCTTGTCAATAGGCAGAAATTACACGATTCGTAGCCATGCTTTTGATTCCACGGCAAATATATTTTCAGCAAAGTTGGCGGGATTGGTGTATCCAAAATGCTATACTGTAAATATAGGGTACAAAACAAGGCGTGGCCCATGGCCGCGCCTTTTCATTTTGGGACAAGAAGGTGGAAGAGGCGTGATATCAAATTGCAAGCAGCGCGGGGAGTGGGCAGAACTGCGCTTTATGGCGAGGGCGTCAGAGAACGGGCTGACAGTGGCCAAACCATGGGGCGAATCGGCGCGATATGACGTAGCCGTAGAACATGACGGGGTGTTCGTGAGAGTGCAGGTGAAAAGCACGGTGTACAGAGTGGGAAACTCCTATATATGCAACGTACGGCCGGACAGTCATGAGCATCCGTATACGGAACGACAGATCGATTTCCTGGCGGCGTATGTGATCCCGGAAGATGTGTGGTACATCCTTCCGGCGCGAGTTGCGGTAGCGTTGAAGGGAAATATCTGGCTGTCTCCCTTGAAGCCGGGTCACAAGTACGAGCGATACAAGGAAGCCTGGGGACTGCTGTGCAGGGCTTGTAGGCGGGGGACGGCGCGCGGCCTCACGCTGCACGCCGCAATCGAGGATCCGCCGCGAGCCGCAGAGGCGACCTGCGTCAGCGGCCAGGAGAGGTGAGCGGGAGGCTACTTTCTGCGGCGAGTAATCCCACTCATCGCGGGGAACGCGATGAGTGGGGCGGCAGCCCCTCAAAGGGGCGACCGACAATAGCCCGCCACTTCAGTGGCGGGTAGGGATGAGAAATGAGAGCAAGTCCCGGAGGGACGGCCGACATCTGCCCCGAAGCACGGAGTTCAGCCGTGCCTACGGCACTCCGCATCGGAGAGACTGCCTTAACCCGCCAGTAAACTGGCGGGCTATTGTCAGGCGTTCCTCCGGAACGCAGATACCCGTATCTGGGGTAGAGGGAGGAGTTGGTACTCTCTCTTTCCCTCCGCTGTCGTCCTGAGCGCAGTCGAAGGACCCCTACCCATTCAAAATCCAAGAATGTCGATTCGCGGAATTCTCCCCGCGGGCTCGACAGCGCCGTGAGAGCGCCTCTCCACGATGGTGACTGCGCATGTGGAGTAGGGGTCCTTCGACTCCGTAGCAGCTTCGCGTTCGCGAAGCTGCCACTGCGCTCAGGATGACAGGGTGTATGCGGCGCTGGCGGAGGGCTGTGGCGAACCCCGCCCGGTGTGTACTTTCGGCGGAGAGTAATCCCACTCATCGCACGGAACGCAATGAGTGGGATACGCGGCCGACATGGTTATCTAATCAGCCACATGAGAACTATCGGTCGTGGGTTTCGTCAGAAAGGATTCTCTCCCAGGTCGCACCCTGCATCCATATTGGTCGAACAGCCGCGCAGTCTTCCTGTAGCCTTCCGACGAATACAGGTGTCGGCCGGCCGTACGCATCACAACCCTGTTTATCTGCTCTACCGCCTTCTCACTCACGACTCTGGGATTTGGCTCGATCCCTCTTTTTAATCGCAAACATGCCCGCTTATTAAGGGGGAAGAGAACCTCCACCCCCGGTACTCCAAAGCCCGCGCCGACACTCCCCATTCCCATCCCGTCCCGTTGCACCGTGAACACAGGAGCATCGGAGGTTAGAAAATATCTGTTATCCGGTGCGTACAAGATTTCGTAGTCATAATTCATCAACTCATCAAAAATGGTGAACGCAGAGCGGAACATCGCGCCTAAGTTGTAGGCAACTGAGGTTTGCATGACTTCGTATTCCCTTTTCAAGAACATCAGTCTGAGACTCTCGTACTCGATGCCCAGGGAATCACCACTCGCTGTTTCAAGTTTTCGGCAAGTGTCGTAGAACCTTTCTTTGTGCTGAGCATCGCTGTGATGCATTTGTTTGACCGCCTCAGTCAGTCGGTCGTCGATAAACTCCCGCCAGCTAGGAACTCGCGCAAACATGAGGGCAACAAATAGGTATAGTTCACCTGCTTTCTCCGGAGTGATCTTGTACTGAGGGTTTGCCAGTTTTCGGATTGGTTCCGCAACGCGAGATTCTACGATCTTGAAGTTGTCTTCGGCAGTCTCATCGCGCTCGCCCTGCTCAGCGTGGGTGTAATAGTCAGGTCGGTGCGCTTCCTTCTTAGGTTTGGAGGCCCGGATCGGCTTGAACTTTTCACATACCCAGAGCACTCCGAATTGGTCCGTAAACCCTTTCAGATAGAATTTCGGAACGTAATGTTGTGCCTTGGCTGTCGGAAATTGCAGATCCGTTGCCATAGATAGCATTCAGCGCGCGCCCCACTCATCGCGCCTTTTGCGATGAGTAGGATTCACCGCACCTACCTCTTGACCACCACCCCAATCCCCAATTCCCGCAACTGCCCCTCGGCCACGGGGGTCGGGGCCTCGCACATCAAGTCTTTGGCGGCGGCGGTTTTGGGGAAGGGGATTACCTCGCGGAGGCTGTCGGCGCCGGCGAGGATCATCACGATGCGGTCCAGTCCGAGCGCGATGCCGCCGTGCGGAGGCGTGCCGTATTCGAGCGCTTCCAGGAAGAAGCCGAAGCGCGAGCGCGCTTCTTCTTCGGTCATGCCGAGGGCGTGGAAGATTTTGCGCTGGATGTCCTGGCGGTGAATACGGATCGACCCTGAGCCGAGCTCGGTCCCGTTCAGCACCACGTCGTAGGCCAGCGCGCGCACCGCGCTCAGCGGCGAGTTCGGATCGCTCACGCCAGACGCCACGCCCGTTTCCAGCTTGTCCATGTCTTCGTCGTGCGGCGAGGTGAAGGGATGGTGCGCGGCCATCCAGCGCCGCTCGCCTTCGTCGTACTCGAACATGGGAAAGTTCGTCACCCAGAGGAAACGGAAGTCCTTTTCCGGGTCGCCGGTCTTCTTGAAAATGCCGTGCCGGTCGGCGTACTTCTGCGCCAGCGCGACCTTCAAGATACCGGCGGACGCGTAGATCGCCAGCTCGGCGGGCGTGACCTTGCGCTTGCCGGCGGGATGGTCGCTGGACTTCGCTCCGGGTTGGGCCGAGCCGACCACCAGGATCAGCAGATCGTTTGCGGCGGCGCCCGACTTCTGGCGAACTTTTGCGCCCGCCTCGGGATATTTGTTCTCGATGCGCTTGAAGTCCTCGAAGACGCGCGCTCCGCCTTTCGACACGAAGAGCGGCTTGATGTCGTCGCGCTCTTTTCTCGACAACTCGCCCACCCCCGGCGTGCGAATGGCGATTACCGGCAGGTCTTTGTTAATCGCGAGCGACTCGAGATCGGCGGGGGTGAAGCAGTCGCGCACGTCGGTGAAGGCGGGCAGGCGCAGGTCGGGCTTGTCGACGCCGTACTGGCGGATGGCGTCGTCGTAGTCCATGCGCGGGAAAGGCGATTTGATTTCGTGGCCGGCCGCTTTGAAAGCGGCGGTCAGAAAGCCCTCCACCACTTCCCAGACGCGCTCGGGCTGCGGGTACGACATCTCGAGATCGATCTGGGTGAATTCGGGCTGGCGGTCGGCGCGCAAGTCTTCGTCGCGGAAGCAGCGCACGATCTGGAAATATTTGTCGAAGCCGGAGATCATCAGGATCTGCTTGAACAGTTGCGGGGACTGGGGCAGGGCGTAGAACGTCCCGGGCTGCACGCGGCTGGGTACGAGATAATCGCGCGCGCCTTCCGGCGTGGACCGCGTCATGAAGGGCGTTTCGATTTCGAAGAAGCCCTGCGAGGAGAGGTAGTCGCGGATGGCGAGCGCGACTCTGTGGCGCAGTTCAATGTTGAACTGCATCACGTCGCGGCGGAGATCGATGTAGCGGTACTTCAGCCGCATCTCTTCGTTGGCGAGCACGGTGTCGCCTGGCAGGAAGGGCAGTTGCTTGGAGACGTTCAGGATGCGCAGCTCTTCGGCGACGAGTTCGACTTCGCCGGTCGGGATGTTGGGATTGATCGTATCGGCGTCGCGCAGCTTGACTGTGCCGATGGCGGCTATAACGAACTCGTTGCGCAGTTGTTCGGCTTTGTCGTGGATGGTGGCGCTTCGCTCGCGGCTGAAGACGACCTGGGTGACGCCGGTGCGGTCACGCAGGTCCACGAAGATGATCTGGCCGAGGTCGCGGCGGCGGTTCACCCATCCCATGAGGACAGTTTTCTTGCCGGCATCGGCGGGGCGGAGCGCCCCACACATATGAGTTCGCCTTAGGTCGCCTAAAAAGTCGAGCACGGGTTCGCCTTGTGTCGCTGGAATCGAGAGCTGAATTAGAAATTATAAAGGAGTAGCCGGGAGTCAGTAGTTAGGAGTCAGCGAGAAACGCTCGGTTTGTGATCCGAGTAGCAGATCCCGAGAGGTGAAGCCCGGTACTTGTCGCGGCTCATGGCGGCGACTGAAGCCCTGCCCTTCCTAATCAACCCTCGCTTCGGTGGGCTTCTTTGGCGGCCAGTGGCCTTCGGAAGGCTGGATGGAGGAAGCCAGGAGTCAGCCAGAACCATGGCGTTTGCGGCTGACTCCCGACTACTGACTACTGGCTATTTGACCTTGGTCGCCTTGCCGTCCATCATCGTGTCCCACTTCGTTCCGTCCTGCGACATTTCGAACTTGAAGGTGTAGGACGTCGGCGACAGGATCTTCATGGTGTAACGCGTTTTCATGGTCTGGGGGCCCATTTTCATGTCATTCGTCCAGTTCCAGGTATCGCCGTCGAGAGTGCCCTTGGAGTGAATGTTTTCTCCCATGCTGCTGAACGCGTCGTAGGTGTAGACCTTTTCCTGCGGGTCGTAGCCCATGTAGGCGGTTCCAGTGGCGTTGCCCATGGCAGCACTCTTGAAGGCAGAGTGGATGACCAGGAAGAAACCGCCGTCCATCCATTCGCCCTGCCCAGAGTCGGTGAACTTGCCGCCCGGGCCCATGGGGCCGGGTTTCATGTCACCTTCGGAAGTCCAGTTGCCGAGAAAGTAGCCGAGGTTCTTAACTTCGGGAGCGGGTTTTGGCGGCCCCATTTGCGCGAAGGCCACAGCGGCGAGCAGCAGAGTTGCAACGAGGATGGCTGATGAGCGCCTCATCGGTAGAACCTCCTTATGTGGGTTGGGCGTGAGTAAGGATTGCTCGACGCCCCGGTTGCCGATGGTAGAAGGGCCGGGGCGCCGAAGTCAACGGATTAGGACGGGTGGTAGTGGTGCAGTTTGAAATTCACGGGGTAGCGCGGGAATCCGGCGTGTGGGAAACTTGTTTCATGCCCAAGCGCAATCTTCGGATCGTAAAACGAGTCAGGAATGTTCCAGTGCTCGGAATCTGCGAATATTGCAATGCCCAGTTCTTGGGAAACCCTAACATGGGGAATGCGCAGTCTGCCATCCAAGAGCAGTTCAACGCGCACAAGTGCAAGCCCCAGGATGCCAGCCAGGCGGCTGCCCGGATCGTGGGGGAAGCAACTGAAAACAAGTGAGAATCTGGCGCTCAAAAGCCGGTGAGATACCAGACACTTCTCCCGTGAGTTGCCGCAGCCAGGGTGCGCGAATTCTGCTGCAGCACCAGGCTGAGCACCGCAACGTTCGGCAACCCGGCGCCCAAAACCGCCCACGACTTTCCCGTGTCGGTGGTGATGAACACCCCGACGTCCGTGGCGGCGTAGAGTGTGGAAGTTGAAACCGGGTCGACCACCAAGTCGTCCACCGGGATGTTGGGAAGATTTCCGCTGACGTCAGTCCAGTGCATCCCGCCATCGCTGGTTCGAAACACGTGGCCCTGTTTGTCACCATTGAAGCCCGAGAATCCCGAGTACGTGACGTAGGCGATCGTGGATTGGTTCGGATCGACAGCAACATGCGAAACGTATCGTCCCGGCAATCCCGGGCTGAGGTCAGTCCAGTTGGTGCCTCCGTTGGTGGTCACGGCCACCGTTCCATCACTCGCGCCTTCGTAGATGGTTTTGGGATCGCTGGCCGAAGGGGCAATCGTGGAAACCACGCCACCGCGGGAGGGCAGCGGCTGCGGCGAAATCGCTACCCAGGAAGAGGCCCCGTTGGCAGTCCGGTACACGCGATTGGTTCCGTAATAGAGCGTCTGGGGATTCGAAGGATCCATCACCATGGGCGGGATAAACAAGGCTGGATCGCGGAAGTTGATGCCGCTATCTGCAGAGAGCCAGGTATTCGGTCCGCCCCCGGTGGTGGATTTCACAATGCCTTGGGAGTAAGTGCACGCCGCGTAGTAGGTGCTCGGTTTGGTGGTCGCGTCAATCGCGGAGAAGCCGCCATCCCCGCAGGTGACGTTACTCCACATCAGATGTCCGGCATAGAGGATTGAGCCATTGTCCTGGGTACCGCCCAGCGCGTCCCTAACCTTGTTCGCGTTGACGGCGAATCCCGGATAGAACTGGGCGGTAGCGATGGTGGTGTTCAGGCCAGTCCAGTTGAGTTTGGTGGGAGTCGCGGCGTCGGGAGTGCTCCACACGCCGCCATCACTGCCCACGTATAACATCGAACCATCGGCGGCGAAAGCAAAGGCGTGGATGTCAGTATGAACCTTTCCGTTTCCTCCGCCGGTCGAAGAACCAACCAGCGTCCAGGTGTTGCCGCCATCGTTCGATCCGACCACGGATGCCGGCCGGTTGCGGGTGTAGTCGTACACGCCGCCCGCGTAAACAACGTTCGCGTCGACCGGGGAGACCACCACCGCCATGTCATACCAACATTGGCTACTGCAAAAGTCGGGCGTGCTGCTGAGCTTGCTCCAATGGGCACCGCCATCGGTGGTCTTGTAGAGTCCGAGAAACGCTCCCGAAGGAGCATCGTACGCCGAATACAAAACCGACGGATTGGAAGGCGCCGCGACCAGAGTGATGCGTCCGGCTGCAGTTCCCGATGGCACCGTCTGCGACCCTGTTCCATTGCTCGGGGACCAGGTTGCGCCGCCGTCGTTGGAAATGTACACGCCGTTGGCGGAGTTGCCCCCGATAGCGCCCAAAGCGGCATAGGCGACCGAACCGCTCACGAAGAACGCCGAGGTGCCCGGCGCGCCGGAAAGCACTTCCGTCCAGGTATTACCGCCGTCCGCCGAACGGAACACACCGTTGGATGGACAGTTCGCAACCCCCGCCAGCAGAACGGAACGGTTGCTGGGGTTCACCGCCACCGCGCCAATATAAGAACCGGCAAAATACGATGACAATGATCCGGCTCCCGCGCCGCAGTTTCCGAAAGTTCCACCGGGTCCGCCCGCCAATTGCGTCCATGTCTTGCCGCCGTTTGCGGACTTGAGAATGCCGGCGCCGTAGTACTCGTCACCGCTGAAATTTCCCTCGCCCGTGCCCACGTAAATCGTCCGCGAATTGCTGGGGTCGAGGGCGATGCTGCCGATGGACAGCGACGGTTGCCCATCCGTAAGCGCTTTCCAGTGCAACCCGGCATCCGTGGTTTTCCACACGCCCCCCTCCGCTGCGCCCATGTACACCGTGTTATGGTTTGCCGGATCAACCGCCAGGGCTGCGACCCGGCCCGAATCCGTGGGATAGCCGCCAAAGGGCGCTCCTTGCGCCGGATTGATCGGTTTAGGCCCTTTCTGCTTCCATACCGGCTTAGTCAGGTTTGGGTTCGCCTTGCTTTCTTCTTCTTCAAGCGCGCTCACCTGCTTCAGGGCTCGCAAGCGGGCGCCCGCAGGAATGTGGGCCAGTGGGAAAGCCCTCTGGTGGTAAAAATACTCGAACCGCTTTTGAATCAGGGCGTCGTCTTCCTCGGCTGGTCGCTGAGGCCTGGCCTGAGCCCTCAGCATCGTTTCCAAACCAACCAGCATTACGCACAGAACCAGGCAGCCGACCACAATCGACGAGAGACTTTTCATGATAGTCACCGAATTCTCAAGAGATTGGCAGACCCTCAACCCAGAGCGCCTTTAGTCTAATCAAGATCAGTCGCGCTCCACAAATTCGGCGTTGTTTGCTGGAACCGGAGTTTCCACTGGCCACCTTCTTTGGTCCAGGTATCGCTCACGTGGCGATAGCGGGGGCGGGCTCCGGGAGTGATGGTGTTGTAGGCGACCACGGCGCAGCCGGCGTCCAGGCGGATCACGCGGAGATCATAAACACGCATGTCTTTCGGCCTGCCTTCCTGAGCGTCGCCGACCAAATCACCCTTCTCGACAAAGTCGCCGTTGGTGCCGATGCCTTTGAAGTCGTCGCTGACGGCCTGGTTGACGTAGGCGACGTTCTTGTCCTCGAAAGCTCGCACGAATTGCTTCTCGCTGCTCACGAGTTCTTGCTCAAAGGCGGAGAGGGGCTTGGGAGTTTGGGCAAAGACCAGCGCAGCACTAATCAAGACTGCCGACAGCAGGGGAATGCGTCGCATCGGGACCTCCTGAAAACGGTGATTATACCCAGTGTTCCTCTGTCTGTGGTTAGAAACGAAGAGCTTTCACCACAGAGGACACAGAGATCACAGAGGAGATCTTGAGCCGAGAGCCTAAAGCCTAAAGCCGAGAGCCTGATTCCCCAATTCGTATGGCCAGCTCCGCGCGCGGGACCGAGACCTGCTTGCCGGACGCGAGATGCTTCAACGCGAAGGCATCGGCCTGCACTTCGTTCTCGCCGACGATCAGGATGTAGCGCGCGCCGAGCTTGTCGGCAGCCTCGAATGACTTCTTGAGACGGAAGGATTCATCGCCGAGATCCACGACCAGATCGTGGCGGCGCAGTTCCCGCGCCAGACGCGCCGCTTCGCGATTCATGCCGGCGCCGAGCGCGGCGATGTAAACATCCGGCTTGCGCACCACGGACTCGGCCGACTCGGTTAGCGACAGCACCAGGCGGTCTTCGCCGATGGCAAAGCCAATTCCCGGAGCCGCCGGACCGCCGAGCGCCTCCGACAATCCGTCATAGCGGCCGCCGCCGAGGATCGCGTTCTGCGCGCCCAGCGCCCCATGCGTGAACTCAAACGCAGTGCGGGTGTAGTAATCGAGACCCCTGACCAGACGGTCGTTTATGGTGTACGGAACGCCGACGGCTTTCAGAATTTCCTGCACTTCGGCGAAGTGTTTGCGGCATGGTTCGTCGAGGAACTGCGCGATGCGGGGGAGCTTTTCGATGATCGGCTGGTCTCCGGGGACTTTGCAGTCGAAAACGCGCAGTGGATTGGTGACGGCGCGGCGTTGGCAGTCGGCGCACATCTTTCCGACGACTGGTTCGAGGGCCTTGCACAGGGCTTCGTTGAAGCGGGCGCGGTCGGCGGGGCAGCCAACGGAGTTCAGTTCGAGCGTCCAGCCAGTGATGCCGAGGCGGTCGAGTAGCGTGGCGAGCAGCTCGAGGACCTCGGCGTCGCGGGCGGGCGACTCGCTGCCAGAAGTGGGCGGGCCGATGACTTCGGCGTCTATTTGATAGAACTGGCGATAGCGCCCTTTCTGCGGGCGCTCGCGGCGGAATTGCGGGCCGATGCAGAAGAACTTGTTGAGGCCGCGTTGCCAGAGCTTGTGCTCGATGTAGGCGCGGACCACGCCGGCGGTGTTCTCGGGGCGGAGGGTGAGGGACTGGCCTTTGTCGCTTTCGGCACGCCCGCGATCCTCCCAGGTGAACATTTCTTTCGCTACGATGTCGGTTTCTTCGCCGACGCCGCGGGCGAAGAGTTCGGTGGACTCGAAGATGGGCGTGCGGATTTCATGGAAGTTGTAGGCGCGGAAGACGTCGCGGACGGCGGCTTCGACAAAGTTCCACAGCGCCGTGTCGGGCGGGAGCAGGTCGCGGGTTCCTCGGGGAGATTTGATCATTAGCTTCTGGCTGCTAGCTACTGGCTTCTAGCTTGAACCGCTTGCTATCGCAAGCAGAGCCGGCGATATCTAAAATGGGGCGGAATCGATGACAATTCTATAGAAGTGGCTGACTCCTTCCAAAGGCGCGGTGCCCCGACGCGAAACTCGATCTTCTCAGCAGCTAGAAGCCAGGAGCTAGTAGCTAGCAGCCTTTCCTCTCCATCAAATACGATTCTTTATAGCCGAGATAATTCTGCGCGTAGCGCAGGATCATTTCCTGATCTTTTTCGTCGAGCTGGCGGCGGAACTGGCCGGGGGAGCCGACCCACAAGGAATTCGGCTCGATGATGGTCTTCTCCGGAATCAGCGTGCCGGCGCCAATGATCGAGCCGGCACCCACGACAGCTCCGTTCAGGATAATCGAGCCCATGCCGACCAGGCAGCGGTCTTCGACCCGGCATCCGTGGAGCACGACGTTGTGGCCGACGGTGACGTAGTCGCCGACGTACACGCCGTAGAGTTCTTTCATGCCGTGCAGGACGCTGTTGTCCTGAATATTCGAGTGGTGGCCGACGCGAATCTCGTGCACGTCGCCACGCAGGACGGCGTTCATCCAGACGCTCGCGTGCTCGCCGAGAACAACGTCGCCGATGAGCTGAGCGGAGTCGTCCACGTAGCAGGTCGCGGGACAGCGGGGCGTGACGCCTTTGTAGGAGCGAATCATGGGGTTCGAAGAGTCAACATACCACGGGAGGATTGCAGAAGTCAGAAGTCAGATTGCAGAAGTGACGGTCCGAATCACTGTGGACCCGTTCGACTGCGCTCAGGGCAGTGCTCCGGAGTACAAGGGAAGGGGAGGCCAGCCTGTGCTAGAACTGGGCCGTCTCTCCGGAGTTTGTGTGATAGCTTCTCTTTCGCCCCGTTGGGGCTTGCTTTCTTTCGACTCTCTACCCACGGCTTGCGCCGTGGGCTGC
>JBAVUO010000100.1:0-2362 GCA_049696815.1 Terriglobales bacterium | reverse complement strand
ACCCTACACCGGAACTGATTCCGAATCCGCCTCCGTTTTCTCTTCCCACGCATTCCACACCGGCAGGGAGGAGTCTGACCCGAACTGGGCCGATGCGTCCGTGCCAGCTTTCCGAATTTTAAGTGGGAAAGTAGCTAGGGCCTCATTCCATTCGGTGTCCTGGTAGCGAACTCCGTCGTACAGGACGGCCACGGCATGCTGCCGCCTCACGGTGCATTCGCTCATTGACCAAACCTATCGGACGGAGCTAGGATAGGTGTTCATTACACCTGGATTATGCACACGATTAGCATTTCGAGAGGTTGTCCACTCGGCTGATGCTGGCCGTGGTTGAGTAAGTCAGTCCAATGTTCGCTGCTTCATCACCCTCCTGAAGTCCGGTCCCGCCGAGCCACGCGCCGAAGTCGCTTGCTTCGTTACGCTTGCGAGCCACGCATAAATTTCTATGCACGGCGCCGAAAGGCCCGGCGGAATCCACTCAGCGCAGGGCCGGGACGATCACGGGCGCGTAACCCTGCGCGCGCGGCGCAATCCGGCGCAGTCGCTCCATCAGCCTTTCAAACACACCTTTCTCCTCATAGTGATCGCTGTAGCTTACCCCCGTGCGCCCCGCGTGCCGCCAGATTTTGGCCGCCACAAATAGGAAACGGAGCCGCGAGGTGGCCAACGTCGTGTGCCGCAGTGCGGTGGCGTCGGCCTGCGGGTCGCGGTTGAACAGCATCAGCCAACAGTTCAGGTTGTAGGCCAGCATGGCCAACTGGAAGTGATTGCTGTTCACGTCGAAGCGGCCCGACGGATGTGCCGCCAGCCCGGCATCGTTGTTCGCCTCCTTGATCAGGTTTTCGGCGCCGCCCCGCTGGCCGTAAAACCAGACCACGAAATCAATGGGCTCGACGAAGTCGGTGACCAACACCCGGTACTTGTACTGGCTGGTTTCGAACAACTGGTACTGCTCGGCCTCTTCGGCTTCCATCTCCTCGCGTGGTTTCTCTCTACGCAAGGCTACGAACCGGTAGGGCTTGCTCCACCCGTCCGGCTGGTAGCGGAATTCGCATTCCGCGTCGGCATCCGTCTTGGGCGATGGCTTCCACTCGGCCTGGCGTAGTTCCTCGACTAATCGGGAAGTCTTGCGCGCCGAGATCACGAACCGGGCGTCGAGTTCTTCATACGCTTCCACGGCTTCCCGGCAGTAGAACCCCGAATCCGCCCGGCCGTAGATCTGCTTCACGCCCGGCGGCAGCGATGCACCCACACTCCGCAGGTGATCGCCGATCTGTTTGCCGGTGGGCCGGTCGCCGTTGCGCAACTCACCCCCGACGTATTCTCGCGTCTCGGCGATAAACGTCAGCATCGGCTGATAGCTCTTCTTGCCTTTGTTCTTGGGGTTGTAGCTCTTGCGTCCGCCCATCTGTTGCCCGTAAAGCGTGTGCACGGTGGTGTCGGTGTCGATGGTGACCACCTCCAGTTTCACGTTGGCCGCCTCCCAGACCCGTTGGCGCATGGTCCGCATGACGGTCAGCATCTGCCGGGCGACATGGCGATGCAGGGCGTTTACGAATCTCCAGAAGGTGGATTGCACCGGCAGTTTGGGGACCTTGAGTATCCCCGTCAGGATCGGGTCACGGGCGATGAAGCGCAACTGGTTCAACCGCGGAAAGCCGATGTAGAGGCCGAGCACAATCCCCAGCACGAATCGGTACAGGTCCATGGCACGAGGGATCCGCTTCGAGGTCAGGGTCTGTTCCACCAGGGGCTGGAATCCGAGTTTCTCCAGCATGGTGATCACCGGCAGCAACCCGCCGTAGGGGGTCAGATTCTTGCCGTTGAAGTCATAGGGCGTGGAAGCATTGATTTTGTTGAGTTCCGGAATAACATCATGAACCGCTTGATTGGCGGGCCTTTGGCCGCTATCCTGTTCTTGTCTGTTAACCATTTGGGTGGCTCCTGAGAATCGGCTCACGAAGCGCGAACTTCGCGGACCCTCTGTTTTAACGCAGGATTCTCAGGGGTTCCAAATGGTGTGCTGCCTCAGCCGCCCACAGGCAGCATCAGCCCTGTGCATAGTTCAGGTCCAGGGGACCCTTGAAGAAACCGTCGCCTATGGCGGTAGAGAGCAGATCTTCTCATGGGTTGACAACGGCCGGAACCATACCGAGAACCCGCAGGCACGGATTCAAGGTGAGGAGGTCCTGGGCCGGCGAGGGGTTGCGGTGAGCATGATGAGATCCCTCCCAGTCACGCTCTACACGGGCGAATTGTTCGACATTTCGTGTACTCCGATCGTGCCGCACAATGTGGAACATCTGGCGGCTGTTTGGGCCTATTGCACATCGGACGAGTATCGAGTTGCAGTTCGGAGAAT
>JBAVUO010000099.1:0-45224 GCA_049696815.1 Terriglobales bacterium | reverse complement strand
CGGAGCGGATTTTGGCGGTGATCAGAGGCCGGCGCCCCTTGGTGCTGAAGATCAGGTGGACCACGACATTGCCGGACGTGTGTGCCAAGCGCTTTCGCCCCTCACGGGGCTCGCTCGTTCTCTGCTTCACCCTACCCACGGCTGGCGCCGTGGGCTGCAATCTGACGCCGCTTCGCGGCTGGTCCGATCGAGGCCCTCGGCCACGAGCTGACGCTACCGGAAATGACTCCGGCCTGGCTGTGATCCGGCACGGCAACGATTGTGACGAATTCCACGCTCCGAAAACCCCATGTGTAGGGGAGTCGGCTGAATGTGGCGCGGACTTTGACTTGTGCATGCGCCAAAGAAAAACCCCGCCCAAGCGGAGCTTGGACGGGGCACCCTCAAGATTTCAATTGATTGCGACAGGACGGGCCGCCTGGCCCGCTTCCTACTAGGCTGCAAACCGCTCAAAGATTCTCACGACATCCTCAAACGGGGACGGGTTAAATTTCAGTGCTTCGCGAACGTACATAGTCTTTAACCTGGAAGCACCCAATTTCACACTCGCCGCAAAGACATTGAAGATCTGTCTGCCAGGAACGACGCTTTTCCAGAGATCATTGTCCTGCGCAAAACTCTCCTCCAGATCTTTTAGAAATCCTTGCAGAAACGCGTCGATCTTCGCGTCATCGAGTTCCCTTGACACCCGGTCACGCTCTTGTTCTGCCTGCTGCCTCATCATCGCGGAAAGATCAACGCTGCTCTTGCCATTGCAGTCCTTCGCCATAATATCGACATTTCCCACGGACTCGCGAAAATATGCGGATGCGGCTAGTGCGGTAGCATAAGAGGCGTGTTCCATTGCAATTTTCTTGAGACGCGAACGTACTTCGACAGGAGATTTCAGCGGAGATCCCTCGGGTTCAATCCCTTCGAACACCGACGCAAGTACCTTTTCGTCAAGGAAGTAGTTCTCAAGGTGATACTTTCTCAGGACTTCTATGCGTCCTTGAGTTGGCCGGTGGCGATGTCACGAACGTCAAACGCAGGCACCGCGTCTCGATCGCAGAGCATGTAGAACTCGACACCCCAAATCGTGCGGTCGAGCACTTGTCGGTGCAAATGGCCGAACGATGTAAGCAGACCTTTTCCGCCGCCCGGAACCAAAACTAAGTTTGGAAATCTGTCTTTCAGAATGGAGCCGTACACTTGTTTGTCCAGGCTCGAGTTGGTTCCCTCGACCAGAACAATCTTCTTTCCAAGGGCGACGATCCCGATAGACTGTCCCAACAGCTTTAAGGCCTGATGGGTTTCGTCCTCCTCCCTTACGACAACCGCCTGGTTGTCCCCATCGCCTTTCGGCGGCGCCACGAAGACGACCGAATTGTCGAGCGAGGCGGTTATGATGTCAGGAGAGTGAGTGCACAAAACAAGCTGGTTATTGCCGACGCTTTTTAGCGTTTGGAGTAATTTGTAACTCAACTCCGGGTGAAGATGCAGCTCAGGCTCATCAAAGATAACAATGCAATTGCTCGGTGACCGCAGAAGAAAGTCAAACACGATGTTGACAACCTCACGTTCCCCTGAGCTCAAGCTCGACACGGGAAACACTTGGCCATCCAAGGAGTATTGCAACTGCTGTTGCTTCGGATCGGCATCCAACAGTTCCTTTGGTGCCAGAAGCTGACGGAAAGCATGCTTAAACGGATCTAACGGATCAGGGAACTCTTTGGGATCTAGTTGGATAGGAGTTTTGTGCTCGGACTTGCTGAACAAGTGTTCGGCCCTCTTGGCGATCTCCTCGCGCCTGCTCCTTACCTTCCTGAAGATGGAATGCAGAGTGTCTTGAAAGCGCCCCCGTAGTCCACCGAAGCTGAGGTTCCAGTTGACCGATTCCAGGTATGGATCCTGAAAGTCCCAATTAAACGCGAATGGGGTAATCTGCTGAATGGACCGATCGCTCTCGAAGTTCACAACAGAACTCTCCCAGTTGGATCGCCTCCGGGCTTTCTGTAGTGTCCGAACTAGGTTTTGAGCATCTGCTGCATCACCAGTATCGAGCTGGCTTTTTCCCCATTCGGTTCGCTCCGTGTCGCACGTCGCCTCAATCCGAAGCCTAATTTGGGAGTTGTTGACTGGTGCTTGAAAACAGCTTACAAGTGCGTTTACCAGACGCGTCTTACCGACACCGTTAGGACCCGCAATCACAATTACATCGGAAAGATTGTCAACGGAAAAATACTTCACAGGCAGTACATTGCGTGCCGTAATACTCGCGAGCCGCATTTCCCTTCACTCCCCAAAGCGCAAATGATGAAACGAAGCCCCGGCGGGTGGCCCGGGCTTCGCATCCATCCTAACTCTGAAGGGTGCCCCGTCCAAGCTCCGCTTGGGCGGGCGTGTTCGTGGTTCTACTAACCACCGACCACTGACCACTGCTTATAATCAAAAAGCCCCACCTCGCGACGGGGCTTGCGTACTTTGCAAGGGTGGGCAATCGCCCGAATGGTCCAGCGGTGAGGCCCCGTCCCAGCGCTATAATGTTCAGGGGTGAGGTTTCCATGCCGCAGATAAGTCCGGAAGTCTCAAAGTTGCTCGAACAAGCGCTCGCTCTCTCGGTTGAAGAGCAGGAGGCGCTGGCCGAGTCTCTCATCTCCAATCTTGGCGGTAAAGTGGACGAGGCGGTCGTCGCCGCCTGGGATGAGGAGATCCAAAGGCGCATCGCGGAACTCGATTCCGGCAAGGCGAAGACCATTCCCTGGACGGAAGTCCGTCAGCGAAATTTGGTGAAACTGCCCCGTGCCCACTAGGGTAGTGACGCTCCACGAGGAAGCGGCTGCCGAATACGACTCCGCCTTCGACTGGTACCTTCGGCGCAGCCCCGATGCAGCCCTCAAGTTCGACGCTGAGGTTGAGCGCGCAATCGCAGAGATTGGGCGCGCTCCTCAGCGCTGGGTGCGCGGCTCCCATGGCACTCGCCGATTCTTGCTCCGAGGCTTTCCTTTTCTGCTGATCTACCGAGAGCAGAGCGCGGAAAGCATCCAGATTCTCGCAGTCGCCCACACCAGCCGCAGGCCCGGTTACTGGAAAGCTCGCATCTGACTCCGACTTTCACCCGCATTTCTCCTACAATCACAAAAAGCCCCGCCTTGCGGCGGGGCCTTTTAACTTCACGCGGGCAAGAATGCCCGCGCCACACGGTTCAAGCCAGCAGCTAGTAGCTAGCAGCTGCCTTTAGTACATATCCCCCATGCCGCCGCCGTGGCCGCCGGGCATCGGAGATTCCTTCTTCTCCGGAATCTCCGCGACCAGGGCTTCGGTGGTGAGCATGAGCGACGCGATCGAGCCGGCGTTGGTCAGTGCGGTGCGCACGACCTTGGTCGGATCGAGCACGCCCGCCTTCACCAGGTCTTCGTACTCGCTGGTCAGAGCGTTGAAGCCATAGTTCTGGTCTTTCGAGTCGTTGACCTTGCCCAGAACGATGGCCCCTTCTTCGCCCGCGTTCACGGCGATCAGGCGCAGCGGCTCGGTGATGGCGCGCTTCACGATGTTCACGCCGATCTGCTCGTCGCCTTCGACCTTGAGCTTGTCGAGAGCGGCGACGCAGCGGGCCAAAGCCACGCCTCCACCGGGGACAATGCCTTCCTCGACGGCGGCGCGGGTCGCGTGCATCGCGTCTTCCACACGCGCTTTCTTCTCTTTCATTTCGGTTTCAGTCGCGGCGCCGACTTTAATGACGGCCACGCCACCGACCAGCTTCGCCAGCCGCTCCTGCAACTTCTCTTTGTCGTAGTCGCTGGTGGTCTTGTCGATCTGGCTGCGAATTTCTTTCACCCGGCCTTCGATCTCCGTGTGCTTGCCCTTGCCTTCGACCAGGGTGGTGTTGTCCTTGTCGACGGTGATCTTCTTGGCTTGGCCGAGGTCTGACATCTGCACGTTTTCGAGCTTGATGCCCAGATCTTCGGTGATGGCCTTGCCGCCGGTGAGAATGGCGATGTCCTGCAGCATGGCCTTGCGGCGATCGCCGAAGCCCGGCGCCTTCACGGCGCAGACCTGCAGCGTGCCCCGCAGCTTGTTGACGACCAGGGTGGCGAGCGCTTCGCCTTCCACGTCCTCGGCGACGATCAGCAGCGGCTTGCTGTTCTTGGCGATCTGTTCGAGCAGCGGCAGCATGTCCTTCATGTTGCTGATCTTCTTTTCGTGGATCAGGATGTAGGCGTTCTCCTGCACCGCTTCCATGCGCTCCGGATCGGTGACGAAATACGGAGACAGGTAGCCGCGGTCGAACTGCATGCCTTCGACCACGTCGAGCTGAGTCTCCAGCGTCTTCGACTCTTCCACTGTGATGACCCCATCCTTGCCGACCTTCTTCATCGCTTCGGCGATGATGCGGCCGATGGTCTCGTCATTGTTGGCGGAGATGGTGCCCACTTGCGCGATCATTTCGCCGGTGACGGGCTTGGAGAACTTGTCGAGTTCACCCTTGATGCGGTTGCCTTCCTTGTCGAGACTGCCGCAAATGAGGGTGACGGCCTTCTCGATGCCGCGCTTCATGGCCATGGGATTGGCGCCGGCGGCAACGGTCTTGACGCCTTCGCGGTAGATGGCCTGGGCGAGAACGGTGGCGGTGGTGGTGCCATCGCCGGCGACGTCGCTCGTTTTGCTGGCGACTTCGCGGACCATCTGGGCGCCCATGTTCTCGAGTCCGTCTTTCAATTCAATTTCCTTGGCGACGGTGACGCCGTCCTTGGTGATGGTCGGCGCGCCGAATTTCTTCTCGATGACCACGTTGCGGCCCTTGGGGCCGAGAGTGACTTTCACAGCGTCAGCCAGCAGGTTGACGCCGCGGAGAATGGCCTGGCGGGACTCTTCTCCGTGAACGATTTGCTTTGCCATAAGTATTTGCTCCTTAAGATGTGTGCAGGCCGTGCCTGCGGAACTTGAAAACCAGATCTCAGATCTCAGGTGTCAGGTCTCAGGGGTCAGGGTCTTGGTTTTAGCTGACGGCTGACGGCTGACGGCTGATGGCTAACGGCTGAGAGCTAGCGCTTTGCGCCGGCGGTTTCCTTCTTGGGCGAAGTCGCGGCGCCGGAGAGGATCCCGAGAACTTCCTCTTCGCGCATGATGACGAAGTCTTCGCCATCAATCTTGATCTCGGTGCCGGAATACTTGCCGAACAGGATGCGGTTGCCTTCCTTCACGTCGAGGGGGCGAACCTTGCCTTCTTCGTTGATCTTGCCCTTGCCGACGGAGATGACTTCTCCCTCCTGCGGCTTGTCCTTGGCGGAGTCGGGAATGATGATGCCGCCGCGGGTGGTTTCGGCTTCTTCCACGCGACGGACCAGGATGCGGTCATGCAGCGGGGTAAACTTCGTTGCCATGTTTGCGTGCTCCTTTCAATAGTTGGTAGTTCAGTTGAATCGTTGGTAGACGGTCTGAATCGCGTTTAGAATTTCCCAAGGAATCCGGGGCTGTTAGCACTCCGGTGTCACGAGTGCTAATTATAGAATCTGGGGCGGTAGTTGTCAAAACTCAAGGGTACGATCGGGGCCGCTTTCCAACCTGGTTTCTCATCCGAAGATGTTGTAGGACAAGGCCTTACGGATCATCCTGCCTTCGAAGGACACAGTTTCAGTCGCTTCTTCCGCAGAGGTTTGGGCGGTGACAGAAGGGGTGCGGCGTGCGTACAATGGCTAGCCATGAAAAGAAGAGCGCGGGGACTGATTGGGCTGGCTTTGCTGCTGGTAGCCGGGGTGGTGGGCCGGGGGATGGCCCAAGACGACGAGCGGACGTCGTGGCTGAAGTTCCTGGTGCTGCGGGATTACAACGGCAAGCCGGTGAAGAACGCCGCGGTGATTATGCATCCGGTGAACAGCAAGGGGAAGCAGGCCAAGGGCGGCATGGAACTGAAGACGGATACGGATGGGCGGACCGAGTTTGACGGGATTCCCTACGGAATGCTGCGGGTGCAGGTGCTGGCGCCGGGCTTCCAGACGTTCGGGGAAGATTACGACGTGAACAAGCCGGCGATGGAGATCACGATCAAGCTGAAGCGTCCGCAGGGGCAGTACTCCATCTACGACCAGCCGGGGGAAAAGAAACAGGAAAAGAAAGACGACAAGAAGCCGCCCGAGTCAAAGCCGCAGTAGAAGATTGCAACGGGAAGAAGGCAGACCTAGCTGGAACTGGTATCAAAAATCGGTTTTGCGTAGGGCAGGGCAGCGGTCCTCAGCAAGCCCGGTTTCGGCTTGATGGGGTGGAGGCTTCAACCCTGCCGCCAGGAGCTGCCCAGAATGCGAGCTTCAGCCCCTGAGGGTCGCGTTTCTTAACCCTCAAAAGTATTTTTGAAACCAGTTCTAGCAAGGTGAACTTCGCGCTAAAAAGAAGGCGTCCCATCTTTCAGGACGCCTTCGCAAGACTTGCCTATCGTCAACCTCTAGAAGTAGAACTTCGCACCCAGTTGCACCACTCTACCATCGCCGGTGGTTGACAGCGTCTTAACCGCGAAGATCCGTCCGAAACTGCTTCGCGAGGTGACGTTTTCAGAGCCGAAGCCCGGAGTGGCCGGGTTGGCAAAATTCGCGTGGTTGAAAGTGTTAAAGGTTTCGAGGCGCAGTTGGAAATACCGCGACTCGCCGATGTGAATGCTCTTCTCCAATGCCAAGTCCGAGTAATTGGTGCCCGGTCCGTAGAACGGGTTGCGGCTGGCATTGCCGATTCCAGTCCCAAGAGGAGGAGCCGAGAAGACGTCCGAGCCATTTGTGAACATATAGTTCCCCGCTCCTCCGTGGCCTCCATTGGTTTGGCCCGCGCTCTGAAACGTCCGCGGATCGACAAAATGCAATGGAGTGCCGTTAGAGTTGGCGCGATCCGGACAGAAGTAAAACGAAAGATTCAGATCACACGTGAGCGATGTCGAGTTGATGTCGAAAACCGGGACCGGTGTCCCGTGCTGCAGCGTGTAAATGCCGCTCAGGTTCCAGTCATCCGTTAGCCGTTTCCAGTGATGCCCCAGCTTGTAGAAGGGCAGCGTGTAGGTGTAGCTCACCACGAAACGCTGTGGCGCATCGTTTTGAGAGGGGGCCCACATATGCGCCTGATCGAACGTGTTAATTCCCGGGGCGTTGAAGGCGCTGTTTTCCAGGTTCGAGGTCTGGTCAAAATTGCGGGACCAGGTATAGGCCGCCAAAACCTGTAGTCCATTGCTGAAGTGCCGGTTCAACGTCACCTGCAAAGAGTTGTACCTGGAGTTGAATCCCGTTGACTGAACGCCCGTATGTCCATATACGTTCAAGTCCAACGGGGTTCCGCCCGGGGTGCCGAAGGCAGGGCATGAAGTCGGGTCATTCAAGGAGAACCCGCTAGTGCACGTCCCGCCATTAAAATTCGCTGCATCCGGGTTCACACCCGGAGCCGTGCCCGCCAGATTCAAGACGTAGGCGCCCTCCTCGTGGCGTCCGATAGCACCGACATAGCCGACCGACAGAATGGTTGCCTTGTCAAGCTGCCGCTCGATCGTCAGGTTAAAGTTTGTCGACCTCGGCGCAGTAAATCTTGGATCCTCGGTATTCATTCCCAGCCCGACGGGAAAGAACTGCGAGAAGTCAACTGCGCTGCCGGGCGTTGGAGGAACAAAAGGAAACGTCTGCGTTGCAGAGCAGCCGGAGGTCGGGTTTGTAGCGCCGAGAAACGGCGTAGCGAACATTGGCGCGCCGCACGCCACCGTAGCGCCGGTGGAGGTGAGGGCGAAGGGTGGATTGGTGAGCGTCTGCAGCGCCAATTCCTCCTCGCTGCGGTTGTAGTACAGTCCAATGCCGGCGCGCACGCTCCAATTGTGCGAGCTTCCGGGACTCCAAGCAAACCCTAACCGGGGAGCAAAGAGATCGTAGTGGACGGACATTCCGCCATACTGGTTGATACCCTTGTCACCGGGATAAACATATCCAGTCGGGGCGGTCGGGAAGATGGTGGATTGCTGACCCAGGCGGAAGGCGCCCATGATCTCGCCGTTGCCAAACAGGTTCCTCCAAGGCGTCTCAACATCCCAGCCGGTCCCAAAGGTCAAGGTTAAATTCGGTCTAATCTGCCATTGGTCCTGGACATACGCGTAGTACTCACGGCCTCTCGCCCGAACGGTCGATCCGCTGCCTTGAATGTAGCCATCCGGAATCCCTAGCAGAAAATCTGCACCCGGATCTCCAGTAGTGAAGACGCCGGAACCGCCAAAGGCAAAGTTGCGTCCAAGGTTGTTAAAGAATGGATTGTTGATGGACAAGCGGTCCATGTTGAAGCCCGCTTTGAACGTGTGGTGGCCCCAGACCTTGCTGAAGTTGTCGGTAACCTGGTACACGTTTTGGACGCGGGGTTGAGGACCGTTGTTGCTGAATCCGAGGTTAAAGTATCCCGTTAAGGCCATGAGCGGTAAGGAGGCCTCTGCGGTATTCTGAGGGAGGATGCCGGTGAAGCCGTAGCTGGTGGGGTTGATGGGATTCACCGGGACCACGGCCGCAAAGTTGAAGCGCGTATAGCCAAATCGTGCCTCATTCAACGTGGTGGGGTTCTACGTATGGGTCCACGATACCGAGTATTGCTGCTGGTGCCGCTTGGCTTCCTCTGAAAAACCAGGGAGGGTTGCTCCCGTAAACGGCAGAGTGTCTTGGGAGGGGTTGGTCTGGTACAGCCCGTAGAACCAGAGCGAATCGTTGTTTGTGAGCTTGTCATCGATTCGGTAAACGTATTGGCTGGACGTTTGCGTGGTGATTGGGTTGAATTGGAACGCATTTCCAGCAGCATTGGGCAGTGGAACGAATTGGTTCATCAGCTTAAGAGCCAATGGATTCAAATCCTCGGTAGGAATCACGCCCGTGCTGAATAGATTGGCGTAGGTGGAAGCGGGATTCGTAGGATCGCATTGGACCCCGCCGCTCACTGGGCAAGTTGAGCTGGCGTCCCCAAACATTGCGACAGGAATCTGATTCGTGCTGAAGGCTCCGGCGTCGTTGGCGCTAAAGTCGCCACCACGCTGCGCCGCGCTGAAAACGGTGGGAGTACTGGATGTCTGGGGGTTGGTCGCGCGTAAGCCTTGATAGGAGAAGAAGAAGAACGCGTGGTCCTTGTAGATGGGTCCGCCTAGCGTGCCGCCAAACTGGTGCTGGTGGAAAGGTGAGGGCCCTTTCTTAAACCAGGCCGTGGCGTCCAGGAACGTGTCGCGATAGAACTCAAAAGCGTTGCCGTGGAACTGATTGGTACCGCTCTTGATCGCGGCGTTAATGATGGTTCCCGAGTTGCGGCCGTATTCGGGATTCAGTGTGCTGGTGACCAACCGAAACTCACCGATGGCGTCCGGACTTGGCACGATGAGGACGGTGTTGAGAGCGGCGTCGTTGGAATCGACTCCGTTGATCAAGAACGAGTTCTGTTGGGTTCCCGAACCATTGCCGGAAAAACCCCCATTATTTCCTCCAAAACGGTCGCTCGTCCCCACGATACCGGGCTGGAGCTGCTGGAGTTGGGTCCAGTTGCGGCCGTTCAGGGGTATGTCGGAGATCTGGTTCCCGGTTATGGTAGTGCCCAGTTGCATATCCGTCTGCTCCACCTGGACTGGATTGGCCTCGACAACGACTTGTTCGGAAACCGTTCCCATGGCTAGCTTCACTTCCAGGTTGAAGACCTGGTTGAGCTCCAAGTGAATGCCCGAGGCTTGGTACGCCTTGAACCCAGTCTGCTCGGCCCGGACCGTGTAATTGCCGATTTGCAGTTGCAGGAAGGTAAAGACGCCGTCCTTGTTCGTCGTGGTCGTGTAGGTAATTCCTGTGGCTGTATTGGTTGCAGTCAGCTTTACGCCGGCGACCACAGCTCCGGTGGGATCCGCCACCGTGCCGCGGATGCTGGCGTAGAGGTTGTCGGCGCTCGCCGGAATCGTGCAGACGAATGTCAAGGCGAGAAGGATGCAAAGAATCCCATAGGGTCTCATACTCTAACGACCTCCGTGTTCAATGAGTTTTCTTGGAAGCGCGGTCCCACACGACGCGCCGTCCCCACAACTACTGGTGCAGCAAGCTATGCAATCGGCATTCCAATTCGGAAATTTGTCAAAGCTATTGAGCATCAATGACTTAGTTTGTGCATTTCGAAAACACCTGTTCCCAGTAATATGATTTTCGGTAAAACGGTTCCATAAATTCGAAGTCGTTCTCTCGGCCCTGGCCTGTCCATGGGAAACTTATCGTCGTAGGAACGATCGTTCGATCGGCTGGCCAGAGGCTCTCCGTTGAGGCCGTGGGGATTTGAAAATGGGGTGCCCCGCTCCGTGTGCTTTTTGCATGGCGCGGGGTGATGGCACCACTCACGCCGCCGGCCGTCTCACCCCTCATCTGCGGAGTCTCTGCCCCACACAGAGATGACAGACGGGGCCGGGTATCCTACAATCGGCTGCCATGGTCGAGCAGGATCTGGTGGTGGAACGGTACGCGGGGGTGACGGACGAGCAGCGGATTCTGCTGTTGCGCGGACCCCTGACGCTGGAAACGTCGCAGCATTTTGATCGGGCGGTGCGCAACGAGAACGCGGTAACGATGATCCTGGACCTGGCGAATGTGCCGTACATTGACTCGGCGGGGCTGGGTTCGCTGGTGAGCGCAAATGTTTCACATCAGAAAACGGGACGATGCCTGGTGCTGACCGGAGTGACGCCCCGAGTTGCCAAAGTGCTGGAGATCACTAGGGTCAAGGAGTTGTTCATGACCTTTCCCAGTACATGGGAGGCGGTCGAAGCGCTGGCCAATACGGGAGAGGCGTAGGAAGGTCAGAGGTCAGAGGGCAGATTGCAGAGGTAAGAATCCTTGATTGTTGATTGCTGATTTTTGATTGGCGAATGAGCAGGCGGAGGCTAGAACAAACCTCAAGTCTCCGATCGGGGTTACCTCTGCAATCTGACCTCTAACCTCTGACCTCGTTTTACTTCTGCAACCTGACCTCTTACTTGTCGCAGCCGTACGTTCCACTTCTCTTTTTCTGTAGAATACCTGCCCATGGACTACCTTCTTAAAACTGAACCCTCCGTCTATTCCTTTGCTGATCTGGAGCGCGAGAAGACGACGATCTGGGATGGCGTAACGAACCCGGTCGCGGTGAAGCATCTGCGGGGGATGAAGCCGGGCGAGCGGGTGGCGATCTATCACACCGGGGACGAGAAGAGTGCGGTGGGGACGGCGTTGGTCGAGTCGGTGGACGCGAGCGACGCGAAGAATCCGCGGGTGAGGATCAAAGTGGGGAAGGCGATCGCCAAGCCGAAGACGCTGGCGGAAATCAAGGCGCAGAAGCTGTTCGCGGAATCGCCGCTGGTGCGGCAGGGGCGGCTGAGCGTGGTGCCGCTGACGGAGGCGCAGTGGAGATGGCTGGTGGGGGAGTAAGGTGATTGCAGAGGTCAGATTGCAGAAGCATGTGTCGTGGTTTTCCTTTTGCCCCTCCGGGGCTTGGTTATTTCCCGCTTGGGACCCACGGCTTGCGCCGTGGGCTGCATTCTTACGCCGCTTCGCGGCTATGATCAGCGGTTCTGCTTCACTCTTTCGCATCCGGCAAGCTAGGAGACAGGCTCCTGAAGGCATGCCCTGATACGAATCCTACCTGCACCACGGGCTCATAAGGGCGCAGGGGATAACTCTAACCTCAGAGGGCGCGGCGGATCACCGGGGAAACAGGTATCCCGAGCATCTCGTACCGTCAACTAACGGGCCACGGTCAGCCTCTTCCGTTTGTTTCCCGATCAATGCGTCGCTTCCAACTTCCAGTCATACCCCGTCCAGTTGTACCTGCGGGTTTCGTCCAAAGTACATCGCGGTTCTGACAAACGGGCAGGCTGGCGCTTGTACGCTCGAACACTTTGGAGGGGCACTCCTGAGAGAGGTCGCCTCCACCCCCCGGCGGTACTCTAATGCAGAGGCTCGAAGGACTGTCTGCTGCGCAAGCCTCGCCAAGCAGAGGATCACTATGCCCGTTTCTAACGCTCACACGGTACGGCGAAGTTCGAGAGTACCGATCAAAGTTCCGATCCGCGTCACCAGCATGGAGCCTGATACACAGTTCTCCGAGATCTGTGAGACTCTAGTGGTCAGTGCGCATGGTTGTGCGCTGCGCTTCCCCCTGAAGTTGGACGCTGGAAGCGCCCTACGCCTGCACAGCCGAGGAGGCCGACAGGCCACGGCGTACGTAGTTTTCTGCCAGCCAATTGGGCTTGACGGACAAGGCTTCCGACTGGGTGCGCGGCTCGACCGGCCGGACAACTTTTGGGGATTGGAATCCTGCCCCGATGATTGGCGGGTAGTCGAAATGCCCGCGCCCGCGGCTCAACAACCTCCCCAAAAACTGTCGACCAAGTCCGCTGTTCCGCTCCAACCGCAAACTCCTTCCCGGACCTCGCGAGACGTTCTCGACAAGATCGAGGAGCAACTCTCCGAGGACCGTTTGCGAGGCATACTTGCGAATCTCCTTCAGCCCTTGCGGGCGGAAGTCACCGAAATCCGCGAGAAGCTGGCCGTCAATGCCAGGCGCAACCGCTTCGAGGTATCGCTTGGGAATATTCCCCCGGATTTGGAGGAGAAGCTGTGGGAACGCCTGCGGCAGGACCTTGGGACGCGCGTTCTGCAGCAGACGCGGGAACAGTCCTCCGAGATGCTCGGATCGGCGAAAACGGCCATCGAGCAAAAGATCAGTGCAGCTCTAACCGAGTTTCGGCACCGTCTTTCCGGCGAACTGCACGGCGTCGAGCAACGGGCGCAGGTATTGTCAAAGGAACTCACCACCGCAGCGCAACAGCATATCCGCGCCGGAATCGAGAACCTGCAGCGGCAGGCGTTAGAGACGGGAGCGCATCTCAACGCGCAAAGCGAAAAGCTCTTGTGTTCCTTGCAGGGGCAACTTGTGGATTCACATGATGTTCACCGCCGGGAGATCGAACAGATCCAGGCCGATGCCGCTGCGAAAGCGTCCCACCTTCAGTCGGAAGTGTCGGACCTTGGGGGGAGGATTGCAGCGTTGAACGCCTCCGTGCGCCGCCTTGAGTCGGATCTTGATGCGCATCTTGAGAGCATCGCTGGTGAAATCGTCTCCGATGTGCGAACTCAACTAGAGAGTGCTGTCGCTCTGACCCTCAAAGACCTGCAAGCACGTGGCTCCAATGAAGTCGAAACCAGCCTCAGCGGGATGTGCGGCCATATGAGAACCATCCAGAACCGGATTGAAAGCTCCTTTTCTGGTTCTCTGAAAGCCCAGGGCGAGGAAGCGATGCAGTCGATCGCGCAGCAATTCGAGGAACTCGCACTACAATCCCTGGAAAAGTGGCGGCTCGCACTCGCCAAGGACTTGAATTCGGTGGCGAACACTCTGGGCCAACAACTTCGTCAGGAACTCGAATCCGAGCCTGGCCAAAGTTAGATTGCAACCACTCGATGGTGCAGCGCTGCACGATGGAAGCAAAGCAATCCCGGTTACGGCAACCATAACCGTCCGATCCTTCAGCATTGTTGGAGTAACATCGCGATCACACTCACTGACTCCAAGGCAAGCCCGAGCCTGTCCTGGTGGGTGAAGTCCCCAGTTTCAGTCAACAACAGATTGAGGCTCCGACTGATCGTGTCCATAGGCTACAATCCAGTTGCCTGGCGGTGGGCCTGTCAGGGGGCCTCGCTTATGTCGCGAACTTTAGCGACAACGACATAACCGAATACAGGATCGACCAGAAAACATGAAATCGAGATTCTCAGGCAATTTGGCACTGATCGCTGGTGGCACGGGCGGATTGGGTCGGGCGGTGAGCCTCGCTTTCCTGGAGGAAGGGACGAACGTGATTGTCACGTATCGCAAGCAAGAAGAATTTTCCGCTTTGAAGAACGCAGCCGGTCAGTATGCCTCGCTGCTGACAGGGCACCAGGTCGACGTCACGGATGAATCAGCAGTGCGCCAACTGATCGAGAGAGTCCTCGCGGAGCACGGCCATTTAGACGTTTTGGTGAATGCGGTTGGTGCTTACGCAGGCGGGGTGAAGCTATGGGAGATTGAGCGGAGTGTCTTCGAACGGATGTTGGCATTGAATTTGCGCTCGGGCTACGTATTGTCCACTGCCGTGGTACCGGCGATGCTGAAGCAAAAGAGGGGCTCGATCGTGAATATCGCTTCGAAGGCTGCCTTCGATCACGCTGCTGGTGCGGCCGCCTATGCCGCTTCGAAGGCCGGCGCCGTGGCAATGATGGATTCGTTAGCGGAGGACCTGAGAGGCACGGGCGTGCGGGTGAATTCAATTCTTCCGAGCATTATTGACACGGAGGCAAATCGAAGCGCCATGCCCAACGCTGACTTTGCGAAGTGGCCGAAGCCAGAGGACATCGCAAGAGTCATCCTCTTCTTGTGTAGCAACGATGCCAAGGTGATTCACGGGGCCTCGATTCCTGTATACGGGAATGCCTGAAGGAGCGCGAAGTTAGGTCCAAAACGAGAAAGACAAGGCCTCTACTTGGTGATGATTGTTGCCAGCACCGAAGTCGGCGCTTGGGTTTACAAGGAATAGCAACGTTCAAAGCGTTAGAGCAGTGGGCCAGTTCATCAGCATCTAGCGTGTGTGAGGGGCGCATCTCTTGCCCGCATGTCTGTTGCAATATCGCCATTGCACTCATTGACCGGGTTCTGAGTGTAAACGCCGCCATTAAACCAATCACCCTCAAGGTGGCTTGTTCATGAGATGAGCGCTCGACCCGCGTCTGCTAGCCACCAACTACTACCCACCAACCACTGCCCACTGTTCACCGTCAGCCGGCCAGTTTGCGGAGGAATTCCTGCTCGTCCATGCGGTACTTGAAGGCTTTGCGGCCGTTGATGAAGACGACGGGAACCTCGTCGTTGTAGAGGCGGTGAAGAGCGGCGTCGGAGTCAACATCTACCTCGCGCCAGGTGAAGCCGCCTTGCTGGTGCAACTTGACGAGGCTCTCCTTGACGATCTCGCAGAGGTGGCATCCCCTACGGGAATACACGATCACTTCGCGAGGCTCGGGCATGGGAAGAGCAGTCTAGCAGTTCTGAGGCAGGGTTTCCAAGACACGAAGGGGGTAAAATCCGGGCATGACGAAGAAGCAAGGACGGCTTGCCGGAAAGACGGTTCTGGTCACCGGGGCGGCGAAAAGATTAGGGCGGGCGATTGTACTGGCGGCGGCGGAAAACGGCGCGAACGTTGCCATCACGTTTCGGGAATCGGAGCGGGAGGCGCGAAAGGTGGTTGGAGAACTGGCGCGGTATGGAGTGGAGGCGCTGGCGGTGAGATGCGACGTGACCGACGAGAAGAATGTCCGGGAGATGGTGAAGGAGGTCGCGGGCGATCTGGGCGGGATTGACGTGCTGGTGAATAACGCCGCGAATTACGGGGCGGTGGAGTTTGAACGGCTGACGGTCGCCGAGTGGGATGCGATTTTTGCCTCGAATACGCGGGGGCCGTTTTTGGTGTCGCGGGAGGCGCTGCCGTATTTGCGGAAGCGCAGGGGAAAGATTATTCATATGGGGTCGCTGGGCGGGCTGCGTCCGTGGGCGAGGAACGCGCACTACTGCTCGTCGAAGGCGGCGCTGCACATGCTCACCAAGGTGATGGCCAAGGCGCTGGCGCCGGAGATCGCGGTGAACGCCGTGGCTCCGGGAATGATTGACCTGGGCGAGAAAGCGGGAGCGGCGTTTCTGAAGCGCATGGCACGTGAGACCCCGATGCGGAGGAATGGAACGGCGGAAGAGATCGCGGCGGCGGCTATGTTTTTCGCCACGGCTCCGCATTTTATTACCGGGCAGGTGCTGGCGGTGGATGGGGGGCTGGGGCTTTGAGATTGCAGAGGTCAGAGGGCAGATTGCAGAAGTGAATCTCCTGTCCGTGCGGAACAACACGCTATACGGGCCCAGAGATCGGGCCTTAGGCATCATGGGTTACAGCGCGGCTACAATCTTATGATCACGGCAGAAGCGATTCTGAACGGGATGTGGAGCGTGCTGGGTTTCTACTGGCTGGTGAGCGCGCTGGGGACCAAGAAGGTCGCGCTCAACGAGAAGCCGGGGTTGCGGATTCTGCGGCTGACGATCCTGGCGGCCATGCTGGCGCTGCTGCTGACGCCGTGGCTGAGAATTGGTCCGCTGGCGCGTCGATTTGTTTCGGACAGCCGGACGGTGGTCTGGCTGGGAGTGGCGGTCGCAGGAACGGGAATCGCGCTTGCCATCTGGGCGCGGCGGCACCTGGGACAGAATTGGAGCGACAAGGTGGTGCTGAAGGTGGACCACCAGCTCATCCGGAGCGGACCCTACGGTTACCTGCGGCATCCGATTTATGCCGGGGTGCTGCTGGCGGTTGGGGGTACGGCGCTGGCGATCGGAGAGTGGCGCGGCATTCTCGCGCTGTTGCTCGTGGCAACGAGTTATCTGATCAAGGCGAAGCGGGAGGAGCGGATTTTGGCTGCGAGTTTCGGAGAGGCGTTCACGGAGTATAAGCGCGAGACGGGATTCTTTCTGCCGGGAATGTAGGGGGACCTCCGGAATGGGCGGTAAAGTAGGACAGTGTTTATCGGCGTGTGGGTGAGAAAATTGTGTCGACCCTCCGGACTGAGTCGCAGCTTCTCTTTCGCCCCGTTGGGGCTTGCTCTGGTTCTACTTTCCACCCACGGCTTGCGCCGTGGGCAAAATTCTTGCGCCGCTTCGCGCCTTAGTTCAGTATCACCGGTCCACTTTTTGGGCGACCATCGAGCTATGACACGGACTCCTCCGGGACTCGGTCGTTTCCCGCATTTGCCCAGGACTTAGGTCGTGGGCTAAAGTTCATCTCCTGAACAGGCTGTCCAGCGGTTGCTGGTGTGATGGTGATATTTCGACAGTAATTACGAGTGCCCGGTATCATTGGGAGACTGACGGCGAGAATACTTGCAAATGGTGACCCCAGAACGCCAGCCCGACAACAATCGGACGCTCGTAACAGACCGAGAGTCTCGTTCTAGTTAAGGAGACCTCGCGTAGAAATTTGGCAGATCGCGGCTTCGTCATGGTCAAGACCTCTGGCCGGAAGGAGTGTTCTATGAAGCCCACCTTGCTATTGTTCGTGATCGCAGGGGGTGTCCTGCTCGGCCTGGCAGTCCACTCTGGCGGACAGTCACCCACCCAGGCCCCGGAAGCACTGACCGGATTCGACGACCAGAGCAACGGATTTTCCGATCCCGACCGCCGGACAGCGGACCAGAAATTTTTCGAGGAGGTCGAGCACATCGCCCCCGATGGACTCGGGCCCCTCTACAACGCCCAATCCTGTCGCGAGTGTCACCAGACTGCGGTCACGGGAGCCGCGAGCCAAGTTGCCGAGTTGCGCGTGGGACATCTCGACGCCCACGGCCAATTCCAGAATCCGCAGATCCCGATCAATCACGGAGCGGAGATCATCCAGGACCGGAACCTGGTGAATGACCGCGCCATCTGTCCCGAGATTCAGGAACGCGTGCCCGAGACTGAGACCGTGCGCACCACCCGCCTGACCACCAACACGCTCGGGGACGGATACGTGGAAGCCATCACCGACGACACGCTGCTCAAGATTCGCAAGGAACAATGCAAAGCGTCGCACGGAAAGGTCTGCGGGCAAGCGATCAAAGTGCTCGTGCCCGAAAGCGAGGGCAAAGACCGCATCGGACGCTTCGGATGGAAAGACCAGCACGCCAGCCTGCTGGCGTTTGCCGGTGACGCGTACTTGAACGAGATGGGGATCACGAACCGCCTGCAACCAACCGAAGTAACGGCCATTTGCAATCCACCCGTGACGGCAACGGTTCCGAATACCGACCCGACGAAGATCACCGAGCCCAACAGCCTGCCCGATCCCACTGGCAATAATCTGGAAGACATCGACCATTTCGCCAGTTTCATGCGCTCGCTGAAGGCGCCAGCAAGAGACGCGACTGCGGCGGCAACGCCCGAGGCGGTGCACGGCGTTGCACTGTTTGCGAAGATCGGATGTGCGAGTTGCCACGTGGAGACAATCGTCACCGGCAAGAGTCCCGCCGCTCCGGGAGGCCCGGGTCTCCATCCCGACGCGCTCGAGAACAGGACGATTCACCCTTACAGCGACTTCCTGCTCCACAACGTTGGCACGGGAGACGGAATCCCGATTGCGCTGGTTGAGCACTTTGGCCGCGAGCGCGTCGAGAAGCGCATGCGTGAACTGGAAGCATCGCGGGCCGCAGAAGCACAGCAGCGCCAAAAAGGAAAAGCCGAGGACGAATGCAGCGAGAGCTACCAGACCGCAGTGCTCGAAGGAGAAAAGCACCCCGACCTGTTGCGGGACACGCTGTGCGCGCGCAACAAGGTCCGGACAGCTCCCCTTTGGGGATTGCGACTGCGCTCGCGGCTGATGCACGATGGCGGCTCGGTCGAACTGGGCGATGCCATCCGCCGCCACCAGGGAGAAGCCGAGGAAGTCACCGAGCGCTTCTCGAGGCTGAAGCCTGCTGAGCAAAAGGCGCTGCTGGCATTTCTCCAATCGCTCTGAGGGGCTGGTCAGCGGGCACCGGTCATCCGGTGCCCGCATCCCTCTGTGACAGGAAAATGTGGCCCGCCCCTTTTCTCGATCCACACGAGTCATGATTTGTTTCCGGGCGTCGGTTCGCGTATCGTTTCCATTTTCGACTCCAGAAAGCTTATGACACGGTCAATTACGGTTGGGGTTTGCCTCTTGATGGCGGTTTCGTGGGCGGTGGCACAGGATCGTCCGGAAGAAGGCGGGCACGAGATCCAGGTCTGGACGGGGGGCGGGCATTCGGTCCCGGGTGGGACGAAGAATACCGGCGTGTGGAACCTGGGAGTCCGCTACGGGTGGATCCTGACGGCGCCGCACGGGCCGGGATTCCTGAAGGGACGGTTCGAATACGCGGTGGATGCGGTGCCCGCGTTTGTCGTGTTTCAGCCGCGGAATACGGCGTACGGGGCGGGGGTGAATCCGCTGGGCCTGAAATGGATTTTCGCGACGCGCGGGAACGTGGCGCCGTATCTGGAATTGGGCGGGGGGACGCTGTTCAGCTCTCATGAAGTGCCGACGGGGACTTCGACGGTGAACTTCACGTCGGGGACGGCGTTTGGGATGCACTTCCTGGGCAAGCGAGCGTGGACGCTCGAAGTGCGATACATGCATATTTCCAATGCGGGGCTCACCTCGCCGAATCCGGGGATCAATACGGTGCAGGTACGGGTGGGGTTGGGGAAGTTCTTGGGAAAAAAGTAGTAGCGCCCAGTGACAATCGCAAAATGCTACTGGCGAAAGCAGGTCCTTCGCTTCGCTCAGGATGACAATCCAAAAGAATAACTATTGCTGGCGAGAAAGCGCTGCCGAAGTGTGCGCCGGGTCGGCTTGGCGCCCGCAACACGGGCCGGGCGGGATGGGCGAGCCGTGGGGGCAGGTGCGGGGATGGCCCAGGAATTTGCAGATCTTGTCGGTGGCTTCGGGCGAGAGGATGTGCTCGAACTTGCAGGCCTGCTGCTCGATTTCGGTCTCGCTGTCCATGGCGAGCGAGTCGGTGAAGAGGCGCTCGGCGAGGCGGTGGCGGCGGATGATGTCGGCGGCGCGTTTGTGGCCGCGCGGGGTGAGTTCGATGATGATTGTGCCATCGGCGATGGAGACACCGGCCGGTTTGAGCGCGTCGTGGCAGGGATTTACGAAAGGCTTGTGGTCGTGCGGCTCGGGCGGATGCGGGCGGGTGGAGACCAGTCCCATGCCGGCCATCTTTTCGACGGCGATGGAGACGGGCAGGGCGCCGTGGACTTCCATGTGGTCGCTTTCAGCGATCTGGCCGTTTTCCTGCAGGACGAACAGCTCTTCCAGGATTTCATCAAACTGTTCTTCGTCGGCCATGGCGAAGAGTTCCTGGGCGGCAATTTTTCCGTGATGCAGTTCGACGCGGCGGTCGGCGAGGCGGGCGACGACGGGGTCGTGCGTGACCATGACGATGGTGCGTCCCTGTTGGTGGAGTTCGCGCAGCAGGCGCAGGACGATTTCTTCGTTGGCGGCGTCGAGGTTGCCGGTGGGTTCGTCGGCGAGGACGATCTTCGGGTCGTTGATGAGGGCGCGCGCGATGCAGACGCGCTGCTGCTCGCCTCCGGAAAGCTGCGAGGGCAGATGCCATGCGCGCTCTTTCAGGCCGACGCGCTCGAGCGCGTCGAGCGCTTCTTTCTCGTCAGTCATGCTGTGGAAGTACTGCGCGAGCATGACGTTTTCGATCGCGGTGAGATACGGGATCATGTGAAACTGCTGGAAGACGAAGCCGATCTTTTCGGCGCGCACGCGATTGAGTTCGGCGGCGCCGAGGTTGGCGACGTTTTCGCCGTCAAGGCAGATTTCGCCGCTGGTAGGGCGGTCGAGACAGCCGATGAGGTTGACCATCGTGCTCTTGCCGGAGCCGGAGGGTCCCATCATGGCGACCCACTCGCCGGGGGCGATGGAGAGAGAGATGGAGTCGAGAGCCTTGATCAGGCCGCCGTTCCGCTCTTCCTTGGCGGGATAACTTTTCGTGACGCATTTGAGCTGGATCATCTTTCTCCTCTTACTCTCCCCTTAGAATGATAGCGGGTTGGACGCGGCGCAGCAGGGCGATGGGCAGGACGGCGGAGATGAGCGCGACCGCAATGCTGCCGGCGAGCACATACGGAAACACACCGAAGCGCGGAATGACGGGCGCGTGGAAGTTGACGCGTCCGATCCAGGCGGCGACCGCGATGCCGATGAAGAAGCCGAGAATGGCGCCAATGGCGCCGAGGGCGGCGGCTTCGGCGGCGAAGAATCCGTTGACCAGGCGCTCGGAGGCCCCCAGGGCCTTCATGATGGCGAAGTCGCGGCGGCGGTCGAAAACCCAGCCGATGAGGGTGGCGAGCACGCAGAGCGCGGCGGTGAGCACGATGAGCGCGGCCGAAGCGTAGAGCGTCGCGCGGGTTTTGTTGAGCACGTTGGCTTCGCCTTCCATGATCTGGCGTACGGGGCGAATGTCGGCGGTGGGAAGAACGGATGCAAGCCGGCGCATGGATTGTTCCACTTCCGGGACGGTGCCGTTGACCGCGATCTCGATCGTGCTCGGCGCGACGCCGGTCCAGGCGCGGAATTGGGATTGATCGAGGTAGATGCGGCTGTCTTCCGCGGCGCCGGTCTGGAGCAGGCCGGTGGGAGCGAGCTCGACGCCTTTGCCCTGGAAAGTGAGTTCGAAGGGTTGGCGATTCGGAGTGACGGCGGTGGCGGCGCGCATGCCGACGAGAGATTCGATCGGAGGATTCTGTCGCCCCTCCGGGGCTGGCGCGATTTCCTCTGGCAGCGACCCACGGCTTGCGCCGTGGGCTGCATTCTGACGCCCCTTCGGGGCTGCGGCAGTTTCTGCGGCGGCTTCCGAGAGCGGATGTGACACCTGAGGCTGCCGCTGGTCGGGCCAGCGGGTGACGTTCCACCAGTGGTTGAGCTGGCGGGCACGGGTGAAGTCGGTGCCGACGACGACGACCGACTGGCCGTCTTTGGTGCGCGCAACGGCGTAGGAGAAGGGAACGGCCAGCGTTTTCGGGCCGAGCGCTGATTCGATTCTGGTCAAAGCATCGGCGGGAAGCGCCTGGCCTTCTTTCGCCACGACGACTACATTCGCGCCGTAGTTTCGGAATTCGGTGCGGAGCTTGGCCTGGACGTCCACGTAGAGGTTCATCATGGCGGTGGCCACGGCGGCGGCCACGACCATGGCGAGCAGGGCGGAGGCGGCGCGCCCGCGGCGCAGGACGGCGGCGCGGATGAGCATCCGGACAAACATGGAAGTGTGAGGCGATGGCGCGCGGCGGCCGGCGACCTGCTGCGGAGTATGCTGCGTGCTCGGAGAAGAGGCGCTCATGCTTCACCTCGCAGTGCGAAAACGGGATCGAACTTCACGGCGCGGCGGATGGCGGCGGCGCTTCCAGCGAAGGTCACTAAGACGGCGATGGCCATTATGATGGGGAAGAGCACGGGCTCGATGGAGATCTGTGAGTTGAAGATGGAGCGGCCGATCTGGCGGGCGAGCAGCGATCCGGCGGCGAATCCGGTGACGCCGCCGACGAGCGCCAGCAGAAATGCTTCGGCAAAGAAAATCGCAGCCACGACCAGGTTGCCCGCGCCGAGAGCTTTCATCAGTCCGACTTCGCGGCGGCGCTCGAAAATGGCGGTGGCCATGGCGGCGGAAACGGCGAGCGCGGAGGCGAAGAGTGCGGCCAGCGTGACCAGAAGCATCAGGCCCTTGATCCGGGCGAGCACGGTGCCTTCGTTTTGCGCGACCTGGCGAATCTGTTCGGCATGCGAGTGCGGGATCGCCTCCTGCAACTGGTAGGCGATGGACTGCACGTAGGGCGAGCAATACCAGCGGTCGTACACCTCGGGAGTCATGGTTTTCGGATCGCGGACGGCGAGCGCGTCCTGGGGTTTGGTGAGGGCACTCACGTAGATGCGACGCACCGCGCCGGGCTTGCCCAGGATCTGCTGCGCGAGGGCGAGCGGCGCGACGATCTGGTCGTCTTCGGCGGCGCCGGTTGAGAGGATGCCGGAGATGGTTAGCTGGCGACCGGAAACTTCGATTGTGTCGCCGGGTTTCTTGCCTAGCTTCGCGGCCAGGCGCTCGCCGAGAAGAACATTCTGAGAGTTATCGTCCGGCCAGCCGCAAGCCGCTGGCGAGTCTTCGACTCGCCCTGACCGGGTCGGAGACCCGGTCCCACACAGGCCCGGCGAGCCTTGAACTTTCCACCACGGGTGCGTGATCCTCACGCCGGTGGTGAAATCTTCTTTGCCGAAGCTGAGCTGCTTATTGAAGTACGTACCTACTAGCGTTGCATCTTTCGCATCCGCGCCGCTGCCCAGTTTTACCATCACCGGCAGCATGGGCGAAAAGCCGACGATGTTGTGGTGCCAGAAGGTGCCGCGAATTTTCGGCAGGTCGGCTTCGTTCAGGAAGGCGCCATCGCTGGGCGGCTTGAGATTGACGCCGCCGATTTCCACGTCGAGCGTGTCTTCCTGCGGAGTGACCACCAGGTTGGCGCCGTAGCTGCGCAGTTCGCGGTTGATCTTGTCGCCAATATCGGTGGCGACCGCGATCATGGCGGTGGCGACGGCTACTCCGAGCGTGATGGCGACGCCGGCCAGAAGCTTGCGGCGGGTCTGCCGTCGGAACGACTCGTAAACGAGGCGAGGAAACATCTTATTCTTCTTTTGTAGCTTTCCCTTCCATCGTGGTGGACCAGTTGTTTCCATCCGGTGACATCTCGAACCTGAAGGTGTATGACGTCGGCGAAAGTGTCTTTATGATGAAACGCGTTCTCCTGGTGTTGCCGCCCATGTGCTGCTCGCCGATCCAGGTCCAGGTGTCGCCGTTCACTGTGCCGGTGGAGTGCTGCGACTCTCCCATGCTGTTGAATTCATCGTAGGTATAGACCTTCTTGCCGGTCTCGTACCCCATGTAGGCCATGCCGGAACCGCTGCCCATGGCTGCGGTCGTGAACTCAGAGTGCATGGTCAGAAAAAAACCGCCATCCATCCACTTGTTGCGCTCGGTCATGGTCATCTTGCCGCCCGGACCCATCGGACCGGGCTTCATATTGCCTTCCGATATCCAAGTGCCCGCGAAATATTCCACCTTCTTGAGCTCGGGAGCGCGTTTAGGCATTTGCATTATTTGGGCTCGAAGTAGTGGCGGCCGGCCGCTAGGTCCGCCTCGGAGACAATAACTGCATCGTCAGTGACCTCCGCCTTCAGCGGGATGGGATTGCAGCCGCCGGGCATGCCCACCGACTGCGGGTTGATGGGAGCGGCGCAGTTCTTGCAGATTATGCCCTGCGCCCCTTTGTAGAAGCCGACGGGGCCGCAGATTTCACAGGCGTCGAAGAGCGTGGCGATTTTGCCGTCGGGCTTCTGGTACAGAAAGAAACGGATTTCGATACCGGCCTCTTTCGCAGCGAAACGGTGGAGGTCGCCGTCGTAGACCTGCTTCAGGGGGATGGAAACTGTGCCGTTGACGAAGGCGACCTCGGTCGCCGGGGAAAGCGCGCTGGCACTCTTCTCATAGATGAAGCCGGCGGTGACCATGACGATGAAGACGAAGGAGCAGATGTAGACCGAGGCCATCCACAGACGCTCGCGGCGGGCGGTCCAGAGCGCCTTGCGGCGGGCGGCGCCGGCGGCGGGCAGCTCCACGGGCTGGCGGCTCTTCATTTCAAACAGCACCATGAGCGCGGCGAGCACAAGAATCGTGACGAAGAAGAAGAGGTCATTGCGAACGATCGGGCCGATGATGGCCATCTCCTGGCGGGAGGAGGGAAGCACGCCGTTTTCAGAGAGTTCGTGAAGGCCGGCGATAACAAGCTGGGCGGCAACGAAAAGCAGGATCGCGGTCGTGACCTTAAAGAACTTCTGCAGGTTGATTTTGACGCTGCCCTTGACGAACATCACGCCGAACAAAATGGCGACGGCTACGCCCAGGACGGTGCCGATGAAGCTCATCAGCTCGCTCGAATTCAGGGTGACGGCGGAGAGGATGAGGACGGTTTCGACGCCCTCGCGCAGGACCATTAGGAAAACGAAGAGGAAGAGACCGATCCAGGCGTCGTCGCGGGCAAACAGGCCGATCTTGCCTTCGATCTGGCCTTTGAGCTTGCGGCCGGTCTTCATCATGAAGACGATCATGGTGACGACGAAGACGGCGGCTACCAGCATGACCCAGCCTTCAAAGATGTCCTGGTTCCACTTGAGGCGGGACAGCAGGACGGCGATGGCGATGGAGCCGGCAAAGGCGGCGGCCAGGGCCGCATAGACGGAACGGCGCAGGTCGTTGCGGCCGATCTTGTTTAGATAGGCGAGAGTGATGCCGACGATGAGGGCGGCTTCGACGCCCTCGCGGAGGGTGATGATGAAGGCCTGGAGCATCTAGTTGGACCCGTGGACCATGTTGAAAATGAATTTCAATTTCAATATCAATAGGATACGGGGCGAGAGGGGGGCGGGTCAACGCGATGAATCACGGATGGACGTGATTTGCATCACACGGGGAAATAGCGCATTGAGCGGTATTTCGCGGGAACGTCGTGCTTTCGTCACGATTTCGGTGTGATGGATGAACCTGCCTTCAAACGTTAAGAGCCACGAAGCTGGGGGCAGGCCCGTGGTGTAACGGGAGCACGTTAGCCTGTCCAACTAGAAGGTGCGGGTTCGAATCCCGTTGGGTCCACAGTCTCCCAGTTTGGGTAGGACTGATCTGGGGACTCGGGACGGGGAGTCCCCTTGGTAATGTTGACACTGAGATATGCACTGGCGACAATTGTCATAGCTGGACAGGCTAATGAGTTCCCGAGACCCGGACCCGCGCGGTTCGGGTTTCTTTTTGCTCCAACCGCGATTTTGCGGACTGCACATCGAGACCACTTAAGCCAGAACTCAGATAATCCGCAAGAACTTCTTTGCGTCGGCAAGTTCTGGAAACATCTTTTCTTCCTTCAGGAACTCGCGCGAATGCACACACCTGCGGCTCCCGCGCAACTTTACCGGGTGCTCCAGGTGCAGCATCTCGTGGAAGACGATGTACTCGACCACGTAGCGGGGGACGCGGGGATGGTCGAAGATGCGGCTGATGACGATGGCGTTGTGGGCCGGGTCGTAGTGGCCGAGGTGGTTGCGGGCGTGGTTCCGGCTCCAGGTGAGCTGGGGGCGCCCCATCAGTCCGTGGAAGAAGCGGCGGTTGAGCTCTTCGAAGATTTCTTCCAGATGGTAGTGGTGGCCGCGGGCGGAGTGGATGTGCTTGCGTCCGCGGATCTGGCGGACGAGATGGGCCTTGGCGGAGATATCATGACTGGCGACGTAGCGGCGGTAACGAGCGCTCTGGGCGCGGTCCACCGGCTTGCGGTAGAGCTTGGCGAGCAGGATGTGGGCGATGGCATGCAGCACGGGTTCGGGCGCGCCCTCGAGCAGATCGGAGAGGCGGATGTAGAGTTCCCCCTGGCGCAGGCGGATGGTGTTGTTGATCGAGACGAAGGGATAGAAGCGAATGTGCATGGGCGGCTCGGGCGTGCGGGGGCGGAGTTCGAGATAGGCTTCGTGGAAGATTTCGTTGAGCCGCGGGGACACGTTGAGGGAAGGGTAGCACGAGCAGTAGTCAGGAGTCGGTAGTCAGTAGTCAGGGGCGTTAGGGGTGCTTCGACTGGGGTTGAGCTTCGCTGGCGCGACGCTCAATCCTGGCTCAGCATGACATGGAACCCAGCGATTTGCTGACTACTATTTGTTTTTCTTCTTCCGCTTCATGTACTCCTCGACATCGGCAACGGTTTTGCGGTGGTCGTCGGCGCTGGAGTCCACCGTCTCGAGGGCGTTGGAGAGGAGGAACTCGTACTGCCGGGCTTCGGCGGCGTCGGTATTGGCCGAGTCCTTGAGAGCGCGCAGTTTGGCCTGAAACTCAGTGTCGGCCTCAATGATGAGCTTCAGCGGCTTGCGGATGTCGTCTTTGCGGCCGACGTACATGTCGACGTTGTCGTTGAGTTCGTCGTAGACGGCGAGGAAGTCGGCGAGCATGTCGTGAGTCTGGCGAGGGCGGTCGGTGGTTTTGGGGTCGGAGCGCATTTTCTCCAGCGTGTTCATGCGTTCCCGGGAAAACTTCACGTAAAGCTTTAAGCGTTCCTCGGGGTCGAGCATGGCGTCGCGGAGCTGATCGATTTCGAGCGGATTGAGGGGATCGCGGCGGCGCTGGGCGAGGAGAGGCAGAGTGAGCAACAGGGCCAGACCCAGGGCAAAACGAAAACCGGCGCGGCGCGTCATTTCTTTTCCTTCTTGAACATCTCCTTGAGCAAAGCGGTGCGGACGTCTTCCAGGCTCTGGATGGCTTGTTCGACCGGCGGCTGGTCTTCGAAGTTGAGAGTGCGCTTGATGTCGCGGAGCCTTTCCGCCATTTTGCGAGCAGCGATCTCCACGTTCTTCATGTGCTTTCTGGACTGGATGGCCGCGTCGCGGGCTTTTTGGGAGTAGGTGACGACGCCGGCGACGGCGGCACGGGCCTGTTCCGCCTGGCCCGCGGTGTAGAGCGTGTCGGCATTGCGGAGCTGAGACCGGGCGGCCTGGATGTAGAGGGCGGGGCGGTCTTCAGGGCGCGCGCTGGCGATGCGGGACTGGAGTTCATCCGCGCTTTCATCCTTGCTTTGATCCTTGCTTTGACCCCAGGCCCAGCCGTGGGCGGCGCAGGCCAGAAGAAGCATCGAGATGGCGAGGCGGCGCATGTTGGTCATTTCTTGGGTTCGATGGCAATGAGCCGGTGGCGAGCCTGCCACTCCTGATCAGGATACTTCCCGTTGGCCGATTCGAGGAAGAGGTGGTAGTCGGCCGAGGCCTGTTTGTAATCACCCAAATGATCATAGGCGGAGGCACGAAGAAAGTAGCAGACCACCGGCATTTCCGTTTTTAACAGAGCACGCCCGTTGAGAGCTCTGACTGTGAGTTCGTAATTTTTGTTCTCACTGGCGGCAAAGGCCAGATCTACGTAGACGTCGGGCCAGTCGCGTTTCAGCCGGACGGCGGCCAGAAACTCCTGTTGAGCTTCCGGGAACTTCATTTGACGCAGCAACGCCTGTCCCAGGGCGCGGTGTAATTCGGCGTCGTTCGGGTGGGCGGTGACAAGAGGGAGATAAGCAGCCTCCGCCAAATCGTTCTTCCCGGCGCTGGCATAGAGGTCGGCTAGATCGCGCTGCGCTTCGGAGTCGTTGGGGGAGAGCTTCAGGGCAGCCTGGATTTCGGGGATAGCGTCGTCCTTCTTCCCTTGCGCTGCGAGGACACGGCCCAGCTGGAGATGGATGGCGGCAACGTCCGGGCGCTCGGCAGTCAACTGACGCAGGAAAGGCTCGGCGTCGGCGAGGCGTCCGGACTTCATGTAAATGTTGGTGAGGCCGATCACGGCTTCGCTGGAGCGCGCATCGAGCGCGAGCACCTGCTTGTATTCGGCTTCGGCTCCGGGGAAATCTTTCTGGCGTTCGCGCAACAAGCCGGCGGAAAGATGGGGTTCAGGATCTTTGGGAGTGAGGGCGGCGGCCTTCTGGTAGGCGTCGAGAGCCCCTTCGGGCTTGTAGCTCTCGAGCAGATGTCCGAGCGAGAGCCAGGCGCGGGCCAGGCCTTCGTCGGGGTGATCGGTGGGTTTGAGCTTGGTGGCGGCGCGCAGAAATTGCTCGGCTTCGGGGCTGTTGCCGCGGGCCAGCATGAGGCCGAGGTTCAGGTTGGACTCGAAGACATCCGGCTTGGCGGCGACGGATTGGCGATAGGCGTGAATGGAGTCTGCGGCGCGGCCGAGTTTGTTCAGGACGAATCCCAGGTCGAACCAGGCCTGGTAATTGCGGGGATCCCGGTCAAGAGCCTTTTTTAGCAGAGGTTCGGCGGAAGCGAAATCGTTTTTCTGGATGGCGGCTTCGGCCTGGGCGATTTCGGGGGGTTGGTCTTCGACGATCTCGCGGTGATGGCGGACCGTGGTGTGGGTTTGGGCGAGGGCGCAGGCGGTTAGGAGCATCAGCAGGATTGCGTTGATGACCGGGCGGTTCATGCGTGTGGCGTCCCTCCGGAGTTAGCGTCAGGCCTATTCTTTTGCCCCTCCGGGGCTTGCGCAGTTTCCACTTGAGACCCACGGCTTGCGCCGTGGGCTGTATTCTTGCGCCGCTGCGCGGCTATGACCTCGGCGAATTCGGAACCGAGATGCTCCATGCCAGCGGACTCACCTACTCCCATTCCGATTTTCGTTTCCATTCAGAACCCGTGCCAGGTATTGTCCAGTGTACGAGTTCTTCAGTTTCGCGATGGCTTCGGGCGGGCCGACGCCGACAACGTTGCCGCCGCGGTCGCCGCCCTCGGGACCGAGATCAATCACCCAGTCGGCGGTTTTGATGACCTCCAGATTATGCTCAATAACGATAATCGAGCCCCCCACTTCTATGAGACGGCGGAAGGCAGAGAGGAGTTTGCTGACGTCGTCAAAATGGAGGCCGGTGGTGGGCTCGTCGAAGATATAGAGCATGCGCGGCCGGCGCTTGGGCGAGTCCCCAGCTTCGGAGTGACGTCGTGCTTCGCGTGCGGCAGGCTGCAGGTGCGCCGCCAGCTTCATGCGCTGGGCCTCGCCGCCGGAGAGCGTGGTGGCCGACTGGCCGAGGCGGAGGTAGCCGAGCCCGACTTCATCGAGCACGCGCAGCTTGTCGGTGAGCCGCGGAACATCGGCGAAAAACTTGAGGGCCTCACGAATGGTCAGGTTGAGGACCTCATGGATATTTTTGCCCCTGTAGCGGACCTCGAGCACTTGCGGCTTGTAGCGCGTGCCTTTGCATTCGTCGCAAATGAGTTCGACATCGGCGAGGAATTGCATTTCGACGGTGACGGTGCCGTCGCCCTGGCAGTTCTCGCAGCGGCCGCCGGGGACGTTGAAGGAGAAGTGTCCGGCCGGAAAACCGCGCTTCTTGGATTCGGGGAGCGAAGCGAAGAGGTCGCGAATGACGTCGAAGGCCTTGATGTAAGTCACGGGATTGGAGCGCGGAGTGCGGCCGATAGGCGACTGGTCAACCAGGACGACCTCGTCGAGGAGGTGGGCGCCCTCGATGCCGTCCCAAGTGATGGAGGCGGGCGGGCCGTTGGGCTGCTTCTTGGCCAAGGCCAGCGCCTGGTAGAGAACGTCATGCAGGAGCGTGGACTTACCCGAGCCGGAGACGCCAGTGATGGCGACCAGCAGGCCCAGCGGAATGTCGAGGTCGATGCGCTTTAGATTGTGAGCGCGGGCGCCGGTGATGCGGAGCTTGTGGGGGCCGGGTTTGCGGCGGATGGGCGGAATCTGGATATGGAGTTCGCCGGCAAGATAGCGGCCAGTGAGCGAGTGAGGTAAGTTCTTGATCTCGTCATAGGTTCCGGCGCCGACAACCTTGCCCCCGTTTTCCCCAGCACCGGGGCCAAGGTCGAGAATGCGGTCGGCGGCGCGCATGATGTCGGGATCATGCTCGACGACCAGGATGGTGTTTCCGAGGTCACGCAGGTCGTGCAGGATATTGATGAGTCGGTGGGTATCGCGGCTGTGCAGGCCGATGGAGGGCTCATCCAGAACGTAAAGCGTGCCCACCAGACGAGAGCCGAGCGAGGTGGCGAGCTGAATGCGCTGGGCTTCTCCGCCGGAGAGCGTGGAGGAGAGGCGGTCGAGCGTCAGGTACTCGAGGCCGACTTCGTTGAGGAAGCGTAGGCGCTCCTGAATTTCCTGAAGAAGTTTCTCGGCGATGGCGGCCTGCTGCGGCGAGAGTTCGAGATCGCGGAAGAACGCTGCCGCTTCTTCGACGGTCATGCTGCAGACCTGGCAGATGTCCTTGCCGGCGATCCTGACCTGGCGGGCTTCCTGGCGCAGGCGCGCGCCGCCGCAGGTTGAGCAGAGGGAGTATCCGCGATAGCGGCTGAGAAAAACGCGGACGTGCAGCTTGTACTTCTTGCGCTCCAGGTGCTGGAAGAAGCCGCGGATGCCGGGAAATCGCCCTTCGCCGTTCACAACCAGTTTCCGGCGCTCGGGGTCCATTTCGAGCCACGGCACATCCAGCGGAATCTCGAGCTGGCGGGCGAAACGCTTCAGTTCGGTGAAGAGGGGCCGGTATTTGGGCTTGGTCCAGGGCTCGATGGCGCCTTGGTTCAGGGTTTTGGATTTGTCGGGAATGACGAGGTCGAGGTCAAAATCAATAGTGTTACCAAAGCCCTGGCAGCGCGGGCAGGCGCCATAGGGATTATTGAACGAGAACAGGCGAGGCTCGGGTTCTTCGTAGCGGCTGCCGTCGTTCTTGCACTCGAAACGCTGCGAGAAGCGGAGACGCTGCGGCGGCTCCTGGTCGCGTGGGGTAGTTTCGAAAACGACTTCGCCGGACTCGCGGTAGCCGGTTTCGACAGCGTCCACGACGCGGGAGCGGGAATCGGCGGAGATAGCGAGGCGATCGACGAGAGCGAAGACAGGCTCCGAGAAGTTGATGTCGAGCAGCGATTCCGGGGTCGAGAACTCGAAGACCCGGCCGTTCTGAAACAGGCGGTTGAAGCCGCGTTTGCGGAGATCGAAGAGGCGCGTCTTGACGGCGTCGGAAAGCGTAGCGCCGGCGTTCTGTTGACCCGTACGCGGGCGAGTCGCCCGCGATAGGGCCGGCGGGGCGCCGGCGCTACGGTCGGAGAACGGTTTCCTGCCACGTGTCTTTTCTTTGCCAGCATCCGCCGAGACTGCTTGGGGTGCATGCAAAGGAAACAGAACGTTGAGGCGTGTGCCATCGCCGAGCGCGAGGAGACGATCGGCGGCCTCGTCCACGGTGTCTTTCTTGACTTCCTGGCCGCATTGCTGGCAGAACGTGCGGCCCACTCGGGCAAACAGAAGGCGCAGGTAGTCGAAGATCTCGGTGGCGGTTGCGACCGTGGAGCGCGGGTTGCGGGTTGCGTTCTTCTGCTTGATGGCGACGGCGGGAGCGATGCCGTCAATCAGGTCGACATCGGGTTTCTCGATGCGTTCCAGAAATTGGCGGGCGTAGGCGGACAGCGACTCGACGTAGCGGCGCTGGCCCTCGGCGTAGATGGTGTCGAAGGCGAGCGACGACTTGCCCGAGCCGGAGACCCCGGTGACGACAGTGAGGGCGTTATGCGGGATCTCAAAATCAATGTTCTTGAGGTTATGGACCCGGGCCCCGCGAACCACAATGCTTTCCGTGGACATCTTCCCCTGAGAGGGTAGCGACGTTTGTACGTGGGTATCCCGCACAGGCGGAGCAAAAAGCGCTACCAAATCTTTCTATTATACGGGGGACCAAGGGCTCGGGCGAGGGAAGAACGCCGTTCGCTGATCGCCGCTCGCTGTTCGCCATTCGCTTTTCGCCGCCCGTGAACTCCCAGGTTTGCGAAGGCCGAATTGCGAATGACGAACGGCGAACGACGGAAAGTTGCCAATCAGGCTATCCGCCGCAGCACCAGCGCGGAATTCTTGCTGCCGAACGCAATGCAGTTGGCGATGGCGTGCTCGATCGAGGCTTGGCGGCCGGGTTGCGGTACATAGTCGAGGTCGCAGACGGGGTCGGGATTCTCGAGGTTAATGGTGGGCGGCACCTGGCCGCTGTGCATGGCGACGATGGTGGCGGCGACTCCGGCGGCGCCGCATGCGCCCTGGGGATGGCCGATCTGCGATTTCAACGCGGACATGGGCACCTGGTGGGCGCGGTCTTCGCCGAGCGCCAGCTTCAGGGCGCTGGTCTCGATGCGGTCGTTGAGCTGGGTCGAAGTGCCGTGCAGGTTGACGTAGTGAATGTCGCCGGGCCCTACGCCCGCTTCTTTCATGGCGAGTCCGATGGCGCGAGCCGGTTCTTCCCCGCACTCCGCCAGACGGACGCGGTGAAAGGCCTCGCAGGTCGAGCCATATCCCACAATTTCCGCGAGCACGGCTGCGCCGCGAGCTTTGGCGTGATCGTAGGCTTCCAGCACGAACATCCAGGAACCTTCGCCGAGGACGAAGCCGTCGCGGTCCACCGAAAACGGGCGCGAAGCTTTTTCCGGGGCGTGGTTCCAGGAGCCAGTCAGGATCTTCATCAGCATAAAGCCTTTGACGATGCCGAGGGCGATGGGGGAGTCGGCACCGCCGCCGAGAAAGAGATCCACGCGGCCGGATTGGATCTGGCGCAGGGCATAGGAGAGCGCGTCGGTGGATGAGGTGCAGCCGGTGGTGAGCACGTGGCTGGGCCCGCGCAGGCCGAAGCGGATGCTGAGGTCGCTGGCCAGCGTGCCCATGACGGTGGTGGGCACGCAATGGACACTCATCTGGCGCTGCTTGTCGTGGAAGAACAGGTCGTATTGCTGTTCGGTGAACTCCTGGGAGCCTCCGCCGGAGCCGACAAGGACACCGAAGCGGCGAAGTTCGGCGAGCGAGAGCTTCGCGGGATCGATGCCGGCATGGTTCAAGGCCTCGGTAGCGGCGGCCAGGGCCAGGGGGAGGAGGCGGGAGACATGCCTACGTTCTTTTTTGTCGACCCAGGCGAGTTCGTCGAAGCCGGAGACTTCCCCCGCGATCTGAACGGGGATGTTGCTGGGGTCGAAGCGGGAGATGCGGCGAACGCCGCTGCGGCCGGCGAGGAGGGCCTCGGCGAAGGCCTGACGGCCGATGCCGTTCGGACTGACCACACCCATGCCGGTGATGACGACCCGCCGTTTGGCCATGAAGTTATAAAGATGCGCGGCAGGGGCGTGGGGATACGGGAAATATCGGTTTGCCCAATATTGTGACACTTTAGCCAAATCGTCATTCCGAGCGACCAGGGTCCCCAGCGCACGCGCCTTTGGCGCGATGGGGTGTGGGAGCGAGGAATCTGCAGTTGCTTGGAGTTCGGGAAAATGCAGATTCCTCGCGCCCAAAGGCGTCACAATAATTGCCAACCCGAACACCAAGCACAAAAAAGGGGCGCGGATCGCTCCGCGCCCTACCACTTCTTCTCATCGTGCTCTGTCTCTTAGCAGTGAAACCTACTGCACCGTCATCGTAAGCACCGGTGAAAGCGGATGCGTCGTAGGCGGTGTACCCGCTTCCGTCGCCGTTACGGTTACATTGAATACTCCGGGAACAGTCGCCGGTTTCAGGGTTACAGTAGCGCTCGCCGATTTCCTCGAATCGGCTTGCGACGTCGCCGTAACGGTCACCGACGCTGGAAGCCCGGCAGCGATCGTGGGAGCGGTGTAGTTCCCGTTGGCGTCAATCGAGCCCGCGGTGCTCGGCGAGATCGCCCAGGTGACGCCCGGGTTCTTAGTGCCGCCGACGGTCGCTGTGAACGCTTGCGTGGACGAGGGCCACCCGTGACCCACCGGGCCGTTGGGCCACAGACTCGCCGAACTCGGGCTTACCCCCACAGTCACGTTAGCGCTGCTACCACAAGCAATCAACAGCCCAAGCAACGCCAATGCCAGGAACGCAGCCGCGATGGCCGAGTACCTTGATACTTTCCGTCGGGTTAGGCCAACCATCACCACGCCCGCTATGGGCAGCGTCAACGGCAGCCAGGGAGTCCGATTGTCAGCCCGTCTGCGCTGCTGAGGTTTGACCGGAGCCACGTTCGGCCCCGAGGTTGTAATGGTCAGGGTCTCGTCGGTCGCTGCGGCGCCAGCCGGGATTGGATTCAGGCTGAAGTTGCAGCTCGTTGTCGAATCCAACCCCGAGCAGGAAAGCGTGACCGCACCCCCGAAGGTTGTGCCTGGCGCCACCGGCGCGACGGTGAAGGCATAACCCGTCGCCGGTACTCCAGCCAACACGGTTTGCGAGGTGACGCCTGTGTTGGTCAGAGTGAAGTCCGGATTGACGGTTAAGGTGATGGTGGTGGTGTGAACCAGCGACCCGGAAGTCCCAGTGACGGTCACCGTGGCAGTTCCTGTAGTCGCGTCGCCCGAAGCGGTCAGCGTGAGGGTGGAGGTCACGTTGCCGCCGGCCGGCGGAGTGACTGGGTTCGGCGCGAATGCTGCCGTCACGCCACTCGGCAGGCCGGAGGCACTCAGCGTGACCGCCGAGTTGAAGCCGCTCAAGCTGGCGACCGTGATCGTGCTGGTTCCGTTGGCGCCTTGCAAGATCGTCAGCGAGGAGGGGGATGCTCCAACCGTGAAGTCCGCCGCGCAACCGGTGAAGGCGAACGATCCGATGTGAGTGCCCCAGACGAAGTCGCCATTGCTCGTCAGATACTGGTTGGTGAACCAGAAGGTGCAGTCGTCCGCCGGGTCGATTCGCGCGGCGCTGTAATCTCCCCATCGGCTATGACCCGTCTGGAAATGCGTCCCGGTAAGCAGAATGTTCTCCGATTCCATCGTACCGAGTGCATCTGCGGGAACGCGCCCCGTATAGGCGATGCCCGGATCGATGCTGCTGCTCGATACGCTGTAGCTCATCAACATATCGCCCGCTTGGTCCATGGCCATGCTGCCCATCCAGCGGAACGTGGAATCCGGAGCGTAAGTTCCCTGCTGGAAGATAGTCGGCGTATTGTTGGGGGTACGAATTTCATACCAGCGCGGGCCGACGCTCGAGCCACTTGTGACAGAGTGGTTGACGACCATAGCCTCGTGATCGCCGAAGTTGCGGTAGGCCAGACGGTACATCATGCGATCGGCGAGCGAATCGAGTTGTTGAACGGTTCCCGATTGCGGAATACACGTTCCGCCGCCGCCGCAAGCCGCTGTGAAAGCACTGACCGGAATATTGATGGGCCCGGTGAATGTGGAAGAGCCAGGATTCGCAAAGTCCGGCGTCAGTTGGAATTGGTGCAGACTGGTGGTCTCGAAGGTGATGAAGTAACCCGGCGAGCCGTCAGGCGGAGCGGTCGAGCCATCCAGATCGGAGGGCAGGAAGCCGCCGTCATTTGAGATCGTGAAGCAGATTTGAACCGGACTCGGGTTGCCGGCCACCATCGCTGTGCGGTCATAGGCGCAGGCAGCGGTTCCGACGAAACTCTGGAGATTCAGGAACAGGTGGGCCATCTGCAGGTAGGCTGGATTGGTGGCAGTGGGCCAGACGGAGTACTTAGGGTAATCGGGGAAGTTGTTGCCAAAGGAGTACTCATACAACGAGTAGGCTCCGGTGGGGTCGTTGGTCTTGGAAACCGCAATGCAAAGACTAAACGGCGCACTCTCGCTGCCGATCTGGGAAAGGAACCAGCGGTCGGCAAGCCGATCGTATTGGGCTATGGGATCGCCCTGCTCGCCGGTGCAGGGGCCTCCCAGACTCGTCCAAATCGAGCCAAGTGTCTTGGGGAATCCGGCGGCGATAAGGCCCGTTTTGTCGTAAACAGCCCACTCACTATTGACAATCTGCACGATATGGTTGGGTCCCACCGCCATATTGACATCGGAGGGTTCACTACCGTTGACGCCGATGCCTTCAAAGTCGATGCCGGGAGTGCCGTTGAGAAGCGGGCCGAATTCGGTTTGTACCGCCGTATCCGGTGCCCCGGGGCCCAGGTTGCGGTTGATGGACCGCACTTCGTGTTCCACCTTTTCCTCGGACCGGATCGACTGCGGTACCGCGAACATCGGTGGCGAGATAGCAAACCTGATTGGGTGGCGGACGGTTGGCGCCTGAGTCTTGTTCTGGTTGGTTTTGGCAAAGGCCAGCGTTGTCAGCGCCAGGCAACATACGACGAAAAGAAACTTCTGGCATTTACGCACTCTTCCTCCTGCATGATGAACATCGTGGCGTACGGTCATGTGTGATTGTGCCAGCCCGGGAAGGCAAAAAAAGAGCGATAGACTTGGCAGCAGCACAACCTGTCTGTGGCGGAGCGACTTCGATGGGACCATCGCACTCTCCTTCATAAATTGGAATTCAGCAGCCGCCGCCCTTTATAGAGGGGAAGAGAGTGGCGTCGCCAGTGCTGTATTGACTGCGAGTCGGAATCGCCCGCAGTTTAACAAAAGGCGATGGTCTTGTCAGGCATTTTTCCCGGACTCTTTTCCAGACCAGATGGTCGGACGGCGGTGCGCTTGGCGCGGGCTCGGGTGGGCCGTTCGCCGGTTGGCGCAAGGCCGATGCCGCGGCCGATGGCGACGGTGCGGAACGCCATCTGGCGCGCGTACTGGATTCCGAGATGACCCAGGCCACCGATGCCCCGGCGCAGAGCAGCGGTCCACCTGGGCGGCTGGTTTCCAATCTTGGTCCGGGTGGCGCGGGGGTGCGTTTACAATACGGATGTCGGCGGTCCCACAGGAAGTGCGAAAGTGGCGGAATTGGCAGACGCACCAGACTTAGGATTATGGTAATGCTTGCCAGCAATTGTCATACCAAACCGCTGTACCACGCGCCAATCGCAGAGCGCAGCCGGTTTAGTTTTCAGCAAGGCCCGCCAGAGATGGCAGGAATGGGTGACAAGAGTGTATGCAGTCAGCAGCCGTGCCTACAGCACTTGCAACCGGGCGGGCATGGGGTTGTAGCGTTCGACTGCGGGGCCTGCCTGATCTGCTCCTGCTGCTCTTGTGATAGGGCGTTGAACTTTTCCATTGTGCTCAGTTCCACGGCCTCACGTTTGCGCCGTTGCTTTCGAGAAGGACTCAGCTTCTCAAGGCGATTTTTCAGGATGCGAAGCAGTTCTGATTTTCTGAGAGCAGTTCCACCGTCAAGAAGTTTTGCCTTCTCAGCCTTGAGCATCCGTAGACGTTTCGATTCAGAGCAGCCGAGAAGTTTCCCCAAGTTTCTGAGAGGCAGCACGTCACCAGGGAACAGGGTCACCGCACGTACGGCCCTTACGAACCACTGAATCCGCTGTTCCTTGTAGGACAGCAGGGCGGGGTCGCAGCCGAAGTGCTCAGCCTCTTGCAGTGCGACCTTGTGTTCCACAGAGCGGACGTACTCTTCCAGTTCCGCCAAAGCCTCTTCGTTTACTCCTGTGGGCGGGAAAGCAGCTTCCCACATCGCAACCAGCATGAAAAAGTCAGCAGGCAGGGCGATGCTATCGCGCCTGACGGCATCCTCTGCGGCCTCGCGGCTGCTGTAAAGCCCGTCCATGTAGAAGTGAACCTGTCCGTGTCTGCGGATGAAGGACCGCACGCGGTCATTGTCGGCTTGCTTGCCATCTTTCGTGCCAGCAATCCAGGTTCGCAACTGCTGTTCCCGGTCTGCCATCCTCTGCACGAATGCGGCCTCACCCTTGAGGCATCGCAGAATGTGCCGTGTGGATGAATAGGTGCCGTCATCCTCATTGATGGCCTCAGCAAACTTCTGGCCTATCCAGTTGGCATGATGGATGAACTGTGCCCATGCCTTCTTTGCAATCCGCTGCACTTCTTTCTGGTACTCGGTCGGGGCCAAGTGCTTGAGCGGGGCATCGGGTGTGCAGTAGGTTCTTTCGATTCCACCACCAGGCACAAGTGAGTAGGTGTGAACCTTTCGCACGTAGACCTCACCGCTGAACACCTGCAAGGCGGGCCAGTCAATATCCCGAGATAGCAGGCAGGCCCATGCGGTGTCTTCGATTGCCCGGAGTGCCGCTGCGAACGGCTCAGAGCCGATGGTGCAGCGGGAAACATGCCGCCGTAGGTCACGGAGTAACAGCCCTTGCTGGTTAAAACTCATTCTCAAACCTTTCCATCTCTGTTTGAATCCGTGCCTCTACAATGTTCAATTCTTCGGTGTAGTTCGGCAGTTCATCCCGCATCCGCTTCTGCTCAGCGGGGGTTGCCGTCTGGTAAGCTTTCCGTGCAGCGGTCTGTTCGTGCATGAGTCGTAGTTGCTCGGCTTGCAGTTCTTCAAGCAGTGTCATTACACCCCCTCTTGTCGTTTGTATCCGTACTTTTCAATCCACTCAGGGTTATCAATTTCGGAGCTGTAACCCGTGGCGGGCTTTGCTTTCTTTGTGTGCCAGTCTTCCGCCTTCGCTGTGGGCTGGTGGAATGAACGGGCAGGGACAAACTGCGGGCGGTCGGCCTCAACAGGTGTGGGCGTTAGATCGGGGTGACCATGAATCAAGGTTTTCTCGTTGTCTACGGTCACCGGGTTGCCCTGTGCATCGTGATAGGTTATTAGCATCTGCACCCTTTCGGGTTTCTCTGTTGTGCGCGGATGAACCTCTGCAATTCCCGCTCTGTGAACAGCACTCGACTGCCCATCCGCACAGGATGCAGCTGTGCTGACTTGACGTACAAATCAAGGGCCGGAACGGAGATTCGCAGCGTCTTTGCTGCTTCGGAACGGTTCAGTAAAAGTTGGGTCATGTAAACTCCTGTGATCTTGCTGTGGTCACGTGCGGGCCAGCCGGAGCCAGCCCGCCGTCTATTGCCGGTGTGCGGAAGCTAGCTAGGAATCGGAACACGCGGTCGAAATCATTGCGGGCACACATGGTCACCACCACGCTGCCCGCGTGCCCAGAGCGGGAGTAGCTCTGGAAAATCTCGCGGGTCAGGCGACAGGTCATCACACCTTTCCTGACCCGCGTCCGCTGTGAAAGGTCAGCGGGAATTCTTCTACGCTCCTGCGTTCGGGTCTTTCGTGGTGAGACCGCGCGGACCAGCCTGACGCTGGAAGCTCTCCATGCTGAAATCTGCGCTGTCATTGTCGCGGGTGTCCTTGCCGCCGACTAAATCCTTCTGATCCACTCGCACCGCGACCGGGTTGGGAACCTGCGACGTGCAGGTCATGCCATCAGTGTTGCCGGGGTTGCGGCTGTCACGCGGACTGCCGGACTGTTCGTTTACATCGTTGCTGTTGCTCATGTTCTTAATCTCCTGTGATTTGAAAATCTGGTCTAACTCGTGTTGCTCAGGGTAGGTCTGCCAGTGTTTGTCACCCCAGCGACGTGTCCTGTTTGGCTGCGATTCGTTTGGCGATGTTCGCAGCAATTCTGCTGTCTCTACTCATAACTTGTGAGGCAGGTAGATGCTGCACGGTCTTCACTCCGTGCAGCAGCATGAGGAACACACTACCGGGCGTCCGGGCCTGCTATCCGTGCTATCGGTCAAGAAGCACGAAACTCTTTACCTACTATCCCGAATCAGCGCGGTGAACCGTGCCAGCCCGAAGAGTGTAATGTACCTTGAGCGGTTCTGACGGTTCTGGAAATCGGTTCCGGTGTTCAACTGTCGGACGTTTGTCACGCTGTCGAAGAAAGCAACCTGTTCCGCGTCCCTTGCACGCTCTGCCGCTGCGAGTGCTTCTGCTGCTTGCGCCTGTGCAATCTGCACGGCTGTTTTAGTTTCTACTGCCATCGGTGATCTTTCCTTTCAGTTGTTTTTCTAACTCTTCCACGCGAGTAGTCAGCGCAGTTATCAGGTCAAGCATCACGCTGCATTGGTTCTGACAGCGGTCTAGGTTCTGTTTCTCGGCGGGTGTCACCGTTGGCCTACTTTCAGCCGGTGTGCTACGCCCTTGCTTTCCTCAACCGGCAGCAGCGGTGCGCCCATCGTTTGAACCGCTAGAACTAACTGCTGGTAGGCTTTTCGCAGTGCCCGGACGTTGCGCTTCATGTCAGTGATTAGTTTCTGCTGTCCATTCAGGCGGGAGTCTTGAGACGCAAGCCGTTGTTCTAACCAGTCCTTCGGGCTGGTAGTGATCTGGCCCCGTGGGTCACACGGTTCGGGTGTGAGTGGTGCTAGTGGCGAAAGGTTCCGCCGTGGTTTCATTTTCAATTTTGATTCCTCTGTTCTAGAGGGCAGTGACCAGCGCACAGAGGAATGCGCCGTCCGTTGCCTGCCCCTCTACTAGTACATACGAAGGGCTTGTATGAGCTACCGTAAACCACTGAATCGTATTGGGTTAGATGCAATTGTCAGGTGGCGGTCATTGTCCGAGCGGGTCAACGTGCGCTTGGCTGTCCCCGTCAACAGTCTTGCCAAGGTCATCCGTGTAATCCACAGTGACGGCAGCCTCAGCGGTTTCCTTTGGGCGGGAGAACTTGTCAGTGCCGTGCAGCCGTCCTAGAATCCAGCGCCAGTAATCCCGAAGGTTCTTAGTAGAGAACTTTGCCTTCGACTTGCGCTGTCGTTTCTTTGTCAGGCAGTTGCATGTGCACCACTTGCGGTGACAGCGGGCCTTGTGCCGCTGCTCCTTGCAGTTCTTACAGGGCAGCCGTCCAAGGTCATACCGCTGACTCAGGTTTCGCTCTGCATATTGCATGATGCCGAGAATGGCCTGCTGTGCCCGCTCGTTTCCCATTTCGCTGCCCCATCGTTTGCGGGCATACCACAAGGCACATTCGGCAAACTTGCGCGTAACAAACCTGTTCCCGGTTCGGCTGCAAAAGGCTTGCACATTGGGATAACATTCCTTGGCCCGCTTGTTTCTGACGATAGAGTCTGCCCACTCTTGCATCATGTAGTAAGTGACCGACCAGTCCAAGGCTTTGCCCAATGGGATGCGCTGCCCCGGAACGTGCTTGACCTGTGCGGCCCGTGGATAGAGAAACCTAGCCCACGGGTCTATCACCCAAGCTGGATAGAAACCACGGGCCGTTTTCCTTGCTAGTGCCAGTTGTTTTTTACTCGGCTTTTTCAATACTTCGGCCCCGGCAACCGTGCGGTGATTTTTCATCCAGCGGGCTAACCAGATTTGAAACTTCGTTTCATCTGACATTAGCCGTTTGGCCTTCTTCGTGATGGGGTCCGCCCGTACAGGTGTCAGGTTAGTGAACCGTTCCCCGAAGTGAACAACGACAATACCGTCCCTTGGCTCTGGTTTTGGGCCGGGATACACGGGCTGCCCCTTGCTTTCCTTCGCCCGCTGCCGTCTGAGTTTCGTTGCAATCTTCCCGTGCGCTGCTGTGTACTTGCTAGGCATCGGTTGCCCCTTCCGGTTTCGGTGCAGCCTCTTTGCACAGGCGGTCAAAACTGCGCTTTAGTGTTTGCGGGCCGCGTCTGGCAAGATCACGATATGTGGTGAGGGCATACGTGCAGGTCTGCTTAATCTGCTCAGTGCTGTGACCAGCATCTAACCAGGATTGCATGACGTGCGGCCAGCGAGTCAGCCAAAGGCCCACAGGCGGGCGATACAGCCGATTGTTGCGGGAGAGTTTCTTCGGCAACAGGTCAACTTCGGCCTTGTACCAGTGGGTCAGGGCCTTCGCTTCGTTGCTGATCGTTTTGAGTTTTAGGTCACCCTTGGGAATCGCATCGTGACAGATGGCATACTGGTTGCTGTTGAATGCCTTCTTCCCCGAGAGTTTCTGAATCCAGCCGTGTGCTAACAGTCTGCGGATGGAATCATCCACGGCTTGTGTATCCCCAAGGCCGGACCAGGCCGCTAGCGTTGCGCGAGAGGGCCTAGCGATGCCTTCTTCATTGGTAAGGGCGATGATGACGGCGGTGATACAAACGTCAATCGGCCTTGCCCAATCTGGCTTTGTCGAAGAGAGAAACTTTCTGAGCAGCACGTTCAGTTCTTGCGTTCTGGCGCTGGCCTCATACTTCGGGCTGCCTTGCAACGGTGTCTGGTCTATTTCGTTTGTCACTGGTTTCCCCCCTTTCTCCTGTATTGGAAGTTTTGACCGCCCACGTATTCAATCTGTGCGCGGCCATCCCTGCTTTCTTTACAGGCAACCATCGCAGAGATGACGGCTTGTTCTATCATGTCAAGGCTTGCATGCTCTGGCAGTGCCACGATGTAGCGTGCCAGAACAACGGCCTCTCTCTCGCTGCCGAGATAGGCAAATAGCTGTATCTCGACAGGCGAGAGAACGCGGGACACGGGCAAGTACATGATGTCGGTCATTGGTTCCCCCCTGCTGTGGTGGTCATGGTTGCGGTGTTCCACGTCAGCGCACCGGCTGCTGCTGCTGCTGCCTGCTGGTCAGTCGGGGCCGTGTAGACTTGTGTGCTAGTGATTCGGGCATGACCTGCCCTCTTTGCAGTGACGACAAGGGAACCTGTCTCTGCAAGGACTGCACGGCACATGCTGTGCTTGAGGCTGTGCGGGTGAGCGGAGATCATGTCGAGTCCGGCCCTTCGGCAAGATGCCCGCATGATCCGCCAGAACTGCATTCTGCTGATTGGGAAGAGTCGGTCACCGGCTGCCTTGCCTTGGCACAGGCGAAGCAACGGTTCTCTTTCCTCACTGGTAAGGGGTTGCACTGTCCGCTTGCTGCCCTTGAGTCGAGTAATCCACAGGCTGCCCTCTCTCACGTCACCGGCCACAAGGCCAACTGCCTCACTCGCCCGCAGGCCGTGATTGACTGTGACCAGGATCAGCAACCAATCCCGTTCAGAGTGTGCGCGGGCAGCGGTGAGCAGTGTTGCAATCTGCTCAGGGGAAAAGAATGTGCCAGCGGCACCGCCGATTCTGCGCTGTTTGGTAAGATTCTGGTTAGGCATGTGTGGCTCCCTCTGAGAGCCGATGTGCTTAGGCACTGCCGAGTGCTGATACATTCGGCGGTGCCGTTCTGGAATTTTTCAGTCCTTTATTTATTCGCGCACGCGCGAAGGTGCGGGAGAAAAAAAAGTTGCTGCCCTTCGGCTTTCCAAACCAGTCCGATGGCCCCGAGATCACTCACGATCTCAGGCGGTGCCGGTGTAGCTGCCGAAGGCCCGGACTCAGTGCCGGGTTGACGGTGAGTGGCGATTCAGCTTGCTGCTGGTCCGGGATGCCGTTCGATCAGGGTTCTTTTTCAACCCCGGACTGCTCAGGCGGCCTATCCACCAGGCTCAAGGGCAGAATCGCATACCACAGTGGGGGTGTAAACACCTATCATGTGTTTCGAACAATCGTTGGTCACATTCGGCACTGTACTATCAGGCAGGTGTAGACAAACCATGTGCCTGTTAACCCTGTGACAAAGGTTTATGCAGAGGCGTTTGTTGATTCTAAAGGACTTGCTGCAACCATAGTGGGTTTGTTTGTAGTATACTGAAAAGCCGGTACAAAAGGGTTCCCATTGCCTCAGTTGAGTTTGACTGCCTACTTAAAAAATCTTGTAGGAGAGGGATGACCAGAGGGCCGGGGTCGAGTCTTTCACACTGAGTAGAACGGTGTAATCAGAACAGGCATATGGTCAAACCTTGCAGCCGGTAAGCAGTGCTTTACCAATGGGAAAGCAACCCCAACAGCAACCCCAAGAGCAAGACCTGTTGTACCATGTTCATGAGCAGGACTCGGTGTAGACAAACCTGCTACCTGCTAACCAACCCACTGTTGTTTGTCTACACTAATGGGTCAGATCCCGCACACTGTACACCCTGAGAGTCGAGCCTGAGATGCCATAACCCATAGCACCAGAGCCAGGTGCCACACCAGGCCAAGCCAGACCAGCAGAGCCGAGAGGCAAGGCCAGCCGAGAGACAGTCACGGCCAGCAGGCCCATATGCAGGAAGGATGCAACCCCAGCAAGATCAGACCACAGTAGGTGTAAACCAAGTCACTGCTGTACAGCATGAATACTGTCTAACATGCTGATTCCATGTGGCTTGCTCTGCTTTCCATTGGTTTTCCTTAGGGATTGCACTTGCACTTCCGCAGGCACGAAAGTAACCATCGGTGCATTACCGTGACCTAACCACTGGTTTATCAATGGTTTAGCTCAGTACCATGCCTGTAACATGTTGAAAACAAAGACACTACCACCAAGGATGTCGGAACGGGCAGTATCCGGCCCCGGCTTACCACCTGCCCACAGGTCACCGGCCTTGGTTACGACCATGTGTTACAGACTACCGTTCTGTCACCCGGCCCACGGCAGGACCAGAGCCGACCACAGGTGGAGTCTTTCCCACTCCGGTCAGGATTCCACCGGAGGGACTTACCACCGGAGAGCATGGTAGGGCGGGCTGGTACCCTCTCAGGCTGTGTCCGCGCTGTGGAATCTTTTGGGACTACCAGCGCATTGGCGGTGAATGAGTGTAATCGCGAGTGGGTGTTGAAAAAGTCCAGTTTCCTCAAAACAACGAGAATTTAGGGGATAGAAAATGCCTAGGAAAACCGAGAAAGTCGTTTGTAGGGCATCCTAACGCGACTTTATTTTGGCGAATTTCGCGGGAAGGAGTTTTTCAACAGCCACGCGATATTTCAACAGCTACCGCTTAAAGGCTGGCAGACAGTTCCTGGCGAAGTCTCTCCACAGGTTCTTTATAGCCACGCTTCCAATCGTTGAACGCCGACCAAAAACGAAACATTCTCGCTACACGAAGCGGCCGAAACAACACGACCAAAGGGTTAAAGTTACCCGCACCGCCGAAGTGATGAAATACAGCAACGCCTAGCGACCACCGCGACCATTTCTTTCGCTCCGACCAGTTCAGAATGACAGAGCGCTCTTGCACCAGGGGCAAAACCTGTGTCGCCATATATTCATGCCATATCGGGCTATCGGAATACACGAACAGGATGTCTTTTCCTCTAGGCAGCCACAATGCCCAGACAAGCAGGTACAGCAAGGCTCGGTAGAGAAGATGATTGGCAACGGCAAATAATGCAAGCGGCAGAACGATGGGTAGAAGGACAACGATGAGAATTGCCTGCCGAAGCCTTCGCAAGAATGGTTGTTCTTGCCGAGTCATGACGCGAACAGAACCTCAGATACCTGGCTGGTATTTCTGTACCAGATAATACACGCCACCGCCACCCAAGGGGCACAACTGTTGTAATCAGGCGTGGCTGTTGAAAAAGGAACCGAAGCAGTAATTTCATTGAATTTCAGCGCCTTCGGCGGACGAACATTCAACAACTTACGAGCGAACTCCGTTGTTGAAACGCCCTGAAGAGAGTTTTTCAACAGCC
>JBAVUO010000098.1:0-1636 GCA_049696815.1 Terriglobales bacterium | reverse complement strand
CGGAGCGGATTTTGGCGGTGATCAGAGGCCGGCGCCCCTTGGTGCTGAAGATCAGGTGGACCACGACATTGCCGGACGTGTGTGCCAAGCGCTTTCGCCCCTCACGGGGCTCGCTCGTTCTCTGCTTTGTCCAGCCGGGCACCTAGTTGACAGTTTAGACCGGGGACATAGTTGACAGTTTCTGGTCCGGGTTTAGGGGATGGGGTGCAGGGGAAGGGGGCGGTTCCCCTTCCCCTGCATCAGCTGTGTAGAAGCCTGGCGCTGGCGGCAGTCGATGCACCGTTCGGGTTCGACTGTCGAAGCGCCCCACGGGAAACTCGGCGAAGTAAATCGTGTACCAACGATCGTCGATTGGTTGCAATCCGATGCGTTCGCCCATGAGGGTCTCGCTGACAAACACGTCGTGGTGTTTCCAGGAGAACTGTCCGGCAGCGAACACGCGCCGCACGGTCATCGAGCTATCGTATTCGGGTTCGGACACGCGCGCCGGATACGGACGCGGCGACGCGGTGTAGCAACTTTCCGGGGTTCGCATCGCGAGCGCTTCGTGCGGACGTTGTTGGTTGTACTCGCTGCGGAACTGATCGAAGCGGCGTTGCTGCGACCGCCGGTTGGCGGCCATCGGACTCATGGTCTCTTGCTGCAGCGTCAGATGCATGCGCTCGTGCCGACCATTCTGCTCCGGATGCGCCGGCTGGATACGTTCGGGTACGATGCCCAGTTTCATCCACCACAGCGCCAGCCGGGATAATCCCGCAATGGCGCGGGAAGCAAAGGGCGCGCCGTTGTCGGTTCGAATCGCCTCCGGCAGGCCGTACTCGCGGAACCCGGCCTCGAAGATGGCTTGTACTCGAGCCGTGTCCATCTTTTCGACCGCCTGGCAGCGCAGCAGATAGCGTGTGCAAGCATCGCTGATGGTCAGCGGATCGATGCGCTCGCCATTCTGCGTACGGCTCCAACCCTTGAAATCGCCGCACCACACCCGGTTCGGCTCGCTGGCCGAGGCGAACGGAGTGGTGTACGGATCCATCCGGTGCCGCTTCTTGCGCGCCATCACCAACCCCTCGCGGCGCAGCAGTTCGCCGATGGTGCTGGCTGCCGGCCAGGTCCCTTCCGACTGCTCGCGTTCCAGCACCACCTTCAGTTTCCGCGGTCCCCAACGCATGTGTGCCTGCCGCAGTTCCACGATCTGCTGCTCGGTCGCACCGGACATCTGATTGGGATGACCATGCGGCGCACGACTCCGCGTCTCCAAGCCCTTCCAGCCCTCGCGCTGGTATCGCGCCAACGTGTTGTATCCCGCCTGGCGCGAGATGCCGTGCCGGCCACACAGTTCAGTCACCGTCCACTCCTCCGACAACCACTGCTCCACAAACAACCTGCGCTTCTCCACCACTCCGCTCACTTTCCAAGGCATGCTTCTTTGTAGCTGCCTTTGGTGAACGGACCAATCTGTCAACCATGTGCCCGGTCTGTTTTGTCAACTATCTCCCCGGTCTGGACCAGAATGCAGCCCACGGCGCAAGCCGTGGGTAGAGAGTCGAAAGAAAGCAAGCCCCAACGGGGCGAAAGAGAAGCTATCACACAAACTCCGGAGAGACGGCCCAGTTCTAGCACAGGCTGGCCTCCCCTTCCC
>JBAVUO010000097.1:0-18111 GCA_049696815.1 Terriglobales bacterium | reverse complement strand
ATGACTTCCTTTCCATCCGGGATTTCACGCCGCAGGAGATTCGAGAGTTCATCGATCTGGGGCGGCTGATCAAGTCGAATCCGGAGCGGTTCGCAGCTTCGCTGCGGGGACAAACGCTGGCCCTGATTTTCGAGAAGCCGTCCCTAAGAACCCGGGTCAGCTTTGATGTCGGGATCCACCAGTTAGGCGGGTTTTCGCTCTATCTTTCTCCGGCCGAGATCAACCTGGGGAAGCGGGAATCGGTTTACGACGTGGCCAAGAACCTGGAGCGGATGGTGCAGGGCATCATGATCCGCACCTTTGCCCACGAGATTGTGGAGCAGATGGCGGAGTACGCCCGCATTCCGATCATCAATGGACTGACCGACTACAGCCATCCCTGCCAGGCGATGGCGGATTTCCTGACCATCCTGGAGTTGAAAGGCGAGGTGGCGGGGCTGAAGGTGGCGTTCGTGGGAGACGGCAATAACGTGGCGCATTCGCTGATGTTTACCGGAACGCAGCTAGGAGCCCATGTCTGGGTCGCAACGCCCCACAAGTACGAACCGGACGCAGCCGCCATCCGCTGGGCGACGGAGCGCGGACAAACGACGGGGGGCAGCTGCACGATCACCAACGATCCGGTCGAAGCCGCGCGCGGCGCGGACGTGGTGTACACCGACGTCTGGACCAGCATGGGACAAGAGACGGAGAAAGGCGACCGCGATAAGATCTTCCGCCCCTATCAGGTCAACGCGCCGCTGTTCCAGTTAGCCAAGCCGGACGCGATTTTTATGCACTGCTTGCCGGCACACCGGGGCGAAGAAGTCACCGCCGACGTAATTGATTCGGTGCACTCCGTAGTGTTCCAACAGGCGGAGAACAGGCTGCACGCGCAGAAGGCTATCCTGGTGGAGCTGATGAAGCCTAAAATCGCGGAGAGTTTGGGCGGGGCGCTGCACGAATCGTCGCACTAGTTTCTAGTTTCTGGTTACTCGTTTCCTCAAGCAACCAGAAACAAGAAACAAGAAACTTCCATGAAGTCAATATTAATTGCCGTCGGCGGCAACTCACTCATCCGCGCGGGTGAGAAGGGGACGGTTGCCGAACAGATGGCCAATGCCCGGCGTACGGCGGCGGCTATCCTCGGGCTGATCCGCGACGGGTACCGCATCGTCATCACCCACGGCAACGGACCGCAGGTGGGCGCGCAGCTGCTGCGCTCGGAGCGCGCGTCGGACCAGGTTCCGGGACAGACCTTGGACGTTTGCGGAGCGGCCAGCCAGGGCGAGATTGGATACCTGCTGGCGCAAGCTCTGCACCGCGAACTCGCCGGCGCCGGCTTACAGGTCCCCGTCGTCAGCGTGGTGACCCAGGCGGTCGTCTCTGCCAGCGATCCGGCGATGGAGCATCCCACCAAGCCGATCGGGCCGTTTTACTCGCGAGGGGACGCGGAAGAGAAAAAGCGCCGGTTGGGATGGGCGATCGTGGAAGATGCGGCTCGCGGCTACCGGCGAGTCGTGCCCTCTCCGGAGCCTGCAGAGATCGTCGAGCTCGAGGTCATCCGCGACTTAGTGAATGACGGTGTGTTGGTGATCGCCTGCGGCGGGGGCGGCATCCCAGTGGTGCGCGCCAATGGCGGATTCGAGGGGGTGGAGGCGGTGATTGACAAAGACCGCGCTTCCGCGCTGCTGGCATCTCAGTTGGGCGTGGATGTCTTCGCGATTTCCACCGACACCGACTATGTTTATCTCGATTACAAAAAAGCCACGCAGCGGCCCCTGCATTGCGTGTCGGCGGAAGAGATGGAGACCTACTATCGGGCAGGACATTTCCCGCCGGGAAACATGGGCCCAAAAGTCGAATCGGCGCTGCGCTTCCTGCGCCGTGGCGGTAAGGAGGTCATCATCACCTCCTATGAGCATATTTGCGATGCGATTGCCGGCGCCGCCGGCACCCGCATTCTGCCGGGGCCGCCGAGCCCGAACGCGGGCAGTGCGGTTCCGGACAACGTCATGATCAGGAAAATATGATTCCCAGCCTGCCTACATCGAATGGATTCGCTGAGCAGAAAGACCTACACTTTGGATTGGAACCCGTGTCCATGAAACTGCGCCATGTCGTCGAGTCCCAGCAGTTCACACTCCCCCTGTTGATGGACCTGTTCGTTCGTTCCCGCGGCATGGAGCGCATCGTGGCGCGCGGCGGTTCGCTGGATCATCAGAACCGCATTCTGGCGACGCTGTTCTACGCACCCTCAACGCGCACCCGCTTTTCGTTTGAAGCCGCCATGCACAGACTGGGCGGGCGGGTGCTCTCGACCGAACAGGCGCGGGCGTTCTCCTCCGAGGTCGAAGGCGAGCAGGTGGAAGATTCGATCCGCATCATCGGCGGCTATGCCGACGTGATCGTGATCCGGCACCATGAGGAAGATGGAGCGCGGCGGGCAGCGGCGGTCTCACCGGTCCCGATCATCAACGCCGGTGATGGCTGTGGCGGCCAGCACCCCACGCAGGCCCTGCTCGATCTCTACACCATCTATCGCATGCGGCCGCTGGACGGGCTGAGCGTGGCGTTCATCGGAGAACTCGACAAGGGTCGCACGGCGCGTTCCCTCGCGTACTTGCTGGCCAAGTTTGAACGCATCCGCATCTTCTTTGTCAGCCCGCCCGAGCTGCAGATGAGGGCGGACATTCTGGAATACCTTGACCGGCACAACGTCCAATACGAATTGGAGTCTGACCTGAACAAGGTGATCGGCGAAGTGGATGTGATCTATCAGACGCGCATTCATCCCGACCGCGGCGCCGACCTGCGGGTGCGCCGCCAATACGCCATTGACTCGTCGGTTTTGCAGCGCATCAAGCCGGATGCGATGATCATGCATCCCCTGCCGCGAACCGTGGAATTGGATAAGACCGTGGACAGCGATCCGAGAGCCCTGTATTTTCGCCAGGCGACCAACGGATTGTTCGTGCGGATGGCGCTGTTGACGATGCTTTTGGAGTAGTAGCCAGTTGAGAAGTCTCTAGCTTCGTCGTTGCTCGTTTCTAGTCTGTGCCGTGCCTCAGGAGTCTGTGTCATAGCTCGATGGTCCTCCGAAAAGTGGACCAGTGATGTTGAACTAAGCCGCGAAGCGGCGCAAGAATTTAGCCCACGGCGCAAGCCGTGGGTAGAAAGTGGAACCAGAGCAAGCCCCAACGGGGCGAAAGAGAAGCTACTACGCAAACTCCTCATGGACTAGCAACTAGAAACCAGCAACTAGCAACTTTTGGAGAGCCCCAATGCCCCTGATCGACGAAAAGACCCAAGCCCAGGATTTCATCCAACTCGAAGAAACCTACGGAGCCCACAACTATCATCCGCTCGATGTGGTGATCGAGCGCGCCCAGGGATGCTGGGTGTACGACGTTGACGGCAAGAAGTACCTGGATTGCCTCGCCGCGTACTCGGCGGTGAACCAGGGACACTGCCATCCCAAGATCCTGCAGTCCCTGATCGAGCAGGCGCACAAAGTCACGCTGACCTCTCGGGCTTTCCGCAACGACCAGCTTCCATTGCTCTACAAAGACCTGCACGACCTGACCGGCTTCGATATGGCGTTGCCCATGAATTCCGGCGCCGAGGCGGTGGAGACCGCCGTCAAGGCGGCCCGCAAGTGGGGTCACAAGGTCAAGGGCATTCCTGACAGTAAGGCCGAAATCATCGTCTGCGCCAACAACTTCCACGGGCGTACCGTGACCATCGTCAGCTTCTCATCCGACGAGCAGTATCGCGACGGATTCGGGCCCTTCACGCCCGGCTTCAAGATCATTCCTTTTGGAGACGCGGCCGCTCTGCGCGATGCCATCACGCCGAATACCTGCGCCTTCCTGGTCGAGCCAATCCAGGGCGAGGCGGGGATCGTGATGCCGCCCGCGGGATTCCTGAAAGAGGCGGCGGCAATCTGCAAGCAGCACCGCGTTCTCCTCATCGCCGATGAAATCCAGTCCGGCCTGGGCCGCACCGGCAAGCTGTTCGCCTATATGCATGAAGGCATTCGCCCCGACGCCGTTATTGTCGGCAAGGCGCTTTCCGGCGGGTTCTATCCGGTTTCGGCGGTGCTGGCGTCGAAAGAAGTTCTGGGCGTGTTCAATCCTGGCGACCATGGCAGCACCTTCGGCGGGAATCCGCTGGCCTGTGCAGTGGCGCGCACGGCGCTGCGTGTCCTCACAGAAGAAAAGCTGCCGGAGCGTTCGGCGGAACTGGGCGCGTATTTTCTCGATAGGCTGCGGACGCTGCGCAGCCCGGACCTGAAGGAGGTACGCGGTCTGGGCCTGTGGATCGGCATCGAACTGCACAGCAAAGCGCGCCCGTACTGTGAGGCGCTGAAGGAAGAAGGAATTCTCTGCAAGGAAACCCATGACCACGTGATCCGGATCGCACCGCCGCTGACCATCACGCGCGAAGAGATCGATTGGGCGTTCGAGCGGATCAGGAAGGTAATCGAGAAGGGCTAGGCAAGAGTTGACGATGTTCAGTCGCGTCCTATTGGCACTATTCGCCTCGCTGACACTCAGTGTTGCGGGTGGGCAGACGAAGGTCGTTGTTCTTCCACGCGGGCCAGTCACACGAATAGTTTCGCCCGATCGAAAATGGATCCTGATCTTCGAGTGTCGGGACTATTCCCAACCGAGAAAGCTGTGGATCGAGCAAAGCAGGATGCACAGGCGTCGTGCGGTTAGAGATTTCGAAAGAAGTCTCAGCATTTCTTGGGCACCGAATAGTCGCTCGTTTTTCGTCAGCGATGACTTGGGCAGCAATAAAAGTGAAAGCTATCTATACGATCCGGTCACATTGAGAGTGACTGACTTGGCAGCCGTAATCGTCGCCGCAGATGCAGGCGCAGGGGAGTACCTGAAGGCAGGGCATTCTTACCTGCAAGCGAAACGATGGATCAACTCGCATGAGCTGCTTGTCACGTTATTCGGTCATTTTGACGAACCGCCCCAACGTGTCTCCAGAGTGCGGCATCCACGTGGCTTCACGCTGCGGTATCACGTGGACCTAAACGGAGCCGTGCATAAACTCGCCGAAAGTTCCGAGGAAAATCCAGAATAGAAACGAAGAACAACCTTTCCTTTTGGAACTCGGTCGTACCAGATGTTCCTACCCCACCGCCTCCAGCGCCCGGCTCCGGCAACTTGCGCACAGCGTGGCTTCCTTGAGGTCGATCCATTCGACCGCATGCGAAGCGGCCATGACGCAGGCGTAGTCGTCGCAGTGGGTGAGGTCGAGCGTGTGGCCAACCTCGTGGACTGCCTCTTTGATCAAGCGGTCGCGGAGGAGCGCCGGATCCGGCGGCAGGCCGTAGAACTCCTGCGCCAGACGATGTGCCGAAACCACGGCGCAAGGCCCGCCCACCTGCGCTTCTCCGAAGACGAACGTCAGAATCGGGATGTAGAGATCCACGTTGGTGACGCCCAGCACGCGCCAGGCGCCGTTGGCGGCGTAGTCCTGCAAGCGGTGCAGCAGCTCCGAGGAGTGGTACTGCTGGCGCTCGGGATGAAAGGCAAACTGCGGATCGAGGCGAGCCCCACCAATTCGGCAGCGAACGCGGAAAGCGTCGGCGAGCGCCGGAGCGACCTCCCGTAGCAGCCGCTCGTCGAAGTTTCCGATCGGCAGCAGTTCCAGCACTCTCATCGGGTCTCGACGGGCCGGCTCCAGCCGTACTTCTTCATCTTGTGATGCAGCGTGACCCGGTCGATCTCCAGCAATTCCGCGGCGCGGGTCTGGTTCCAGCCGCATTGCTCGAGCACCCGCAGGATGTGCGCCTTTTCGATCTCTTCCAGTGACTTAGGCCCGCCGTTGGGGACAGCCACGGCCTTGACGGCAAGGTCCTGTTCGCAAATTTCCGGCTCCTGGGCCACAACCATCGCCCGCTCAATCGCGTTTTCCAGTTCGCGAATGTTCCCCGCCCAGGGCTGTTGCTGCAGCAGGTCCATGGCGGCCGGGGAGACGCGGTTGATCTTCTTGTTCATCTGCAGCGAGAACTTGCGCACGAAGTGCTTTACCAGCAGGGGAATGTCGTCGCGGCGCTCCCGCAGCGGTGGCAGTTCGATGTGAAACACGTTGAGCCGGTAATAAAGATCGGGGCGGAACTTGCCTTCCTCGATCAGTTTCTCCAGGTCTTTATTGGTGGCGGCCACGCAGCGGAAATCCACTTTGATGGGCTCAGTGCTGCCCACCCGGACGATCTCGTGTTCTTGCAGGACGCGCATCAAGTCGGTCTGGGTCTTCAGGCTGATGTCGCCGATCTCATCGAGAAAGACGGTGCCTCCCTCGGCGATTTCGAACTTGCCTTTCTTGCGGTACTGCGCTCCGGTGAAGGCTCCTTTTTCGTGGCCGAAGAGCTCGCTCTCCAGCAGCGTCTCGGTGAGGGCGCCGCAATGGATCACGACCAGGGGATGGAAACGCCGGGGACTGGCATGGTGGATGGCGCGGGTGACCAGTTCTTTGCCCGTGCCGCTCTCGCCGGTAATGAGAACGGTCGCGTCGGTGGGGGCGACGGTTTCGATGGCGTTAAAGACTTTCTGCATGACCTGGCTCTGACCGATGATTTCCTCGGGGCGGGCGACTTCGGCGACGGTCTCGCGCAGGCGGACGTTTTCTTCCTCGGTGCGTTTGTGGGCCAGCGCTTTCTTGACCAGGTGGGCAATCTCGTCGGGGTCGAGCGGTTTGGTGACGTAATCGTAGGCGCCATTCTTGAGCGCGGCGACGGCGGTCTCGACCGACGCGTAGCCGGTCATCATGATCACGATCAGCCCGGGGTCGATCTCGTGCATCCGGCGCTGCAGTTCGATGCCGTCGGTGCCCCGCATCTTGATATCTACCAGGGCGGCATCCCAGTGTTGTTCAGCCATGCGCGTGAGCGCGCCATTGGCGTCCTCCGCCGCCCCGACGTCGTACCCTTCCTCATGAAACCACTTGACCAGCGAGTCGCGCACACTCAACTCGTCGTCCACGATCAACAGTTTTCCTGGTCCGATCAAAGCAGTCACCTCGTTTTCATGCCGGCGCCGGCCAGGGTCGGCTCGGCTCCAGGGACCGCGCGGCCCGGCACGGGTAATGTGATGGTTACAGTCGTTCCTTTTCCCAGTTCCGATTGCATGGAGATTTTGCCGCTGTGCCGCTCGACGATGCCCCGGCTCACGGCCAGCCCCAGCCCGGTTCCATGGCCATGCTCTTTGGTAGTGACAAAGGGCTCGAAGATCTTGGTCAAGAGTTCGGGAGCGATTCCGGTGCCGTCGTCACGGACGCTGATGGAGACCGCGTTGCCGTCCGCAACAAGACTGGTTTCGATCCAGAGGTTACCCCCTCGCGGCATGGCATCGATGGCGTTCACGATGACGGCCAGCAGCACCTGCTCAATCTGCGAGGGATCGCACTGCAGGCGGGGAAGAGCTTCGGCAAGATTCTGGTGCAGTTGGATTCCAGCATGATCGAGGTTGTGCCGCACCAGCAGAATGCACTGTTGCACCACCGGATTCATGTCGGTGGGCTGCACGTTCATCGGAAAGGAGCGGGCGAAGCCGAGCAGGTTCTTGACCAGGTCGCCGCAGCGCCGGCTCTCGGCAGCGATCAAGTCGAGACATTGCATGGCCTCTTCCTTTTTCTCTGCGGCGCTGGTCTGGTCGCGCTCGATCCACTTCTTGATCAGCTTGGAATAGGTCAGGATGCCGGACAGCGGATTGTTGATTTCGTGGGCCACGACCGCCGCCATCTTGCCCAGGGAGGCCATGGTCTCCACATGCAGGACTTCGTCGTGAGCGCGCTTCAATTCGCGAGTCTTCTCTTCGACGCGATCTTCCAGGGTGAGCGCCCAGGAGACCGTCTGCTCGCTGGCCTCGCGCAATTGCAGGCTCATGGAATTGAAGGAACCCGCCAGGTCGCCGATCTGATCCTTGGAGCGAAGCTCGATCTGGTATCCCAATTCGCCCTGGCTCAAGCGCACGGTTCCCGCCTGCAGTTGCTTGAGAGGACGGTCCACCATGCGGCGAATGAACAGCCAGGTCAGCAGGGTGATGCCGGCCATCGCCACTCCGTCATAGGCAAGCATCTGCCAAGTCCCCTGGGCGAGTTGCTGGTCGGTGCGCGCCAGCGAGAGGTGAGTATCCAGCACGCCCAGAATCTGCTGGCTCTCGGGATGCGCGTGGCAGGCCGCGTTGGAACACTCGGGCTGGTTCTCGATCGGGGTGATGATGGCCAGTACCCGGGCCCCGCCCCGGCTGCGGTAGACGCGGAAACGATCGGGACGATTCAGCTTGGCCAGAGGCTGTTGCTGGGAGTGGCAACCATAGCAGGCCTCGGCGGCTTTATCTACAACGCGGCTGGTCTCGGAGGGATCGGTGGAATAGCTGATGCGTCCCTCGCGATCGAAGACGCGGACCCGGACTACACCCGGTTCGTTGGCCATGGTGGCCATCGCGTTGTACAGGGCCTCGCGATCGTTCCGCATCATGTAAAAGGTGGTGCTGCGCTTGATGACGTCGCTGATGCCTTCCGTGCTGACCAGGGCAGCGGCTTCGAGGTGCTGGCGATGCAACCGGATCGTCAGGTATCCGAGAAGAGCAAAGATGATCAGCATTGCGCCCAGCAGCAGCCCGATCAGCTTGGTTCCCAGACCATAGCGGAAGCGCTTATCGAGAGCGCTCCACCAGCGTCTTGCGTCAGTTTCCGGCATGGCTCAGGACCGCGGCACTTGCGGCGGCCTCCGGTTGCTTGAACGCCGGCCGCTCCTCGGCCGGACCTCCGCGTGAGGGCTGTACGTCGCGGCCGTTCTTATGGGGCACGGTTTCATCGGCAATCAGCGGCCGATAGAGGGGAAGGGCGGGCTCAATCGAAAAATGTCGCCCGGGTCCTGGGATAGGGGTCGGACCCGGGCGGGCTGTTCCGTATTCTGCATCCCAGCAAGCCCATGCGGACTCGCCGGGGACCCCGCTTGGGGTGCGGAATGGGCTTCGCGCTCTTTCAAATTCCACCTGGACCCTCAGCCCGCCCGTGGTGGAACCCGGGTTTTGGCATGAGGGGGTGGAAGAGCGGCCGGTCAGCTTCGATATGAGTCCAGTTCTACCGGACACCGGCATCGCGAACCACCTTCCGCATGCTTCCGAAGCAGAACAGCCGATGCGTTACTTCTTCTGCAGGTCGCGGATCGCGCCCACGATCGCCTTGAGCTGGTCGGCGCTCAGGGCCTTGGCCAGGGCGGCGTGTTTCGGATTTGTCTGGACCACCTTGATGATGTCGTCATCGGATTTCTTCTTCACCTCATCGGACACCAGGCTCGGGGCCTTCAAGGCCGGCTTGCCCGCACCATCCGGACCATGGCACACGCTGCATTTCGCCTTGAACAGGGCAGCGCCATCTTCGGCCCACGACAGACTCGGGATCAAAATGAATAAAGCTACCGCGATCGTCAGAACCAGCATCGCGATCTTTGTCATCTTCATGAGTGCGTCCTCTCAACGTAGGGTTCTAGGTGCCGCAGAGAAAGGAAGCAGCTGGATACGCGATCTGTTGCGGACTTCAACACCGCTTCGACCTTTTGGGCCGAGGGTGCTGTTGCAATCCTCTGCGTTCTTTTCTGCGCTGATGTAATTCTCTACTGGGCGGGGAGATGCGTGCGGTGATGTGAATCACAACAGAGCGTGACCCGGGTGCGGGGAATCACGTTTATGGGGCACAATTTCAGCCCTCTTTGCGTCTTGGGGGCAGCGACAGAGCCGGGCTGAGCGGCTCCCGGGAAAAAGCGCCGGAGGGACGCCGTCTGAGGGGCAAAGGGGAGGAAATACCGGCGGAAGACCAACGAGAAACGGTCAAAAGGCAGCCCAGAAGAGACAAAATCCAGCGAATGCGATTCGCTTTTGCCGAAAGCCGAGAACGGAGAGCCAAGCGCCGAACCTAGCGCACCATCCACGCCGACGCGGCCACCACAATTCCCGCCGTCCCCAGAATCAAGCCAACGTTCCAGAAGAGGCGACGGCCGGACAGCAAGGTAATTGAAGTGATCACCAAGGCGATCTCCAGAAGCACCTCGCCCAGGTCGAAGCGGTCGGCTTTGCGTCGGGCGAGACCGGTCTCCTGCTCCAGTTCGCGGGCCTTGGCGTCGAGTTCCTTCTGCTCATCGCGATAGCGCTCGGCCTCGGTCTTGTATTTCTCCCGGAGTTTGGCTATGGACTCTTCATCGCGCCCCGGGAGGACGTTGGTCAGGTCGGCAAAAAGTTCGTCGGTGTGGCGGCGGATGTTCTTCGCCTGATAGTAGGCCCACTGGTCGGTGACTTTGTTCTGGAGGACGATCTCTTCAGTATGCGTGCGATGGCCAAGCAGGGACACCGTTGCGACCAGAACCGCCAGCACCGCCATGGTGAGGGTCACGGGCGCCAGGCCGGGATCGTGCCTGGCGTGTTCGGCGTGTTCGTGCAATTCGTGAATTTCTTCTGACATGCCGTTCCTTACTCTTGCTTTGATTCCAGTAGCTCGCTGTGAGCTACTGGGGGCGAGGGACCAGCCCGCACTCCGAACTACGGTTCATTCTCCCATCACCTTCACGATCACCCGCTTGTCGCGCTGGCCGTCGAACTCGGCGTAGAAGATGCGCTGCCACGTGCCGAGGTCGAGCTTGCCGCCCGTGACCGGAACGATGACCTGGTGATGCACGAGCAGCGACTTAAGGTGGGCGTCCCCATTGTCTTCTCCGGTCTGGTGATGCTTGTAGTTCTCGCGAAAGGGCGCCAGCCTTTCCAGCCATTGGTCAATATCTTCGATCAGGCCGCTCTCGTTGTCATTGACGTAGACGCCCGCCGTGATGTGCATGGCAGAAACCAGCACCATGCCTTCCCCGATCCCGGATTTCTTGAGGATGCTCTCCACCTGCGGCGTCAGGTGAATGTAGGCCCGCTTGGTTTTCGTATGCAGAACCAGGTATTCCGTGTGCGACTTCATAGGCGCTCCGGCGTGACAGCAAGTGCCGATTGTAGCGGGAAGTGAAGGGCGTGTGTCGAGAGCGGGGCGCGCGTTTATCGGGGAGACGACCCCGCGCTCGCTGTTTCCTCGACGCATTCGACCCGGTTCCGTCCCTTACGCTTCGCCTGATACAGGCCAAGGTCAGCCTGGTTTAAGAGGTTTTCCACGTCTCGGGTTCCGGAATCGCTCGAAATGGCGACCCCCATACTGATCGTGACGACCCTTTCCGATCCGGAGAACGCGATGGGCTTGCCGGCGACGTACTGGCGCAGTTCATCGGCCCGCTTGAGAGTATTCGCGAGATTACAGCCGGGCAGGATCAGCAGGAACTCCTCTCCGCCCCAGCGGCCGATGCCGTTGTACACCCGGAGCTTCGACCGCATCCGGCTGCTGATTTCCTTCAGTGCTTCGTCGCCAAAAAGGTGGCCACAGGAGTCGTTCACATCCTTGAAACGGTCAATGTCGGCCAGAATGACGCCCACCGAAGAATGCTCCCTCTGGGCGCGCGCCAGTTCGCGGTTGAGGAATTCCAGGGTTTCGGCGCGGTTCATCAATCCGGTGAGGGAATCGTGGGTGGCGGCATGGCGCATCGACTCGCGCGCCGCAATCAACTCGTCCTGCAACTTCAGGATGCGCTGGCCGACCAGCAGGTGGGCTTTCAGTTCCAGTTCATCAAACGGTTTGATCAGGTAGTCGTCAGCCCCCGCCTGCATTGCCTTCAACATGTCTTCTTTTGTGTCCTTGCCGGTCAGGAGGATGAAATAGGTATACTCCCGCGTTGACCCTGCCTGGCGAATCCGCCGGCAGAGTTCGACGCCGTCAAAATCAGGCAGCACCCAATCGAGAAGAACCAGCTTCGGAGAGTCGGGCTGCTGCAGCAGATCCCAGGCTTGGGAGCCGTTCTCGGCTATCTTCAGGCTGAATCCCCAGTCGACCAGGCAGTCAGACACCAGTTTCCGGTAAACCGGCGAATCCTCGACCAGGAGTACCTGCATAGCTACCTTCTCCGCAGCGCAGCCCGCAAGCGGACGCGTGGAGCGGCGCTACCCTCTTTAATGAACGTCAGGATACGTAAAAGCATGAGAGAAGCTGGACCAACGGGCCACCCTTTGGGACATGGTGGTTCCCAGTGCCAGCATTTTCCCAGAGGGAAAGGTTACCAGCAATTTGGTCCTAGGTTTACCGCATGGACTCTTCCACTTCCGAAATCCAGTCCGGCCGCTTGAGGACTTCACGCGGCTTAGGGCCATCGGCGGCTCCTACAATACCATCCCGCTCCATCAGGTCGATCAAATGGGCGGCGCGGCCGTAGCCGATGCGCAGGCGGCGCTGTAACAGCGAAGTCGAAGCCTTGCCGAATTCCACGACCAGGCGAACGGCATCGTTAAAGAGGGGGTCATTGTCGTCCGCGGCCACCTCCCCGGAATCGTCAACGTTGCCGGCGTCTCCACGCATTTCCGCCGGCGTCTCGAGGAAATGCTCCTGGTACTGAGCCCCAGCCTGCGACTTCCAGAACTCGACCACGGCCGCGATCTCCTTCTCCGTCACGAACGGAGCGTGCAGCCGGTGGACGCGGGCGGAACCGGCCGGCAGGTAAAGCAGGTCGCCGCGGCCGAGCAGCGATTCGGCGCCGTTGGCGTCGAGAATGGTGCGCGAGTCCACCTTGGTGGCGACGCGGAACGATACCCGAGCCGGGAAGTTGGCTTTGATCAGCCCGGTGATCACGTCCACCGAAGGCCGTTGCGTGGCCAGCACCAGATGGATTCCGACCGCTCGCGCCATCTGCGCCAGCCGAGTGACGGACTCTTCCACGTTGTGGCCGTCGAGCATCATCAGGTCGGCCAACTCGTCGATGACGATGACGATGTAGGGAATCGGGCCGTCCTCGGACCTGGATTGATCGCCGAATAGGCTGGGCGTGTCGTCGAAGAGGCGGTTGTAGGCGTCGATATTGCGCACGCCTTTGGCCGCGAGCAGTTTCAGCCGCCGTTCCATCTCGCGCACCGCGTTGCGCAGCGCGTTGGCCGCCAGTTTCGGTTCGGTAATGATCGGGGTGTAGAGGTGGGGCACGCCCTCGTAGTTGCCCAATTCCAGACGCTTGGGGTCCACCAGCACAAGCCGCACCTGATCGGGCGTCGCCTTGTACAGAATGGACATGATCATGGCGTTGATGGCGACGCTCTTGCCCGTCCCGGTCGCGCCGGCAATGAGCAGGTGAGGCATGCCGCCCAGATCGGCGGTGGCGATGCGCCCGTTGATATCCTTGCCCATGGCCAGCGTGAGTTTGGATTTGGAGCCGAGGAACTCCTGCGACTCGATGTTCTCGCGCAACCAGATGATTTCGCGCTCGCGGTTGGGCACCTGGATGCCCACCGTGCTCTTGCCCGGCATGCGCTCGATCAAAATGCTTTCCGCGCGCAGGGCGAGGCAGAGGTCGTCGGTGAGCGCGGTGATGCGGCTGTACTTGATGCCGGCCTCGGGCTTGTACTCGAAAGTGGTGACCACCGGCCCGGGGTTGATCTGCGTGACCTGCCCGTGGACCTCAAATTCGGCGTACTTATCGGTCAGAACCTGGGCAAGGATTTTGAGTTCGTCTTCATGTACAGCTTGCTGCTCATCGGGACGGTGCAGCAGGCTGGAGGGCGGCAGCTTGTAACTTCCGGCAATCTTGGGGAGCGTGGTTTTGGGCTTGCGCTCGGTGTCAGCCCGCTCGATAACTTCGATTCCTGAAGGCAGAGCCGCATCCGGTGCTGGCGGCGGGGCCGTAGAGTCGGGCCCTTCCTCGGCCATGCGCTCGATGCCGGTACGCGGTGCCTCAACCGGAGGCTCCGGCCGGGCCGGCGGAATTGGCTCGAACTGCTCGCTCTCGGGACGCGCGGCGGCGGGGCGGCCAGGCACGAGGTGCGTGGTGACCGTGGGCCTTTCGGCGCGGCGCTGTTCCAGTTCTTGTTGCTGGCGCTTCCTCCGGCGCTCCTCCTGCCAGTCTTTCCAGCGGTTCCATAGCGCCATGACAAAGGCGAAGCGGGTCGGTGCCCAGAGCTGAATCACCGAAAAGGAGAAGGCGGTCGTCAGATAAAGCGCAACTGCGATCATCGTGGTGCAGACGATATAGGCGCCGGCAACGTTGAGGTAATGGATCAGGAGGTCGCCGAGGATTCTGCCCAACAAGCCTTCGATGGGAATGGCGCCCATCCAGCGCAGGTGTCCCGGCAGAATCGCCAGCAAGGCCGGCACAAACATCAGCAGCCACAGGCTGCCCAGAGTCTTGGCCACAGGGCTCTGGACGGGCCGCGAACGGAACCAGCGGGCCCCGAGCATCCCGGCAAACAGGGGCAGCAGAAACGCTCCCACACCCCAGAATTGCAGGATCAGGTCGGAGAGGTAGGCGCCAACCACGCCGATCCAGTTGCGGGCGGCGCGCGATCCGGTCAGCACCGAGGCGCTGTTCAGCGAGGGATCAAGCGGCGAATAGGAAGCCAGCGCAAGGAAAAGGAGGAGGGCGGAGACGCACAACAAGAACCCGACGAGTTCGTTCAGGCGCCGGTTCCTGGTCGGCACAAATATTTTCGAGAAGAATGTCATGTGGCGTGGACGCGCTGCGGGAGGCAAAAAGACACCTCAGCCGCAATGCCGCAACTACGCCAGAGCCAGATAATTATGACAAGAAGTTGAGCTTTCCGACAGCGGGAAAAGGGACGGGGTGGCGAGGTAGGTACGGGCGTGCGAGGGTTACAATGTCACGACAGCAATCGTCGTCTCGGCCTCGTCCGAGGGCAATAGGACGTCCGTTTCAGCAAGCGCCGTGCTTGCTCTACGCAATCCTGAGTGACGTTCTTTGATTTGCAGACTTTCCTCAAGATGGATGTGGCTTTGCGATTGTCTTGACCTTTTCCCAAGTAGAGCTTGGCGATTTCAAAATTGGCTTCGCCATCGTCTCCGCCATTCATCTGTATTGCTCGTTCGAACCAATACAAGGCCCTCGAAAAGTTCCCATCATCGCGCCAAACGGTGCCGATATTGTGGGCCGCAGTCGACTCTCCGCGGCGGTAGGCGCGCCGGTACCAATAAAGGGCTGCTTGCTTGTTGTGCCTTGTCCCGATCGCGTTGTCGTACATATAGCCCACGGCTACCTGTGCTCCGCTCTCGCCCATCTTCGCAGCCGCGAGCATCAATCGAAAAGCCGGCCGGAGGCGGCCGCGCTCCCATTCCTCATCGGCGCGGACCCATGTCTCAACCGCTCTGGACTTGATGTCTTGTCGCTCATGCATTTTCGTCAGCCTCGTCGGCATGTCAGCGATGGTAGAGCACGAGAGATTAGCGTCCCAGCACGCCCGCGGCCCAGGCCAGCACCGCGATTCCGATCAGGATGCGGTAGAGGGCAAAGGGCGCAAATCCGCGTTTGCGGACCCAGTTCATGAACCAGGCCACGCTGGCGTAGGCAACGATGAAAGAGACCACGAATCCAATCGCCAGAATGACCCATTCGTGGGGCGTGATGCCGGCGACGCCAATGGGATTGCCTTCCTTGCCGGACACGGACTTCCACAGCGTATAGAGCGTGGCCATGGCCATGGTCGGCATGGAGACGAAGAAGGAAAATTCCAGCGCGGCGGCGCGCGACATGCCCGCCAACTGCCCGGCGGCAATCGTCGCCATGGACCGCGAGGTTCCGGGGAAGACGGCGGAGAGAATCTGGCAGGCGCCGATCCAGATGGCCTGCCCGCCATGGATGTCGTCCATTTTCCAGGTATGGATGGGGGTGCCCGCGGCGCCGGGCCCGGCCTTTTCCCAGGGCGCTTTCATCGCGTCAATGACCCACATCACAATTCCGCCGATCAGCAGGGAAGCGCCCATGACGTAGAGGCTCTCGAGGTTCTTGCCGATCACCTTGGTCAGCAGAAATGACGGGCCCGCGGTCACAACGAACGCGATCATGACCAGGCTGAGCGGATGAGTCAGGTAGTCGCAGTCGTTCTTCTCGCCGTCGGGAAACGTCGAGACAAGTTTAGCGATGTGGTGGCGGAAATAGACTGGGAGCGTCAGGATCGCGCCCAGCTGAATCACGATGGAATACATCTTCCAATAGCCGCTCGAAAGCGGCACGTGCAGCAGGGCTTCGGAAATCCGCAGGTGGGCGGTGGAGCTGACCGGCAGAAACTCCGTCAGGCCTTCGATGATCCCGAGCAGCACGGACAACAAATAATCGTTCAAGCAGCCTCTCCAGAAATCCCTGCCAGTATCTCAGAAAAGTGTTTCAAAACCGTTGGAGGTTCTGATTCGCCCTTCCCTTTTCCGGCTCGCATAACGCCGGAAACAGCTCTCCTGGCTCCACTGCGAGTGGTGGTCATCATGGTCCAACCCTAAGGGGGAGGCTGCGGATGGTCCCTTCCGATCGGGCGGCAGCAAGGTCCACAGGCATCGATGAACTACGTAACCGGGCCCAGCTGACCCTCGCGATAGGCACGCAGATAGCTCTTACAGTTGGCATCGCGGCCCAGCAGCGCTTCGGCCGCCGCGACGCCCATCATGAGCTGCGGATCGCACGGATCGACAATCGCGGCATCGAGGCCATGGGCCATGAGCAGCTGAAGAAAGGTCTCGTTCAGCAGCTTGCGCACCGGCAGGCCAAAGGAAACATTGCTCACGCCCGCGCTGATGTGAACTCCCGGATACCTTCTAACAATCTGGCTAACGGCGGCGAGCAGATGCCGGCCGTGCGGACCGGTAGCGATCGGCATCACACATGGGTCAACGTAGATGTCGTCCAGAGAAAAACCCTCCGCCGTCAGGCGATCGATCAGCCGGCTGGCGGTGGCCACGCGATCATCCACTCCGTTGGGCACTCCGGACTCCGACAGGCATAGCGCGATCACCCGGGGATGGTGTTCCTTAAGCACCGGCAGCAGCGCCCAGCGTGCGGGTTCGTCGCTGATCGAATTGACCATCGGGCGCTGCTTGCAGAGCGGAAGCGCCTTGGTCATGGCTTCCGGGTCGGCGCTATCCAGGCAGAGGGGAACGTCAACGACTCCTTGCACCAGGTCCACCAGCCAGCTCAGAAGTTCCACTTCCTGTTCCGGGAGACCGGCGTTCACATCCAGCATGTGTGCTCCGGCCGAGGCTTGCTTGCGCGCGAGTTCCTTGAAGAACTCGGCATCTCTTTTTTGCGCAGCTTCACCGACTTTCTTCCGCGTGCAGTTGATCAGTTCACCGATGATCAGCATGGTTTCGTGTCCTGTTTTCGGGTGTCTTCGGAGCGGAAATCAATCCTCTTGCCGAGGTTGTCCAGCCCGGCGAATCGGTTGGCAAGAGCATTGGTGCGGTCGAGGCTCCAATCGCGGGGAGGAACAAGAACGCGCGCGAACCGAGCCGGGTCCTCGCCCATGGCCAGCGTGCCGAGGTAGATCACGTTCCAGATGCAGGGCAGATCGGGGCGAGCCTCACAACTTCCGTCCACCCGGGAGCCTCCGCACGGACCGTTGCGCAATTCCTTGTAGCACCAACGCATCGAGCACCCGGCATAGTTGAGATGGTCCTGTAGGCAGTCTCCACAACTGACGCAGCCCAGCGTTGCCTTGCGGTACAAGGTTGCGGGTCCCAGGAGCCCATACCACAAGCCATGGCGCCATGAACTATTCCGTGCTGACTGGCCGGCGGCCTGCAATCGTGGACCAAAGAAACGTGCTCCGAACGAGCCGTCTTTTATGAAGTAACGGTGCACCGTCTCGGAGAGACGCTGAACCACCGACGGATGGGGCTGGACGTGGGTGACCCGATATTCGGATGCGCCGTCGCTGAGGCCATCTCCGCGCTCTGGGAAAAGGTAGAACTCATTTGGGGACTGAAACACGAGTTCATCCATGCGCCCGTGCCAATCCTTACCAAGTGCGGCGGCGCGCTCGATGATGGTCATGAAGTCCCCGTGAGTCAGTCCGAACCCGCCAATATGGGTGCCGGCAAACCCGAGGTCTTTCGCCGCCGCCACCATCAGCGCGGCGCGCTCCAGTCGCTGCGGCTTCTTCTCGCCCTCTAGCCGCTTAATGAGTTCGTCCGTGATCGCGCAACCCGCCAGTTCGCCCGTCTGCATCATCTGCGCGATCTTCGCGGTCGGGACGTAGACATTCGCGATTACCG
>JBAVUO010000096.1:0-3433 GCA_049696815.1 Terriglobales bacterium | reverse complement strand
GGCGAGGACGCCCGCCGGACAGCCGCCGGGACGGCGGCGCTACTTTCGCGGCGCGGGCAGGGGCGGGCAGGAATGTCCGCCCCACACAGGCTGGTTAATTGTGCTTGATGAACTTGCCGTTTTTCTGGCCGGTGAGCGAGTTGTATAGCGTTTCCAGATAGGCGTCTTCGGAGATGAAGTCTCCGGCAAACTTCTTCCAGGGATCGAGGATCTTCTTCTCTTTCATCTGCGCCAGCGTCATTTTCTCGTCCAGCGCATCCTGCACCGCGGCGCGCGTTTCCTTCAGCATCTTCACGTAGGCGCGCACGTCGTCCAGGTTCGAGACCTTGCCGTGGCCGGGGATGATCTTCACGTCGGGCGGAAGCTGGGCGATGGCGCCCTCGACGCCGCTGATCATGCCGTCGATGCTGCCGCCGCTATCCACGTCAATAAACGGAAAGCCGTAGGTGACGAAGTCGTCGCCCATGTGCACGACGTTGGATTTCGGGAAGTAGATGACCGAGTCGCCGTCGGTGTGTCCGGCGGGGAAGTGCAGGGCGCGAATGTTTTCTCCGTTCAGGTGCACGGTGACGTCGTGATCGAAGGTGATGATGGGCAGCGCGGCCTTGGGCTGCGGCTTGGCTTCGAAATGCACCGATCCGCCGTTGCCCGCCTGACCGCCTTCTTCCAAGCGCTTGCGCACGTTGTCCTGGGCAATGATGGGCGCCTGCTTCTGGAAGAATTCGTTTCCGCCGGTATGGTCTTCGTGGTAATGCGTGTTGATGATGAAGCGCACCGGCTTGTCGGTGATGCCTTTGAGCGCTTGCTGAATCTTGTCGGCGAGGGGCGCGTACTGATCGTCAACCACCACAATGCCGTCTTCGCCGACCGAGGCCCCGATGTTGCCGCCCGCGCCCTCGAGCATGTAGACGTTGCCGGCGACTTTCGTGACTTTGATTTGAACTTTGCTGAAGTCGTGGTCTTGGGCGAAGCACAAGCCCGCCGAGAGACACGCGAGTATTGCAACACGAGACGTGGTGCGCATGGTTTTTCACTCCTAAGAGGTTGAATTGTAAATCAGGCGCTGGGCTCTGGGCTTTAGGCTCTCGGTCAGTTCCAAGAGGTACGCCGACGAGCTAGCAGCGAGAACCCCAAAACCTAGAGCCTAGAGCCCAGAGCCTAAAGCCTAGAGCCGGCCTTCACGGCGTTCCCTCAAACAGCGGCCAGAGCTGGTCGGCGGTGACGCGGTAGATCGCATAGGCGCTGCCACCGTCGGAGGTACGGCGGAAGAGCAGTTCGCCACGGCCGTCGCCATCGGCGTCCACGGCGTCGATCAGTTCCATCCGCGGAGCGACGTAGAGATGCAGCGCATCGGTCGTGGAGAAAAACAGCTTGTGCAATTCGCCTTCGAGGTTGGTCCGGGCGATCAGCGTGATTTCTTGCTCTGGCCGGGCAACCCCGGTTCCGGCGGCGGCAGCCGGGCGTGTCCTGGCGGAGAGCACCAGTACCGGCTCGTTGGAACTCGAGAGATCGAAGATGCGGAGACGGACATCCTCGAAAGAGGGTTTGGGCGCAGGGATGGCGCTGGCAGTCTTACGCCGGGCGGTGGCGGACCCGGAAGCAGTTTGCGGACCGGGGGCGGTCTTCTCCCGGCTCTGCTGCGAGCGAAGCTCCGCGGCGGCCAGGTCCAGCATCCGGTTGCGATACGTAGTCTCCTCATCCGGTTTCACATCGTAGGTGTAAGACCGGGGATCGGGACCCCCGGCATCGGAAATGGCGGGTATGAACTGGATCGCGCCACCGCTTTTGCCGGACTTGGCCGGAGCGGGTGCGGCGTCAAATGTCGTGAATGGCTCTTGGGGCGCCTTGGTGGCCGGCTTGCCGCGCCGCAAGACGGGCCGATTGGGATCCTCGATCATCTCTGGTGCGGGGGGCGGGGCTTTGGCAGTAACCGGCGGAGGAGGAGTACTGGCTGGTGCCGCGCTGGGCGAAGGCGCGGCCTTTTGCTGATCGCCGGCGCCGGAGGCCGGTTTGTCGCCGCGATGAAGCCGGGGCGGCGCGTCCTTCTCTTCGATGTTCGGTATTTCCGCCTTCTTGCGGGTCGAGGGCGCTTTGGCCCCGGCGGGTAGCCATGTGCCTTCGGCGATCCAGATGTGACCGAGTTGTCCGGGCTGGGTGATCGTGAGGATGCCCTGCGAGACCCCGGTGCGGAAGCCTTCGTAAACGACGCCGAAATCGAGCGCCATCGGAACGGGGGTGGCTTTGTAGGAGCCGGCATCGAAGAACTTGCCGTCCACCATGACGGCGACGGGCGTGAGGCGCGCCTTGCCGTTGGCCATCAGTTGGATGAGTCCGAGCGCCCGCGGGCCTTTCGACACCGTGGGCTTGCGCCCAAACTGCGCCCACACCAGTTCGACCACGATCAAAACCGCGGCGAGCAGGGTGACGGCGACCCCGGCACTGCGATATAACGATGAACGGCGAGGAGAAGCTCCCATGGAAGTCAATGATATAGCCCCTGCCTTTACTACGACGGATGAGAACGGGCAAGAAGTTGCCTTGAAGGATTTCCGCGGCAAAACGGTAGTGCTGTTTTTCTATCCGAAGGCCGACACCCCTGGTTGAACCAAAGAAGCGTGCGGGTTCCGCAACGCATACAAGCAGATTCAGAAAACCGGGGCAGTCGTGCTCGGCATCTCCGGCGACTCGCCGGACAAGCAGAAGAAATTTCAGGACAAGTACGACCTTCCCTACACGTTGCTGGCCGACGACAGCCGGAAAGTCTGCGAGGCCTTCGGCGTGATCAAAGAGAAGAACATGTACGGCAAGAAGGTGATGGGAATCGCGCGGACTACGTTCGTCATTGGTCCGGACGGCAGGATCAAGCACATCTTCAACAAAGTGAAAGCGGAAGGGCACGCCGAAGAGGTGCTGGCGTACTTGAAGGGTGCGGCGTGAGAAAGTTCAGGTGAAGTGTCCGCAAGGTCCCTACCTAAATTCACATTGTCATCCTGAGCGAAGCGAAGGACCTGCTTTTCGCGGCGCCAATCAAGAGCAGGTCCTTCGCTTCGCTCAGGATGACAATGTTGGGTTATGGCGTGAATTTGCGGCATACCGCACATCAGATTACGACACAGATCAACGCCCCTAATGCCGATGAAATCGCTTGGCCGAGTGTCTCTGCTGAAGCCGGAGTTCTTCGACGCCGATCCCCGCAGGGTCGCGCGGGCGCTACTGGGGAAATTGCTGATCCGCAAGACGCCGCGCGGAATTCTGGCGGGGCGCGTGGTCGAAACTGAAGCGTATCTCGGCGAAGGCGATCGGGCAGCGCATGCGGCAGCGGGCAGGACGGCCCGTAATGCCGTGCTGTTTGGTCCGCCGGGACACGCCTACGTGTATTTCATCTACGGCAACCATTACTGCCTGAATGTTTCCTGCCTTCCCGATGGAGTCC
>JBAVUO010000095.1:0-29064 GCA_049696815.1 Terriglobales bacterium | reverse complement strand
CTGAGAACTGAGAACTGAGAACTGAGAACTGAGAACTGAGAACTGAGAACTGAGAACTGAGAACTGAGAACTGAGAACTGAGAACTGAGAACTGCCTTCCCCGCTTGACGAACCTCTGCGCTGTATCCAATCATTACAGCGGCTCATGCTGCGATCATTTCAACGCGCCGGTTGGCTGGTTTTTCTTGCCGGATTGGCATATGCGCAAGCCGACGAGCCGGCGACGGTCATCTTCACGCTCGACTTTCCCGGCTCGCAGCCGGAGCACTACTCCGTGCAAGTGCAATCGGGCGGCAAGGCGCGCTACGAGTCGAGCGGCAAGGTGGCTCCCGATTCCGAAAAAACCGACAGTTTCAGTTGTCCGTTCACGGTGTCGTCCGCCACGTCGCAGAGGATCTTCGTACTGGCCGCCAAAGCAAATTACTTCCGCAAAGATCTCGACTCGCACCACAAGAACCTGGCGTTTACCGGGAAGAAGACGCTCGCCTACAAGGACGCGCAGCGGAGCGGCGAGTCGAGCTACAACTATTCTCCCGACCCCGCCGTACAGGAAATGACCTCCTTGTTCGAGGGCCTCTCCGCCACGCTCGAGTTCGGACACCGGCTCGACTACGACCATCGCTATCAGAAGCTGGCGCTCGACGAAGAGCTGAAACGCCTGGAGGAGGAAGTCCGTTCCGGTCTGGTCGTCGAGTTGCCGGCGATTGAGGCGATTCTCCGGCAGATTGTGGACGATGCCTCGGTGATCAATGTGACCCGGGCGCGCGCGCAGCGGATCCTGGAGCAAGCAGGGGTTCGCTGACCGTTCTTGAATGCCCATGGCGAAGCCCCGCGCCAAATCGTTCCCCGCCCCGCTCGAGCGCTCCGGATCAAGCCTGAACTGGGTGATCATTCGCATTCCCTTTGACGTGGCCAAGACCTGGGGAAGGCGCGGGCAGCTCAAAGTGAAGGGCGAGGTCAACGGATTTGCCTTCCGCACCTCGCTTTTCCCTACTGGGAAGGGCGATCACATCATGATCGTCAACAAGGGGATGCAGGCGGGCGCCCGGGCATATCTGGGCATGGTCGCAGCCTTCCGCCTGGAGCCGGACACCGAAGAACGCGTGATCACCGTGCCGGTCGAGCTGAAGCGTGTGCTTTCTGAGGACCGCTCGCTCCACCGCTGGTTCGAGCAGTTGAGCGATTCCACGCGGCGGGAGATCTCGAAATGGATTACCGGCGTGAAGAGCGCAGCCGCCCGCATGCGCCGGGCCGAGCAGATGGCCGAGCGGCTGCTGGCCACCATGGAAGCCGAGCAGGAACTTCCGCCGATCCTGCAGGTCGCTTTTTCGCGTGATCCGCGCGCCCGCCAGGGATGGGAGCGGATGTCGCCAACCCAGCGCCGCGGCCACCTGCTCGGTATCTTCTACTACCGGAGTCCGGAAGCGCGTGCCCGGCGGGTCGCGAAGACGGTTGCGGAGGCGGCTGAGCTCGCCGAGAAGAAAGCCGAGCAAGCCCGCCAGCGCGGGGCTTAGAACCTGGCTACGAGAATCGGTTTTGGGAAGGGCACGACTTCAGTCGTGCCGTCAAGTCGTTGAAAATGTATCCGCGCTTTAGCGCCCGAGGTGTGCTTTTTGCGCCCTCGACGACTTTTTCCGCAGCCTGTTCAGCCGTGCCGCTAAGAGCCGCGAAGGATGGGGGCTTCAGGCCCCCGAGGGATTTCCGCAGAAGCCTCAGAAATGAATTTTGGGAACAAGTTCTAGTGACTTCCGACCAGGAAGGCCCCCGTACCGGAATCTCCTTGACTTGTAGACCCGCGGCTCCCACACTAAAGGCAGACAGCAATTCACTGCGAGATTGATAACTGCCTTAGTTCCAGTGACTTACTGGCTGGTGGCTCTGCAAGGAATTGTGCGATCCCGGCCAAAACAGCCTTATTTTCAGGATCGCTAGGAACTGGCGGCCGGTTCTGGAAAACGGAGCCGGAGCGCGTCCAGAATTGTTGCGGCAACTAAATGACTTCTCAAGGGTTCTAACGTTTAAGGAGTGGTATCTGGAGATTCCTATGTCAATTGCCAAGGTTGCAAAGCGGCTGCTGGTCGGGGCGGTACTGACGGGGGCGTTGCTGGTGACGGGCGCCTCGGCGGAATCGAAGGCCCGCATTGTGCGCCTGAGCGACGTCCAGGGCAACGTGCAGATGGATCGCGACACTGGCGGCGGCTTCGAGAAGGCGTTCCTGAACTTGCCAGTGATCGAGGGCGCAAAACTGAAGACCGGCGACGACGGCCGCGCCGAAGTGGAGTTTGAAGACGGCAGCGTGATGCGCATCGTGCCCAACAGCGAACTGGACTTCACTCACCTCGCTCTCGGCGATGACGGGCAAAAGCTGAGCACGGTCGAGCTGGTTCAGGGCACCGCTTATGCCAACATCAGCCCGAAGAAGGGCGACCGCTTCACGCTCAATTTTGGGAGCGAGTCCGTGACCCTGGCCGAATCGGCGCATTTCCGCGCCAGCCTGACGAAAGACGACGCGATCGTGGCTGTCTTCCAGGGCGACGTGCAGGTCGCCGGGCCCTCCGGGCCGGTGGAGATCGGCAAGAAGCACAGCGCGACCTTTGACCTGGCCAACAACGGCAGTTACACCCTGGCGAAAAACTACGACGAGGACCCCTACGACAAGTGGGACCAGAAGCAGAACGAATACCATAATCGCTACCCTTCGAGCGCCTCCGGCGTGTCGTCCCCCTATGCCTATGGGATGAGCGACCTGAATTACTACGGCAGCTACTTCGACGCCCCGGGTTATGGCATGGTGTGGCAGCCCTACTTTGCCGGCATGGGCTGGAGCCCGTTCCAGGATGGCGGATGGGCCTGGTATCCCGGCTTTGGTTACATGTGGGTGTCGGCATATCCGTGGGGCTGGATGCCATATCGCTATGGCAACTGGATGTTCCTTCCCGGCTACGGCTGGGCATGGCAGCCGGGCTACTGGAACACGTGGTACGCGATTCCGCGGGTGGTGCATCCGCCCGCACGGATGGCGGCGCTGACGCCGCCGGTGCGGTCGCGGGCGACCGTGATGGTGGGACGCGGTCTCACGGTGAATCCCGTGGCGGGACCGCCGCGGCGGTTGACCATCACGCCGGGCATGGCGGGCCTGGGCGTGCCACGCGGCACAGTAAACCATCTCGACCGCTACGCCAAGGAAACGGTGCGGAGCGCTCGTCCGGTGGTGGTAACGACGGCGCCGCCGCGGCCGACGTCTGGGGTTGGGCCAACAACGATGCCCCCGACGGGGGGTAGGGCGACATCTGCGCCCATGCCGCCGACGCCACGCGCGTCTTCTCCGCCGGTGCGGGGCACCAAACCGCACTGAGGTTTTCTATTCCTCCTGGAAGAGGGCGGCCGGACGGGCCGCCCTTTTCTTGCCCTTCAGGTCACGATGATGCCGGCATAGCCGACGACTGCCTCGCGGTCGCCGGAGATGTCGCCCGAGGTCGCATACTTAACCAGCGTCGCCGAGGTTGCGCCCAGCCGTTTGGCGGCCGTGAGCATGACCACCGCGGGCCCGAAGCCGCACATGCTGATGTCCTCCTTCATGACGACGTCCCACAGGCCGCGCGGGTCGAGGCCGAGCACGCGCTCAATTGCTTTGTGATCTTTCACCCGGGTGACGGCGTCGGACTCGTAGTGGTTCATATCGCTGGAAGCGACGATCAGCACCTTTTCCGATTGGGCGGAAATTACACTGGCGAGCGCCTCGCCCAGCCCGTGGAGTATTTCAAAGTCGCGGGTTCCGATGGCGATGGCGATGAGTTTCAGTTCCGGCTGGCGGGTCTGCAGGAAGGGAAGCTGGACCTCAATGGCATGTTCGGCACGGTGCGCCGCATTGTTCTCCTGGAGCGGGGAGAAGGCGCGGAGAAGCGCGTCACCGAGTTCGGGGTCAGGGGCGACTTCGCCCAGCGGTGTTTGCCAGGCCGCCCGGGTCATCGCGGCCAATGGATGCCCCATGCCGGTGTGGTTGGGACAGAGAATGACGGAGCGCTGCGGGATCTCGAGACGGGCGTAAACCGCCCCGGCCACGTGGCCGGAGTACATGTATCCCGCATGCGGGGCGACGCAGCCGAGGGCCGTGACGGCAGGTTCGGAAGTAGCCGAGTAGTTGCGAATGTCGCGCAGCAGTTCGTCAGGACGGCGAGGATAGAAGCGGCCGGCGACGGCAGCGGTTCGAACGGCGGAAGGCATCAGTGCCTCCTCTCGTGTGGCGCAAGTCGTGTGGCGCGGACCTGCCCTGAGCGAAGTCGAAGGGGCCCTCGCCCGCGTTGTTTGAAGCAGCCGGAAGGCTACGGGTATTATCGCGCTTCGGCCACGAATACCGTCCCATATTCGATCTCACGAATGCGCTGTCTAGCGCTTACAGGCGAGATGGGGATTCTTCGCCGACAGACAACCCAGTCCGCATTGGCATTACCCCCGTAACTTTAGGATGCACCTCTCGTTCACTACCATTCTTGATAGAGCCATGAACCTCGAGTCACTCTTGGTCAGCTCGGACGACTGAGGAAGGACAAATTGGCTTGCCAAGCTTAAAGACGGACAACTGAAGGCCCGAGGGGTGAGTATGCGTGCCTACCTCTCGTTACCAGCAACATCTGTTTTAGTGGAGATCCGATGGCGTCAACGAATTTCGACCCCGTGGGAGCCGGCTCGGCCATAGCCAAGTTGCCGAACTCCGCGTCTTCGCCCTGGCTGAAGAAAATCTCCGCCGCCGGCCTGCGCAGGCTGGCCGACGTCAACCGCGAACTCTGGCTCCTGCTGTCGCTTTTCGTTCTGGCCGCCCTGTTGAACTCCCTGCTCGACTCGCATCGCATGTTGCTCGGCCTTTATACCCTGCCAACCCTGTTTTCGGCGTACGTGTACGGCCGCCGCCATGCCACGCTCACCGCCATGGGTAGCGCTTTGCTGGTGGTGCTGATCGCCTACTTCAATCCGGTATATCTCTCGCGCCGGGTCACGGCTCTGCCGCTCAATGACAAATGGTTCGATATCGCCGCCTGGGCCGGCATCCTCATGGTGAACGCCTACGCCATGGGCACGCTCTATGAGCACAAGGAAGAACACCTGCGGGAGTTGCGCGGTACCTATCGCGGCATTCTGATGATCCTCAGCCAGTTCATCTCCAAGGACAAGTACACCCAGAACCACTCGTACCGGGTCTCGGTGTACGCCACCCGGATCGCCGCCCAGATGGGCTTGCCCATCGACCGCATCGAAGACATCCGGGCTGCTGCTCTGCTACACGATCTCGGCAAGCTGGACGTCAGCCGCGCGATTCTCTACAAGGCCGCCCAACTGAACAGCACAGAATACGAAGAAATGCAGAAGCACGTAGACCATGGCATCCAAATGCTGCAGCCTATCGGCTCCCCGCTGGGCAACGTGATCCCCATCATCCTCGCCCATCATGACAAGTTCGACGGCACCGGCTATCACCCCACCCAGGGCAATGAGATCCCGCTGGAAGCCCGCATCCTGACCGTCGCCGACGTCTACGATTCGCTGACCAGTGACCGCCCCTACCGCAAGGCGATGGCGCCCTTCGAAGCCAAGGAATCGATCGTGAAAAGTTCCGGCTCTGACTTCGACCCCAAGGTCGTTGAGGCCTTCGCCATCTGCTGCCGTCTCGGCCAGATGGAAGTCCCCGAAATTCTCGTTTAGCCCCGGCGGAGTTCCCGAAGATTATATTTTGTGGCCGCTCTCGGGATCGGTGCAGTGTTCGACCGCGATTTCCACATCGTTCAGCGCTACAGATGACTTCTAGTCCGTGCCATCCCGCAGGGCGCGGAACAGCGCAGCCGTCTTCTCCAGCGGCAAGGCCTCGGCCCGGATGGTTGGTTTCACGCCGCTTTTCGTCAGAGCTTGCTGCAACGCTTCCTTTTCGTACTGCGTCTTGAGATTGTTCGAGAGAGTCTTGCGCTTCTGCCCGAAACAGAGTTTCAGAAAAGAGATGAACTCCTCTTCCCGCACTCCAAGCTTGTCGAAGCGGGGCCCGATCGTCACCCGAACCACGCTGGAATGCACTTTGGGGGGCGGGGCGAATGCTCCGGGAGGAAGCGTGAATAGTTTCTCGACCCGGCCATACAACTGAGCGGTGGCCGAGAGCAAGCCATAGTCGCGGCTGCCCGGAGAAGCGGCGAGGCGGTCGGCGACCTCCTTCTGCACCATGATGACGATGGTCGAAAAATAGCGCTGGTACGCGAGCAGGCGGAGCAGGATGTCGGAGGTGATGTAGTACGGAAGATTGCCGACGACGCGGGCGGGTTCCGGTGCGTAGTTGAGGCCAGGGCGCAGGGTGCCCGGTTTCGGTCCGAACACGGTGTCGAGCTCGATCTCAAGGAAGTCGCCTTCGATGATTTCAACGTTGGGCTGGGTGGAAAACTTCATCCGCAGCTGTGCCGCCAGCACGCGGTCGAGTTCGATGGCGATGAGGCGGCGGGAACGCTTGGCCAGCAGGCCGGTCAAGGCGCCGCGGCCGGGGCCAATCTCGAGCACCGTGGCCTGCGAGACATCGCCCAGGGCCTCCACAATCCGCAGCCCAGCAGATTCACTGGCCAGGAAATGCTGTCCGAGCGGGGGCTTCCCTATACTTTTGTGCGCGGATACGACCTTGGTCACGTTGACCCTCTTTCTTTCCGGCGTTTAGACTGACAGAGCTTACCCCTTTTGCCGCCGGAAACGGGTTCCGGCTCCACTCCGCCGGGCCGCGAGACGGGCAGCAAGACCGGTCTTCAGAAAACAATCATAGCGTGACCTACGGGTTGAGTTCCGGCTTCAGGAGGCTTTTTCCTAATGCATATCGCATTTGTGGCGTCTGAGTGTGTTCCCTTTTCGAAGACCGGCGGTCTGGCGGATGTGGTGGGCGCGCTGCCGCGGGCCCTGGCCAGCCTGGGACACCAGGTCAGTGTTTACCTTCCGCGCCATCGCCAGACCAGGCTTGCCGACCCGCAGACGGTGGTGCGCAGCATCACCGTTCCCTTCGACGACAAATACCGTTTCTGCTCGGTGGTGATGGCGGGGAGCGCGGCCGGCGTGCGCGTCTATTTTGTGGACTATCCGCCGTACTTCGACCGGGAGGCGCTCTATGGAACTTCCGCGGGCGATTATCCGGACAACGCCGAGCGTTTTGCCCTGTTCTCGCGGGCCGTACTGGAGGCGTCGAAGATCCTGGGTGTGCCGCACGTATTCCACTGCCACGACTGGCAGTCGGCGCTGCTGCCCGTCATGCTCCGCACCCTGTATGCGGAAGACCCCGCGCTGCGCGATGCGGCGACAGTTTTCACCATCCACAACATGGGATACCAGGGCTTGTTTCCGCCCGACATCCTGCCCCTCCTGATGCTGCCCTGGGACCTGCTCACCATCTCGAAGATGGAGTTCTTCGGACAGGCAAATTTCCTCAAGGGCGCGCTGGTGTATGCCGACTTCATCACCACGGTCAGCAAGAAGTACAGCCAGGAGATCCAGACCACGGAATACGGTTTCGGCCTCGAAGGCGTGCTGCGCAACCGGGCGGCGACGGTCACCGGCATCCTGAACGGCGTGGACTACGACGAATGGAGCCCGCTGACTGACAAGTTTGCGGTGGCCAAGTACTCGCCGCAGGACCTGGGCGGCAAGCAGCAGTGTAAACAGGATCTGCTGAATGCTTTTGGAGTCACGAATGCCGACCCCCGCGTGCCGGTGATCGGCATCGTGTCGCGTTTTGCGGCGCAGAAGGGCTTTGACCTGATCGCGCAGATCATGGACCGGCTGGCCCGCGAAGAAATGATCGTGGTGGCGCTGGGCGCCGGCGACAAGCCATACGAAGAAATGTTCCAGCGCCTCCATAAGCAGTTCCCCAACAAGATCGCGGTGAAGGTTGCCTACGACAACGCCATCGCCCACAAGATCGAGGCGGGATCCGACATGTTCCTGATGCCTTCCAGGTACGAGCCCTGCGGCTTGAACCAGATCTACAGCCTGAAGTACGGCACGGTGCCCGTTGTGCGGGCGACCGGCGGCCTCGACGACACGATCGAGCCCTGGGACGCGCGCACCGGCAAGGGCACGGGCTTCAAGTTCTCCGAATACACCGGAGAGGCGCTGCTCGCGACCATCAAGCAAGCGCTGCTCGCCTATCGCGACCAGTCGTCGTGGCAGACGCTGATGCGCAACGGAATGAGCCGAGACTTTTCGTGGGGCGCGTCGGCGCGCGAATACGGCAAGATCTACGAGCGAGCGCGGCAGGCGAGAGCGAACGGAGCGCCTGCGCTGGAAAAGGTGTTGGTGTAGGTCCGCCCGGAGACGGCCATCCTCGACTGTCTCCGCGGGCGCAACCCGGCCCGTGCTTCGCGGGTCGGTCAGTTTGCGAGTGGCCCGCCATCCGGCCGGAATTCGGGTACATGAACGACAATTGGTCACCGCTTGTGAGAGCGATAACCAGGTGATTTGCGACAGAAATCCAGCGGAACAAAGCAGTCCCCAAATTGGCTCGAACACCGATCTTCGAATCGTTCAGTGGGAGCTACAATGACATGTGCGAAAAATCTTTATTCTCGTTATTGCTGTCGCAGTCTTGTTCGCGATTGCGCTTCTTTTGACACGATCTGCTGCTCCTGTTGTAGACCTGCCATCGCCAGTCACCACCCTTGGCCAAGCCACTCCCATTACCGTCCACGTAGGCGATCCGCATGGCGTTCGTACCCTCGCAGCGTTTGTCGAGCAGAACGGCGCCCGGTATCGCGTCTGGGAGATCGCGCAACCTTCGCGCGCGACCGACGGCACATGGAACTTTACGGCCGGCGTCAAAACCGCGCCGCAACTCAAAGATGGCAAGGCAAAATTGATCCTTGAAGCCACCTCGAACGGTTTGCTTCGGAAGACGGCACACTGGGAGCGCGAGGTGACGGTGGTGACGCGGCCGCCAATCGTCAGTGCAGATTCCGACCAACATTACCTATACCTGGGTATGGCCGATCTAGCGACCTTCAATGTTTCTGGTACTTGGTCAGAAGCGGGCGTGCGTGTCGGCGATCAGACCTTTCGGGCCTGGCCCATGCCCGGCGGCAAACCTGGATTCTTTTCGCTCTTTGCCTTTGCTTGGAACATGCCGTCCGGCACAGCCCCGCTCGTCTACGCCTCCAATGGCGCGGGGAACGACGTGACCAGCCCGATCGTATTCCAGTTTCCAAAGAAGGAGCAGCCGAAGTACACCGTCCACGACTTGCAGGTGAGCGACCAGTTCATGCAGAAGGTAATCGGCGAGCTTGATCCGAATGGCTCGGGCGATCCCGTGTCGCGTTTTGTGAAGATCAACAGCGAAATGCGGCGGGCCAACAACAAGGCACTTTCGGATCTGCGCTTCAGGACCGCAGACCGGTTCCTATGGTCGCAACCTTTCATACGGCAGTCTCATTCCCAGGCGGAATCGAGCTTTGCGGACACGCGGAACTATATCTACAAAGGGAACAAGATCGATCAGCAGGTGCACCTTGGATACGATCTCGCGGTTACGCAGCATGTTGGCGTGGAGGCGTCCAATGATGGCCGGGTGGTATATGCGGCTCCGCTCGGCATCTACGGCAATTGCATTGTGGTCGACCATGGTTACGGGTTACAGACGATCTACGGCCACCTTAGCCAGATCAATGTGCACGAAGGCGACATGGTGAAACGAGGCCAAGTCATGGGCACGAGCGGCCAGACCGGAATGGCCGGAGGCGACCATATTCACTTCGGGATGCAGCTCGATGGCGTCCAAATTGACCCGAAGGAATGGTGGGACAGCCACTGGATCAAGGATCACATCGCGAAACGCGTAGACCTGCCCGGGTTCAACAACTGAGGCAGGAAGTCCCCGGTTGTTCGACTCGCGGGAGAAGTGGAGCTGCTCACGGACGGGTGGACCAAGTCACGGACTGGGACTTCTCGAACGACCATCTCAAAATCCTGCATTGAATAGAGCCGACAACGTCAACACGGCTAGTCGGAACCTGACCCACGGCCCGCGTTCCGTGGGTCCCGAAATCATTCGGGGGGCGCAGTTTATGCCGTCCCTACCAGCGCTGGTACAATCCGCTCCAGCATTCTTCCCGCTTATGCCAAGCCTGGCGAGAACCATCTTCCACGTCGATATGGACGCCTTCTTCGTGTCGGTGGAGGAATTGTTTGACCCGTCGCTGAAAGCGAAGCCGGTGGTGGTGGGCGGGCAGCGGGACGAACGGGGCGTGGTTACCGCCGCTTCCTACGAGGCGCGGAAGTTTGGCGTGCACTCGGCCATGCCGCTGCGGACGGCGGCCAAGCTTTGTCCGCAGGCGGTTTTTGTGAATGGGCATCCGGAGCGGTATCGCGAGTATTCCGGGAGGGTGCACGAAGTGCTCGGACATTTTTCTCCGCTGGTCGAGATGGCTTCGGTGGACGAGGCCTATCTCGATATGACCGGCACCGAGCGCCTACACGGCCCCCCGATGCGCGCGGCACACCGCTTGCATGAAGCCATGAAGTCGGCGACCGAGCTGAACTGCTCGATCGGGATCGGCACATCGCGGCTGATCGCGAAGGTCTCGTCCGCCAAGGCCAAGCCCAATGGCGTGCTCTGGGTGCTGCCCGGGCAGGAAGCGAAAGTTCTTGCGCCGCTAGATGTCGGCGACATTCCCGGCGTGGGCAAGGTCATGGAGCAAAAACTGCACGCCATGGGCATCCAGCGAGTGGGTGATCTGGCGCGGCTGGAAGACGGCGATCTAGAACGGCGCTTCGGAAAATGGGGACTGGCGCTGGCGGGCAAATCGCGCGGCGAAGATGCGGGAGGATGGTTCGACAGCGAAGTCGGCGAGAATGTTGAGCCTAAGTCCATCAGCCACGAGCATACGTTCGACGAGGACACGGGCGATGCCGAGCCTCTGAAGTCCACCCTGATGCGGCTTGCGGAGATGGTCGGGCGGCGGCTGCGCGAGGGCGGATATCACGCGCGCACCATCCAGCTAAAGCTACGTTACAAGGACTTCACTACCATCACGCGGGCACACTCGCTGGAGCAGCCCACGCAAATGGACAACGAAATCTTTCAGCAGATATGGAGGCTGTTCCTGAACAACTGGAAACCGGGCGCGCCGGTGCGTCTATTGGGCGTGCAAGCCTCGAATTTCGAGCAGGGTCCGGCGCAGATCGACTTGCTGGAGTCCGCGCGGCAGCAGCGCATGCGGAAGGCAATTCAAGCGGCCGACCATCTGCGCGACAAGTTCGGCGAAGCGGCGATCGGCCTCGCGACCGGGCTCCAAGGCAGGTTCCGCGAGCGCACCCATGAAAATCCGGTAGGATTGCCGGGGAAACGCTCCCAACCGAAGAAGCGCGAAGGCGACAAGTAGAACTGTTTTACTGGTTTCTAGAATCGGTTTTGGGCAGGGCACGGCTTCAGCCGTGCCGCCAAAACCCGCCAAGAATGCGGGCTTTAGCCCCCGAGGGTCGGCTTTCTGAACCTCAAGAGGGTTCTTGAAACCAGTCAACCAGTTCTAGCCCCGCGTGAAAAGAATGAAACTTCTTATCCGCTGGGGATTCATATGTTGGTGGGGGGATGGCATGACAAAGTGGGGTTTGATCTTGGTTCTGGCGGCAGCGCTCGCGTTGCCGTCGCGCGCAGCGGAGAATCTCAAGCTCAACCAGCGCCTGGATTACTCCAGCGATAGCCAGGATGGGCCACTCATCACGGGTGACCATCTGGAAGACGGCGTGGTGGCGGGCAAGCCGACGTATGCCATCCTTTACGGCGAAGGCTGCTTCAACTCCAAACGGCAGGCGCGGCGCACCGTCGCACTGTACGAGAAGTACAAGGGCCGGGTGCAATTCGTCGTGGTCGATCTTGATAAGCCGCGTTCGCCGGCGCAGGAGGAGCTGGTAAAGAAGTTTTACCAGGGATCCATTCCGCATGTGGTGGTGTTAAATCGCGAGGGGAAGACCGCCTACAACGCCCCGGGCGAGGTGCCGGAAGCCGAGATTTCAAAGGTGCTGGACAAGACGCTGAAGTAGATTGCAGAGGTCAGAGGTCAGATTGTAGAGGTGAAAAACTCATGGGTCGGCCAGACTGCCGAAATCTGAGGCTTTCAACCTCTGCAATCTGACCCCTGACCTCTGCAATCCGCCTTACGAGATGTATTCCCGGATATAGGGATCGCGCGAGGCGACGAGCGCCTTCGCGTCGCCGTCGAAGATGACCTTGCCGTCGCGCAACAGCAGGAAGCTCACCGGCACCTCGGAGTGCTGGCCTCGCGGCAGCGCCGCCATTCGGTTGGTCTTCTTGTCGAACTGGTGGGTGGCCATGGTGAAGGCGTCCTGCAAGCGGTGGGTCACCATGAGGGCGCTGGTTTTAGAAACGTCCCGCTGTTTGACGACGAGTTCGACGATGGTGTTCGAAGTTACCGGATCGAGGCCGCCGGTCGGCGAGTCATAGAGCAGCACTTCCGGCTGCGTGATGATGGCACGGGCGATGGCGACGCGGCGCCGCATGCCGCCGGACAACTCGGAAGGAAACATTCCTAACGTGTGCTCCAGTTCGACGAAGCGCAGGGATTCGAGCACCCGCCGCTCGATTTCTTCCTCGGAGATGTGCTCCTCCATCAAGCGGAAGGCGACGTTATCGTGCACCGTCAGCGAGTCGAAGAGCGCGCTTTCCTGGAACACGATCCCGACGCGCCGCCGGATCGCGAACAATTCCTCCTCGGTCATACGGGTGACCTCTTCGCCGAGGACGAAGATGCGGCCGCCGTCGGGGGGGAGCAGTCCCAGCGCCAGCTTCAGAATCGTGCTCTTGCCCGACCCGGCGACGCCGAACAGCGCTTTGGTCTCGCCCCGCGGCAGGCGGAAGGAAACGCCGTCAAGCACAACATTCTCTTCGAACGCGATCGAGACATTCTCAAAGACGACGGCATCGGCGGTCGAATGGTCCGGTTCGACGGCCGTGTTCCCGTTGGCGAGAGTGGAAGCCACGATGGTTTTACCGGACACCCAGCAGCGCGAAGATCAGCTTGGTGACGAAGAAATCCACCACCAGAATCAGGACGGAAGAGGCCACCACCGCCTGGGTGGTGGAGCGGCCCACGCCCTGGGTGCCGCCGCGCGTTGACATGCCGTAGTAGCAGCCCACCGTGGCGATGATGAAGCCAAACAGCACCGGCTTGACCAAGCCCATGAACACGTCGCGAAACACCAGGATTTGCCAGGCGCTGGTCCAGTACTGGCGCGAGTCGAGTCCGAACAAGAAGCGGGCCACCAGATTGCCGCCGGTCAGCCCCAGCAAATCGGAAATGATGGTCAGGAAAAAGAGCATGAAAACCGTTGCCCACACGCGCGGCGTGACCAGTTTCTTGCCCGGGTCGGTGCCCAGGGCGCGCATGGCATCGATCTGTTCGGTCACGATCATGGAGCCGAGTTCGCTAGCCATGCCCGAAGCGTTGCGCCCGGCGACCATGAGCCCCGTAATCAAGGGGCCAAGTTCGGTTACCATGCCGATCGAAACCAGCTGCCCGATGAGCGTGATTCCGCCAAAGCGCTGCAGCGTGCTGGCTGAGTTCAGCGCCAGCAGCGCTCCAATGGAGAGTCCGGTCAGCACTACGATGGGCAGCGAGCCGACTCCGATGAGATCCGCTTGCTGCAGCATGTCTCCCATGTACAGGGGACGGCGGAACAGGTTGGCCATCGACCGCACCGCCAGCAGGGTGTATTCCTGAACCGCCCGCACCAGGTCTTTAGCGATTTCGAAGGGCGAGATTAGTTCGAGTTCGAGCGCCATGGCCTATGGAAGAGAATATAGCAGAGAAGGAAACCGAACAAATATGGTGTGACGGTCGTACTTTCACGCTTTGGCTTCTTGAAGATAAGTTCCAAGCCAGGCGTCTATGCAAATTACTAGCACGACTGCGGTGTTGCTGACGGCAATTTTTCTGATGCCAGGTTTCGTGTGGTCCGCTGTGCTTTCCATGTTGATCCCACGCCGAGCCAACCAGGCGGAAAACAGGTTTCTGGAGTTCTTCACACTAAGCTGTATCAACGGTGCGATATGGTCGGCGCCTCTTTACTACATCGTCGTAACGGATCTCATCGGGCGCCACCCAGTGTGGTTCTCGATCTTCCTGTTCGGGGTAGTTCTCGTGTCGCCGGTCCTCATGGGACTAGTGGTCGTGCGACTGCAACAACGTGACGCGTTAGCTCGGCTGCTGCGACGATTCGGGTTCCGAACGGTGAACTACATCAAGAGCGCCTGGGATTGGCATTTCTCGCGCCAAAGGGCGATGTGGGCTGTGGTTACCCTGAAGGACGGTTCCGTCATTTACGGGTACTTCGGAAGCAAGTCCTTCGCAGGAGAGGAGCCCCGTGATATCTATCTTCAGAAAGTGTACAAACCCGAAACAAACGGTTTTGCAACCACTGAGGACAACTCTGGGGTGCTGATTGCAGCCGACCAGATTTCTACGTTAGAATTCTATACAAACGCAGGGGTTTCCAATGCCGAAGATCCTGAAGATTAAGGAAGGATACCAGCCGCAACCCGAAAATCTGCAAAGAGGGTATTCTCCGGCAGGGCCCAAGAACGCCAATACTCCGGCCCCTCCTAAGAATCTGGGAAGTAACATTCAGCGTCCGGCAAAGCCAACTGCCCCAAAGCAGTAGCACCGCGTCCCGCCTACTCGCGGTGATTGTTCTTCTTCTTGATTTCGATGTTCAGCCGCTTGATCTTTTGATTCAGGGTGGAGAGGGGAACGTGAAACTGCTCGGCGGCTTCGGTCTGGTTCCAGTTGCACTTCTCCAACATGTCAGCGATCACCCGCCGCTCACAGTCCTCCATGATGTCGAACAGGGAAGCGCCCGGATCGGCGCCCAGGTTGGGCACCGGCATGCCCCGGCCCAGCATATGGTCGGGAAGAAGTTCGGGCCGGATCTCGGTGTCCGATGACAGAACCACGGCGCGCTCGATGACGTTCTCCAGTTCGCGGACGTTCCCCGGCCAGGGATAGGAGAGCAGCGGGCGCAATGCTTCCGTGGTCATGCGGCGCCGCGGCCGGTCGTTTTCCTCGGAATATTTCTTCAGGAAGTGGTCCACCAGCAAGGGGACATCTTCCTTGCGCTGCCGCAGCGGCGGCAGGTCTACCGTGATCACGTTGAGCCGGTAAAACAGGTCCTCGCGGAAGCGGCCTTCGCGCACCATCTGCCGGAGGTCAACATTGGTGGCAGCGATGATGCGCACGTCCACCTGCAGCTCCTGCACGCCCCCAAGGTGCATAAACTTGCGGTCCTGGAGCACGCGCAGAATCTTGCTCTGCGTGTCCATGCTCATGGTGCCGATTTCATCGAGAAACAGCGTGCCACGATCGGCCACCTCGAACAGGCCCTTCTTGGAAGCGATGGCGCTGGTGAAGGCTCCTTTGACGTGCCCGAACAGCGTCGACTCGAGCAGGTCGGGCGGCGTGGAGCCGGTGTTGACGGGCACGAAAGGGCGGTCCCGGCGCGGCGAGTTGAGGTGGATCGCCTTGGCGATCAATTCCTTGCCGGTTCCGCTCTCCCCCTGCAATAGAACGGTCGACCGGCTGGGTGCCACCTGGGCGACCAGGTCGAAGATCTTCAGCATGGGCTCGCTCTTGCCCACGATGTTTTCGAAGTTATAACGCTGCTTGAGGGCGCGCTTGAGCTGGATGTTTTCTTCTTCCGCCCGCGAGCGCGCCACGGCCGCGCGGATGTCGGCCAGCAGCTTCTCGTTGTCCCACGGTTTCTGGATGAAGTTGGTAGCGCCGCATTGCATGGCGCGCACCGCGTTCTCCACCGTGCCGTAGGCGGTGATCATGATAACCGCCTGCGCCGGATTCAGCAGACGAACCTCGGCCAGTACATCCATGCCGTTCTTGTCGGGCAGGGCCAGGTCGAGCAGGACGACATCGAAAGGGCGCTCGGTGATCTGGGCCACGCCTTCTTGTCCACTGGCGGCGCTGCTCACCGCGTAGCCCTCGATTTCGAGCAGGGTCTCCAGCGACTCCCGGATCTCGGCCTCATCGTCAACGATGAGGATGCTGCCCACGCTCGCGGGCTCGTGCTCGGGCGTGCTGCGCCGGGAAATGACAGCGACTTCAGACATGAACTGCCTTCCTGCTCAGGGGAAAATCGAGGGTGAAGGTGGTGCCTTCGCCGGGACGGCTCTCCACCCGGATCTTCCCGGCATGCTCCTGGATGATGCCGTAGGTCACGGACAGTCCCAGGCCGGTGCCGCGGGTTTGGCCCTCCTTGGGGGACGTCTTGGTCGTGAAGAACGGATCGTAAATGCGGTGAATATGTTCCTGCGCAATGCCCGTGCCGCTGTCCGAGACGCGCACGCTGACGAAATCGCCGTTCTGCGTGGCCACCTGCAAAACGCCCCCGCCCGGCATGGCGTCCTTGGCGTTCAGAAACAGGTTGAGGAAGACCTGCTGCAGCCGTCCGGCATTGCCCTGGACCGGGGGCAGGTGGTCGTCGAGTTCCGGCTGCACCGTAACGTGCGCCACTTTCAACGGGTGGTCCAGCAATGCCAGCGTGTCCTTAATCACCTTGTTCAGATTGATCTCAGTGAATTCAGTCCCTGTGGTGCGGGAAAAATTCAGCAGGTTGTTGACGATCTCCGAGGCGCGGAAGGTCTGCCGCGTGATCTTCTCCAGCAACGATGCTTTCTGCGGATCGGACTGCAACTGCTTGGCCAGCATCTGCGTGTACGAGGAGATGACGGCCAGCGGGGTATTGACTTCGTGGGCGACACCGGCCGCCAGCAGTCCGATCGACGACAGCTTGTCGGCTTGCGAGAGCTGGACCTCGAGCTCGATGCGCTCGGTGATGTCGTCCATAATCACCAGGCGACCGATGACACTGAACTTGCGCGTGACCAGCGGCGCGATGGCCACGTTGACAATGCGCGGTTCGCCGGTCGGCGTTCCCAGGCGGAACTTGTACAGATTGTGGATGCCAGGGTTCTGCCGGACGCGGTAGAACTCTTCCACGAAGGCCGCGGGGAAGACCTCGCTCAGCGACCGGCCCACGGCTTGCCGCCGGGGCAGCGCGTACATGACTTCCATCTGCGAGTTCCACGATTCGATGCGGTCCTCGAGGTCCACCGCCAGCACGCCCACGTTGATGGATTCGACGATATTCTCGTTGAAGTCCTTGAGCCGCTCATACTCTGTGACCTTCTGCTCCAGCGAAGCGTAGAGCCGGGCGTTCTGGATGGCGATGCCGGCGTACCCCGCCAGGGTTTCGAGCAATTCCACATCTTCGCTGGAGAGGAAGTCGCCGTCCATGGTCTTGCCCAGTCCGAGGAAGGCGATGGTCTTTTTCTGGGCGCGGCAGGGAATGTAGTAGTTCAGATCCAGCCGGGCGATGGCTTCCTGTGCCGGCGGCGTTTCCCGCGGCAGCTGGTGAACGTTCTCGAAGAAGACATGCCCAGCCGTGTCTTCGGGCCGGGGCATGGCCAGGAACGAGAGGTCCAGTCCGCCCACGTGGGCCACGCCGAACGACTTGCCGAGCTCGAAGCGCGAAGAATCGCTGTTGGCCAGGAAGATGGCGACCCGGTCCACCAGCAGCGTGCGCGCCAGCCGGTCCACCACCGAGGAAAGCATTTTGTCGAGGTCGGTCTCGGCGCTGAGTTCGCGGCCAAACTCGATCAGGGTGCGGCGGTAATCGTAACGCGTGCGGTAGAAGAACTGGTCGAGCTTTTCCTGGATCCACTTGCGCACCGGTTCGAACAGCAGCGCGGTCACGATGATCGCCAGCAAGAAGCCATAGGGACCAGAACTCGGGATGCGGGTGTGCACCAGTTCGGCAACCCCGGCCACCACCGAAAAGTACATGCCCGCGATCGCGGCCGCCGCCAGGGTGTAGGCCATGCCGCGTTTGAAGATCAGGTCCACATCCATCAGGCGGTAGCGGAAGATGGCGTAGCCGAAGGTCAGGGGCAGCAGTCCCAGCGACAGCACCGAGACCTTCATCGTCTCCCAGCCGAACAGATAGGGCACAACGTACAGCAGGGTGAACGGAGTGATCGCGAGGATGGTGCCGCGCGTGATCCACTTGAGCTGCTGGCGCAGAATCGCGGTGCTGGCCCGGTGGTAGCTATGCACCAGCACCAAGGCCGCAATCGCGAAATAGGTGGCCAGGTAGAACATCTGCACGCGGTCCAGGTTCCAGCGCAGATGCTCGCTCGCCTTCAGGAAACGCAGGGCCAGGATGTGGGCCGTCAGCAGCAGAGCTCCGGGAATGTAAACCACCGCCGGGAACCAGCCATGCTTGCGCACCACCCCGCGCTTTTCGGGGAAGGTGAGGACGAAGTGGACAAAGAGAGCGGGCTGGAGCAGCCAGGCAACGACGTTGCCCCAGTACATGGTCCAGTCGAAATCGTTGAACTTGCCCGTGTACTTGAACGAGTAGAAGACAAATGAGACCAGGCAGAAGATGTAGAAGTGGGTGGACCCGACGGCGGTCCAGCGCCGCAGCAGCACGTATAGTCCAATGCCCAGGTAGATGAGCGCGATCAGCCGCAGCCAGTCGTTCATGGAACGGTCGGCCGGGGCGAGCACGACTTGGACGTCCAACGGAACCGAGTTGCGAGTAAGCGAGTAGGTGGCCTTGGACCACACGCCGGAATCGTAGAGCCGCCGCATTAACCCGGCTTCGCTGCCGACGTCGCGGCCGTTCACGCTGGTCAGCGCATCGCCGGTTCGGACGCCGGCGCGGGCCGCTGGCCCGTTCGGATCCAGGCGGTCGGCCACCAGATGGGTCCCCCGTTCCACCCACCACACGCCGTCGTCGGGAATCTGGTAGAGATGCTCTTTCTGGAAGTTGATCCCACCCAGAACGATGGCAGCAGCCGTCAGCAGGAACAGTACGATGACGGTAAAGCGGTCCTGCGACTCGCGGTTCATGGGCTGGGACAGCAGCGCCGCCGTGCGGCCAGAAACGGGGCGCCGCTCTGGGTTGAGCAACTTCACTGCCACGTCGCCGGTTTGCTTGTGCAAATAAGTCACTGCCCTAGAACCACTTCCGCAATTATAGAGAAGATCTGGAACCCCGGCTATGAATTCTGGAAGGTATTTTCTATTTTTGGTATGGCAAGATTTGCTCGGGAAACCCGCCTGGTAAAGGCTTCCTAGCCGAATGGCGAAAGCCCAGAGCCGGGCACGGAAAGAACGGAAGGGGTCCGGAATTCCCCCGAGTCCCGGACCCCACCCATACTTGGATCGCTAGCCCATCTCAGAAAGGCAAGCAAACCAAAAAAGTAAAACCATCTTGCCTGCTCATGGAAGAAACGTCCATGGAGCCAGTCTGAAGCGGTATCAATTGGTCTGAAGGATTCCGCTGGCTTGGCTTGACATCGCCGCGGCGGCAGAACAAAATTCGGCAGTGAAGCTGTGGGGGCTGGGGTTGTTCCTCTGTCCGAGAAGCCTGTGACCGAGAAACCGATGTCCGAGAGAAAAGTTCGTTTCGATGAGTTTGAGCTCGACTATGGCCGCTTTCAGCTCGGGCGCGGCGGGAGTACCGTCAAGCTCGAAGGTCTTCCCCTGCAGTTGCTGATGTTCCTGGTCGAAAACAAGGGACAACTGGTCACGCGGGAGCAGATTGCCGCCGCGCTCTGGGGCAACGACGTTTTTGTGGACGTAAAACAGGGAATCAATACCGCCATCCGCAAAATACGTATGGCGCTCGAAGACGATGCCGCACAGCCGCAATACCTTCAAACCGTAGTCGGGAGGGGCTACCGTTTCGTCGCCGTGACCAGCGCCGACGGGGATGCGGCGGCCGCCGCGCCCGGCGCAGGGGATGGGTTCGCGATTTCTCCCGTAGAGTTGGGACGCGCGATCATGGCCGCGGCCGGATTGGATCCAGAAGATCCGAAAAGACCTCCGAAGGTCTCCGGCGATTCGTGACTAGGTTGCAGGTCGCAGTTCAGAGGAAAACCGGCCTTGAAGCCTGAGCCCTACGACCTGCGAGCTAAGGACTAAGAGCTAAGAGCTAAGAGCTAAGAGCTAAGAGCTAAGAGCTAAGAGCTAAGAGCTAAGGGCTAAGAGCTAAGAGCTCCCCTGCCCGTTCGTTCTACAATTCATACATGTCCCGCCTGGAGCAAATTGCCGATCTGGAAAAGCGTTTTCTCCTTCCCACCTACAACCGTTATCCGCTCGCCATCGAGAAAGGGAGGGGGGTCTTTGTTTACGATTTCGAGGGGAAGAAGTATCTCGACTTTGTCGCCGGGCTGGGGGTGAACGCGCTCGGGCATGGGCATCCGCGGATCGTGAAAGCCATCCGCCAGCAGGCCGCCAAGGTCATCCACCTGTCGAATCTTTACTACAACGAATACCAGGGACCGCTGGCCGAGCGCCTGTGCCAACTCTCGGGACTCGAACGCGTGTTCTTCTCGAACAGCGGCACCGAGGCGATGGAGGGTGCGATCAAGCTCGCTCGCCTCGCCGGACACAAGGCCGGCGGCGACGCCAAGTGCCAGCTCGTGGCCTTGCACGGGTCCTACCACGGACGCACCTTCGGCGCCATGTCACTCACCGGTCAAGACAAGTACCGCAAAGGATTTGAACCGCTGCTCGAACAGGTGACATTTGTCCCGCGCAACGATGCCGACGCCCTGCGTGCCGCCGTCAACCCCAACACCTGTGCCATCGTGCTCGAGCCCATCTTCGGCGAGGGCGGGATCCTGGAGTGTTCCGAGGAATTCCTGCGCGCCTGCCGGGCCGTGGCCGATCAGCACCAGGCCGCGCTCATTTTCGACGAGATCCAGTGCGGGCTGGGCCGCACCGGAACGTTTTTCGCCTTCCAGAGCTTCGGGGTCATTCCCGACATTGTGGCCATTGCCAAGCCCATCGCGGCGGGCGTGCCGCTGGGCGCGTTCCTGTCGCGCGAGCCGTTCGCCTCGGCCATTTCGCCGGGCCAGCATGGGACGACTTTTGGCGGCGGCCCGCTAGCCTGCCGCGTCGGTCTGGAATATCTGGCGATCGTGGAAGAAGAGCGTCTGCTCGAAAACGTCACAAAGGTCGGCGGCTACTTGCGTCAGCAGTTTCAGGAACTCGTGCGGAAGTACGCGGCGGCGCTCGAGGTGCGCGGAAGGGGATTCATCCAGGGTCTCGTGCTCGAAGTCCCGGCCCGGCCCATCGTCGAACAAGCACTGGCCGAGGGTGTCTTGTTGAACGTCACCCAAGACACGGTCCTACGCTTCCTGCCGCCCTTCCTGCTCGAAGAGAAGCACGTGGATAAGGGCATCCGGGTGCTGAAAAAGCTGCTCGGAAAGAAGCGAAAGAATCGGGTGACCGAGCCATCGACCGAGCCAGCCGCTGATCGGGTCATTGCGTGACGGGAACATCTGTTTCAGATGACCCGATGACCAAAAAACAAGGGGAGCCAGTTTCGGCTCCCCCGTACAGCAGCGACAGAGGCGATATCACTTAGATAGACTCCGACTGCGAGCATTTGGTTGCCCACGGAAACGCAAAAAATCGAAGGTCAGTTCACCCCCGCTGAAATCTGCGTCCCAAGCGCAGGCGCGCCGGTATGGCAAGAGCACTGGCTGGAGCTGGCGGGCGGGCGCATGCGCTACCTCAAAGCCGGGACAGGGCCGGCGCTCATCCTGGTCCATGGCCTCCTGGGGTATGCCTTTTCGTGGCGGTTCGCGATCCCCGCAATCGCGCCACACGCCACCGTGTACGCCATCGACAACCTGGGCGCGGGCTTATCCACTTCTCCCGCAGGGATGAAGATGAACTGCTCCCTGCGGGCCTCAGCCGAGCGCGTGCTGCAATTCGCGGATGCGCTCGCGATCCCTTCGTTCGATCTGCTCGGCACCTCGCACGGAGGCGCCGTGGCGATGATGGCAGCCGCCATCTGTGCCGAGCGGCGCGACGCCCGTCTGAAACGCATGGTGCTGGTGGCGCCGGTCAATCCCTGGTCCCCGCACGGCAAGTGGCTCGCCCCGTTCTTGGGAGGCCCGCTCGGCTCGTTTCTCTTCCGCCACACCATCGAGCGCTGGCGCTTCCTCGATTACCTTTGGCTGCGGCGGCTGTTCGGCGACAGCGCCAAAATCCCGCCCGATTCGCTCGAAGGCTACCGCGTGCCCGTGCGCACGAACCATGGCTTCCGCTATGGCCGGCGAATCCTCCAGACCTGGACGGCGGACCTTGCCGCCTTAGAGCAGGTGCTGCCTACCATCCGCGATTATCCCACGCTGTTGATGTGGGGAACCCGCGACCGCGCCGTCTCGGTGAAGTCGGCCGATCCCCTGCGGCGCAACTTCCGCGATGCCAAGCTGGTCGTATTCCAAGGCGTCGGTCACCTGCCCTACGAGGAAACACCGGAAGAATTCAACCGCGCCCTGATCGAGTTCCTCACCCAACCCGCGCGGGCTTCCTGACGAGCCCCAGCTCGCATCAAAACAACTTTCAGAATGAAAGGATAAGTTATGAGCACCGCAAGATCCCGGCGTCCAAGTATCACGAAAGAAACGTTACGCCGAATCGGACGACGTTCCAAAGTCATCCAGATCGTTCCGCCGCGGCATGTAGTGAAGCCGTTCTATCTGCATTCCGACGAGCAAAGATTGGCGGATCGGCCACTCGCCACCCCCACCGGCCCGGGTGGAGCGAAAGGATTCCACAACGTAGCGGGCAGCCAGATTCCAGTCCCCGAGGTCACCAACATTTATCTCGGCGCGTTTTGGGGTGACCGGGCGTTTGTCGAAGGATTCAGCAAAGCCATCGTCGAAGATGGCTATCTAGACCCCCTAAAAGAGCTCGGCTATGGCACCGGTCCAGGCACGTATCGGGGACCCATCGACGGCCCGGCACTCGCCAAGGGCGCCACTTTCCATGACGCCGACGCCCAAGCCACCGTCCGCTCATTGCTCGATCAGCGGACCATCCAGGCGGATGTGAACAGCCTGTTCATGCTGATCCTGCCCGACGGGGTGACCGCCGTGTTGGATCCAGACAAGTCCTGCGCCCAGTTCTGCGGCTACCATGAAGCCTTCGACTATAACGGCACGTCGGTAGCCTACGCCGTATTGCCGTCCTCGCTCTGCAAGGGTTGCGGAGGACTTATTGGCGACTTCACCGCCATATATGCCCATGAACTTGCCGAAGCGGTCACCGACAAAGTTCCTGGACAAGGCTGGGTAGCGGCCGACGGTGAGGAGAATGGCGACCTGGAAGCGTGGGTCCTGTTCGGTTGGGGTCCACCGGACGACCCCAAGCGCTACACCGTCCAGGGCTACTACACCAACGAACGCGGCAACACCGTCGGCGCCTGGCGCTAGGGTTGGACCGGATCCTATCCGTAGAGACGACTCTGCGCGGGAGACAGGTGAAACAGAATCGGCAAGATACCAGCCCCGGAGGGGAGGAATATTAGCCCAGGACGTAAGTCCTGGGTAAAGTGGCAAATCGGACCGAGTCCCGGAGGAGTCTGTGTCATAGCCTGCGGGGATGCGAAAGAGTAGAGCGGAACGGCTGATCATAGCCGCGAAGCGGCGCAAGAATGCAGCCCACGGCGCCAGCCGTGGGTCCCAAGTGGTAAATGAGCAAGCCCCGGAAGGGCGAAAGAGGAGCTAAGAGCTAAGAGCTAAGAGCTAAGAGCTAAGAGCTAAGAGCTAAGAGCCTGGCGGCCTACTCAGATAGAGCAACTCGGGATGGAGCAACTCAGGATGGAGCAACTCAGGGTGAGCGCCTAAAGGGTGGAGCAGGCCTTCAGGCCTGCAGGAGGCTGAAGAGGAAGACGGCTTCAGCCGCCGAGGTCAGACTGTTCGCGCAAAAGATACTTTTTCCGCAAGTTCTGAAGCGCTGTTCCACCCGATGCACTTCCTATTTCTCTCCACCCCAATCAATCCCGGCCATTTACAAATCTCGACCAACTTCCAGTGCAAGTCCCTCCCGCGGCGGCGTTCGTCAAGAAACGCACGGAAGTGAAAAGCTCCCGGGCCAAAGAACGATGGGCCAAAGAACGATGGGCCAAAGAATGAAAGATCGGAGGTTTCTGTGACCATGGAAAACCGCACGACCGTCTTCTACGTGGACGACAATCCCAAATCCAGCCGATTACTGGCGAGTGTTCTCGAACAATCCGGCTTCCGGGTGATCGCGGCCTATGATCCCGTCGAGGCGCTCGCCCGCTGCCGGGAAACGCCTTTCGACCTGGCGCTTCTTGACTACGATATGCCTCGCATGACCGGTTCGCAGCTCGCCCAGGAAATCAAGTTTCTCGTGCCCGACGTTCCCGTGGTCCTGATCTCCGGCCGCACCGCTCTCCCCTCCAGCGAGCTGCATTGCGTCGACGCGCACTTCGGCTTCGGTACCGCGCTAGACGATCTTCTCTGGACGATGCGGATTCTAGTGCGCACCCCCCTGCCGGTCATCTCCGACCATCGCCCCGCAACCCCGTGCCCCGATTCGACCTGAGTGTGGTGTGGGACCGGGTCTTCGACCCGCAGGGCCGCTGGTTTTTGGTCGACGGAGAAGAAACTGCTGCCGAGCTTCGCCCGGCCCTACACCAGACCCGGCCCCACACCAGATCCCCACAACCAAGGATAGCTATCCGGCTCAGAGGCCAATCCTGCGCGAACCGGGTTGTTGCAGATGTAGTCGACTTTCTCTTCCAAGCTCTCATTCGAACGTAGCACGTGATCGAAGAACTCCTCTTGCCACACTGCTCCTTTGCGGCCGAGCAATTTATTGATCCCACATGCCGACGAACCCTTGATGGCATGCATGATTTCGGGGAGAGTCCAGCACCAGCCATCTGTGCGGCGAAGAGGGCCAAGAATTAGATGAGCATGGTCCGGCATGACGACGGCCGCAAGCAGTTCGTACTTGCTGCCGTGATGAGCGAGGCAGCAGTTGAGTACGATTTCGCGAGCCGCTGGCGGCAAATGCCAGCGGCGGTCCGAAGCAAACGTGATGAACAAGGGCCACTCGTCCTTTTGGATGTGCGGGAGCCGTCTCCGGTAGTCGTACTTCGGTTGCACGATATAGGTGATCGCAGCATAGAAGGGACTGCCCGCAGTCGAAAAGGTCGCAAGTCACTCTAGGTCTGTGATGAATGTGTGTGTGGGACCGGGTCTCCGACCCGGTCAAGCGGCCCAAGTGTGGGACCGGGTCTTCGACCCGGTCAGGCGGCCCACAGGGCCGCAGGTCTCTGGTCGGAGGAGAGCAGGCTGCCGAGCTTCGCTCGGCCTAGCCGGGTCAGAGACCCGGCCCCACAAGAGACCCATCCCTACACCTGCCCTTTTCCTTTCAACAACTTACCCCCATAAAATCCCCCATTTCCCCGCTTAACCCCGATTTTCTCCCCTTCATTGCCTTTTGCGTGCCCATCTCCCCCGCTTTCAATAGGATCAAGGTGACTCATTCCACGCATCGAAACTTCCAGGTTTCCCCGTGGAAAGTCGTCCGTTTCCCGTCCCCGGGAATGGGGACAGTTCTAAACTTTGCAGCCGAGGAAAGCGAGAGCAGAATGCACAAGCCGATCAAGTATGTCGAGAAGGCCGTCACCGTCGCCGCCACTGGCGCCTGGGCCGTCTTTGAACGCCTGAACCGCGTTGCTCCCAACCCGTCTCCGACCCCGAAGTGGTCCGAGAAGCCGCTGCTGAAGACCTGGGAAAAGTCCAAGCCGCCGCTGGGCTGGCCGCGCTCGACCGACTCCCTCTGCCCCAAGTGCGTCCCCGAAATTCGCCAGCAAATCCTCGACGGCCATCTGCCCGTTGACGTGCTGATGAACGAGAAAGTAGGCGAGATCAAGGCCCAGATCCTCGAGCGCGACGGCAAGCTCTGGATGGTCAAGGACTGCCCCAAGCACGGCCACTTCGAGGACCTGATGTCCACCGACCTCGAATTCTCGCGCCACCTCGAAGAGGTTTTCCCCGGCCGCGACATCCGAGCCCACAAAGATGAGCACCTGCACCACCACGGCTCTTCGACCGTGAAGTATGGCCGCGGCGCGGTCCTGACGGTCGACTTGACCAACCGCTGCAACATGATGTGCGATCCCTGCTTCATGGACGCCAACCAGGTCGGCTTCGTCCACGAATTGACCTGGGAAGAAATCAAGACCGTGCTCGACAACGCCATCACCGTCAAGCCCAAGCGCCAGATGTCGGTTCAGTTCTCCGGCGGCGAACCCACGCTCTCGCCCTACTTCCTCGATGCCGTGCGCTACGCCCGCAAAGTCGGATACAACAGCGTGCAGGCGGCGACCAACGGCATTGAGTTCGCCAAGAGCTTCGAGTTCGCGCAGCAAGCCGCGGAAGCCGGCGTGCGCTACGCCTACCTGCAGTTCGACGGCATCGGCAACGCCGCCAACGCGCACCGCGCGGTCGGCAACCTGTTCGACGTGAAGCTGAAAGCGATCGACAACCTGCATCGCGCCGGTATCGAAATCGTGCCGGTCATCACCATCCTGAACGGCATCAACAACGAGCAGGTAGGACGCATCATCCAGTTCGCCCTCGACAATCCCAAGAAGATCGGCTTCCTCAGCTTCCAACCCGTAAGCTTCACCGGCCGAGACGAAGCCATCACCGACGACCGCCGCAAGGCGCAGCGTTACACCCTAGCCCACCTCGCCCACGACGTAAAAAATCAGACCGGCCTAGGCGAGCCCGCCCGCGACTGGTTCCCCATCAGCTTCATGTCCACCTTCAGCGACTGGGCCGACCTAATGCACGCCGAAGACAAAAACAACGACTGGGGCCAGCTATCCTGCGGTTGTCATCCGAATTGCGGGACTGGGATGGCTATCATGATCGACAAGGAGACTAAGGAGGCGGTGCCGGTTACGGCGTTTCTTAAGGGTGATCAGCTCGCGAAAGATATTGCTAAGGTTAATGATGCGGCTCGGTCTAAGTTCTGGACTATTGTCGGCATGGCCCTGTGCCTGATGAAGAACTACGATCCGTTCCAGTCGCCGACGCACTTCAAGATGATGGATCTGCTGAAGAAGTTCGACAAGAACTTCAACGCGACCGGCAAGGACTACGGCAAGGTGGGTCCGGACCGCACGATTGACGACGTGATGAAGCGGCGCAACGATCGCTGGAACTTCCTATTCGTCGCCGGCATGTGGTTCCAGGATTTGTTCAACTACGACTTCCGGCGCACCGAGCAGTGCATCATTCCGTACGCCACGCAGGAAGGCGAGATCAGTTTCTGCGCCTACAACACGGGCGTGGGCTGGCGGAACATCATCGAGAAGATGCACATGACGGCCACGCTCACCAAGTGGTACGAAGAGCACGGGCGTCACGAGATCTTCGCCGGCGGCAAGAAGGTCAATCTCGAGGATAATGAACACGCCCTTTATCTGCGCGAGAACATTGTCACCAACGAAGTGCAGCACGATCTCGACAAGCTGGGGATCGCGAAGACGGCGCGCGAAGAGAAGACCCGGGCGCGAGATGCGAAGCTGGCCGCGCAGCGCGGACCGGAAAAGAACGACGCGGCCTACGACGCGCGCATGGCCCAGCTCTATCGGGAAGTTGTCCTGAAAGAGACGCCCGCGACCTCGAACGATGCCGGGTTCATTCCGATCGGCGCCATCGCTCCGGCGAACGGCAACGGAACGAATGGCCATGGCACGAACGGTAACGGCCATTCCAACGGCAACGGAGCCGAGAAGCAGGTCGAGGAAATCGGCGAGCCGGTGGCGGGAGACTAAGCTGCTGGCTTCTAGCTACTAGCTTCTGGCAAACAAGGGCCGCCGCGAGGCGGCCTTTCTGATTGCCGGATGTGGGTTTTCCTGCTCTGCCTGCCGAAATTTTCCGGTTGACACCGGGGAATTCCCCAGCAAGACTTCCCTGAAAGACAACCTCGGAATTTCCAGCGCCACGGCCGATTGATCCGTAAAGGGGTGCTCCTCGGGGAGCCGCGCGTAAGCCCAGCATCGGAGATCAAGAGTGAGCGACACAGTGAAGATTCTCGCGAAACTGCTTGCGGGATTTCTCAGCCTGATGGCCATATCGTCCCGCAGGAGCCAAGGCAATGGCGGGGGCGGTTCCGCATCCGCGGGCCCGGGCCAGCAGAAGCGGCTGTTTGGCGACCTAAAAGGCCTGCCGCGGTCGGCAGGTTTGTCAGATCTGTACCGGTCGGCGGAAGCGGCTTCTCCGCCGAACCACCCGCCGCTTTGGATGTTTTCCCCCTCCGCGCTTTGGGAGTGGGCAAAGCATTACCTCGCTTACGTATTCAAGAAGAAGCATCCCTTTCCCGCGTACACCGCCTCACCGCAGCGCGCGATCTACGATTTGCTCGATGAAAAGGGCGCAGAAAATGTTCGAATCGCCCTGGCCGGCGATTGGGCGACTGGGACCGAGGAAGCGGAAAGCGTAGCCACGCGGATGCTGGAGTTCGCGCCGCATTTCACCATCCACGTCGGCGACGTGTACTACGTGGGCGATCCGCCGGAAGTGATGGAGAACTGCCTGGGCGTAAGGAATCCGCGCAATAACTACGATCCCCTAACCTGGCCGATAGGAACGCGAGGCAGCTTCGCGCTCAACGGAAATCATGAAATGTATGCCAACGGGACCGCGTATTTCGACCTGTTTCTGCCCCGGCTCGGATTGCGGGGCGCCGCCGACAGCATGGAAGGCCAGCAGACCAGCTTCTTCTGCCTGCAGAATTCGCACTGGCGGATCGTAGCCATCGACACCGGCTATAACTCCATAGGCATTCCCATCCTCGCTCATATCCCGCTCATCAACCGGATTCCGCGTGTTGGCGGAGACTGCCGGCTACCGGACGCCCAGATGGAGTGGCTTACCCAAGTGGTCGCTCCCGACCAAGACAAGCGAGGGCTGGTCATCCTCTCGCACCACCAGTACTACTCGGGTTTCCAGGAAGAGTATCGCAAGCCGGCGCAGCAGCTTTGGCAGGCAGGAGTGAGGCGCCCGGTGCTGTGGTTCTGGGGACATGAGCATCGTCTGGCGGGTTACGACCTGTACGGGCAAGATGATTTGAAGTGTCTAGGTGTATCTCCATGATTCCAAAAGATCGGGGGAGAGGGGGGAGG
>JBAVUO010000094.1:0-28611 GCA_049696815.1 Terriglobales bacterium | reverse complement strand
GCGCCGCAGCTTGCGGCGGTTCGGCCGGCGGCGCCGCGGCCGGCGGGCTGGGCGGGGAAGCGGTTTGAGCGACGGAGGCTGCGGTGGCTGCCAGCACGATCGCGAGAAGAATCTTCTTCATGCCTGTGGCTCCTTAACTCTTCGGGGAAGCTGGGATTGACATTCTGCCCGGACAGACCCAAGCTCATCGCCGGGTTTCGACCATGAACCCCTTGTGTCCATGAGAATGGTCCCGTACATCGTGGGCCGCTTGTAAGATAGACCGCGGCTTAAGATTCGTCCGGTGAGCGGATTATAAGGATGTACTCCCGCTAAGGCAAGCGCGTTGCTCACGCTAGGCCCCTTCATCGATTCGATGCGGCGAGAGGCAGCGGGGGATGAATGACGCGGACTTCCTTGCCGGTATCCAAAATGGGAAATTCATGGGCAGGAGCCATACCGATGAAAAATCTGGAAAATCCGTTGTTGTCCGGGCAAGTCGCCGTTGTGACCGGAGCCGGTCGGGGCATCGGCGCCGCCACCGCTCATACCTTAGCCGCTCTCGGCGCCCGGGCCGTGGTGTGCGGACGCAGGCGGGAGCCGCTCGAAGCCACTGCCGCAGCCATCCAGGACGCGGGCGGTCAAAGCTCCGTCGTGGAATGCGACGTCAGCGACCTGCGTTCGGTGGAATCGCTGGCGGAACGAGTCGAGCGCACCTTCGGTCGCGTGGATATCCTCGTCAATAACGCAGGAATCGGCGGTTCCGGTGGACCCTTGCACCAACTCGCACCGGACGTTTGGGACCAGGTGCTAAACACCAATCTGCGAGGTGCGTACTACTGCATCCGGAGCTTTGCGCCGCTCATGATCCGCGCACGCGGAGGCCACATTATCAATATTTCGTCGATCGCCGGGAAAAATGCGCTTCCCAATGGTGCGGCGTATGCTGCCTCGAAATGGGGATTGAATGGGTTGAGCTATTCCGTTGCGGAAGAACTGAGAGTCTATAACATTCGCGTCTCGGTGATTTGCCCGGGTTCAACGCATACCGAATTCAGCCCGCATCCAGGGAAGAGCGCGGAAAAGATGCTCCAACCGGACGATGTGGCTCACGCGGTCGCCATGATCGTCACCCAGGCGCCGCAATCGTTCGCCAGCGAGATCGTCCTCCGGCCGACGCAGAAGCCGTAAGAGTATAGGAAGGTTATTTCTTGAAGAGATTTTCGAATGCCTGCCGCGCGTCATTCGGACGCTGGGTGCCCTGGCTGGAGGTTTCCTTCTCGAACATCACGCGCATGGAATAGAGGGGACAATCGTTGCGCTTGTCCTTGGGCGAGATCCGGTCGGGAACCGGCTGGTTACATTCGAAACGGCTCGAGGGATCAAAGTGCTCGCATTGCTTGCAGGAGTGCAGTTCGAAACCGCACTTGGGGCACTGGCCGACCGGTTCGGCAAGAGCCTGCAGCAGAGTGCCGCACTGGGCGCAGCGGGAGACGGTGCGCGTGCCGGGCATGTTGAGCGGCCGCGGCCCGAAGGTGTTGTCCTTCCTGGGGGCCGGCTGCGCCGGCTTCTTCGGCGTGTCGGCGCCGGAATCCTGGTATCCGCGCTGACGATATTTGCGGTCGGACAAGGAGCCTCCTGGGAAGGTTCATTCTGCGCTTTTGGGCCGCTCTGTACAAGGGCCCGCTGGCCGGGGGTGAATTGTCTTTCACATACCCGGGTGCTAACATCCGATATGTTGAGACGTGAGGAGGACAATCATGTCGGACCGTAGCGGCAACAGCTTTTTGTGGTTTCTTGCGGGTCTTGGAGTGGGAGCGGTCGTGGGTGTGTTGTATGCGCCGCGCTCCGGAGAAGAGACACGCGAAGTGCTTCGTTCCAAAGCGGAAGAAGGCCAGGAGAGAGTGCGCCAGCAAGCTCGCCGGGCGCGCGAACAGGCGGGAGACTGGATTGATCGTGGGCGGGATGTGCTGAACCAGCAGAAAGAGCAATTCCGCAACGCCTACGACGCCGGACGTCAAGCCTACAAGGAGACGACCACTGCGGAAACGGGAGCGCCCAAGAACGTCTAAGCAAGGCCGGATGACCGGCTGGAGTGGCCATGGATAACAATCTGCTCACTGCCTTCATCGCGCTCACGGCGTTTGCCGTCGTGATCCAGGCCGGAATCCTTGTCGGCCTCTATCTTTCGGTCCGCAAGACCTCGGCGAAGATGGAGGCGCTCGCCACCGAGATGCGAGACAAGGTGCTGCCCACGCTGACCACAGCGCAGGGCATGCTAGTGGAACTGCGTCCGAAGATCGAGGCCGTGGCCACCAACCTTCAGGAATCGACCGGCATCATGCGCACCCAACTGGGCCGCTTGGACGCCACGCTCAGCGACGTGCTCGACCGGGCGCGCCTGCAGGTGATCCGCGCCGATGAACTGCTGAACCGGACCATGGACCGGGTCGAAGAGACCAGCGAAGTGGTGCATAAGACCGTGGTTTCTCCGCTGCGGCAGGTCTCGGGCCTGATGAACGCGATCAGCACGGGAGTAGAAGTCTTCCTCGGCCAGAAGCGCCGCCAGCCGCGCAACGGCATGGGAGTGCCGCAAGACGAGATGTTCATTTAGGCCATCTCCTAAAGATCTTGGGTATCAGGAGGGCCTGCCTTGCGGTGACCAGTGTTCGACGTCCGCGATTCTGACACGTCGCCCCGGTGTCTGGCCGTCGAACGGTTTGAGCCGACTGGTTCACTTGGAGGTCGGCTCACCGACAAATACCAGGCACCCGTTGGGATCTCCAATGTGGAACTCAGTCATCCCGTAATCCCGGTCGAATAGATCCTTGATTTTGTAGCGATTCTTGAACGTTTTCACATGCTCCCACAGAGCATGGATCCCAACCATTTCAATGTATATCTCGGTATGCCCCCGAACACACTTCAGGACCTCCTCCGATGCAGCCATCATGAAGTGGATGGTCTGGCCGTCACGTTCCACGATGGAATACTCCGGCGATTTCATGGTTGGGATGAATCCAAGCACGTCCTGGTAAAACGCAATCGTTTCCTCCATGTTGGCGACCGCCAGCATGGGGCTTATTCTCTTCGCTGTAGTTGGACTGCTCATCTCTTGCCGACCCTCTCACGAACGTTTCCAGCCGGTTAGTGCCGGGCCTGCAGAACCTTCTCTTGCGGCTTCTCCGCCGACCTGGCTCCCTCGAGAGCGTGCGCGTGCCCGCCGTGGAAGAACAGCAAATGCACCAGGAACATCAGAATCAGCACTCCACCGAAGGTGCAGACAATCGTGGCGCCCGTGGGTAGATCGAGCAGAACCGAAAAGTACACGCCGAGCGCGGAGACTAGGGTGCCCATGGTCCAACCGATGGCCAGACGCCGGCCGATCTTGTCGGCGAACAGCATGGCGCCCACCGAGGGCACGATCAGGTAACAGAACACCAGGAGCACGCCCGCAATCGCGACCGAGGAAGTCACGACGAAACCAAACGAGGCGTAAAACAGAAAGTCCCAAAAGCGAATGTTGAGGCCGCTGGCCTCGGCCCGCGCCGTGTCGGTGGAGATCAGCAAGAACTTTTTACGAAAGATGTAATGAAAGACACCGATGGCGCCATAGAGCAACGCGGTTTTGAGAACTTCCGGTCTGGAAACGGCGAGGATATTGCCCACCAGCATGTCTTTCAGGTGTTCGGTTTCGCCGGTCGCCTTGCTCATGGCCAGAATCGCGGTCGCCGAGGCGACGGCATAGGCAATGCCGATGAATGCTTCCTGCGGAATGTGTCCGCGGCGGGTACGCGCCAGAGCGAAAATGCCGGCTCCGAGGAAGGTAAACCCGAGGCTGAGGAAGTAGGCGCCGCGCCCGTGGGGATCCATCCCGATCAGGATGGCGATCACGGCGCCCAGGGCGGCAATTTGGGCCAAGGCCAGGTCGACAAAAATCACGCCACGCTCCACCACGTGCACGCCGAGATAAGCGTGGATTCCGGTCAAGATTAGGCTGGCTATGAAAGGCCAGAGTAAGAATGGCAGAATGTCCATGCGGCTCCTTCTGAACTAGTGACTCCCCTGAAACGCCTTGGTCAGCAGCGCAATATCGTAATCGAAGAGCTGGAAGTAGGTGGTGACCTCTTTCGCCCCGCCGACGGAGGGTAAATATTCGACCACCGTTCCGCCGGCATCGCGGGCAATGGAATCCGGCGTTTTGCGGTCGAAGTACGGCTCGACCATGATGACCTTGACGTTGTCGCGTTTCATCATGTTGACGACATCGAAGGTGTGGCTGGGAGTCGGAGGAATGCCCGGCCGCGGCTCGACGAAGCCCACCACTTGGAGCCCAAAATGTTTCGCGAGGTTGGGGGCCGAGTTGTGGTAAGTGACCATTTTGCGGCCGCGGAAGGGTTTCATGTCGGCTTGCCACTTCTTGTCGGCCTCGGTCAAGCGCCGGTCAAAATCCTGGAAGCGCTGCTGGAAGTAGGCCGCGTCCCCCGGATCCATCTCTGCCAACTTCGCTGCGATACCCTTGGCGACGCGGCGTCCGTTGTCGGGATCGAGCCAGTAGTGGGGATTGCCGAGCGGGTGCACATCGCCCATGGCGCGCGTAATCGAGCCTTGCGGGATCTCGAGGATCTCGGCGAACTGGGAAGCATCCAAATATCCGTTGGCGCCGACCTGGATGCGGGAGTTGCCACTCTGTGTGATGAGCGGTGGCAGCCAACCGATTTCCAGTTGCAGGCCGACGACCACGAGCAGATCGGCCTGACGCAGTTTCAGCAAGAAACTTGGTTTGGCCTCGACGAAGTGGGGGTCCTGGTAGCCCCTGGCGATGGATTCGACACTGATCCTGTCACCGCCCACTTCCTGCGCTAAAGCCGCCAGATCGGTGGTGGCCGTTACCACATTCAACTTCTTGGCCGCCGCGGCGGCGGGAGAAAACAAACTGACCGCCAGCACGGCCGCCATCATCAGCAAAAATCCAAATCTTGAGAAAACGCTATTCATCGAATCTCCTAGAAGGGATGCGCGCCGTGCGCTCCCAGTGAGAACAGAACCTGCAGCAGAAGCTCGTTCGTCTTGTGATTTCCGGCATAATCGGTAAAGCGATATTGTCCCCGAATCTGGCTGAATTCGCTCGGCCAGTAGGTAAGGATCACCGACCCGCCTTTGTCGGTCAGGTCCGCCTGACGCGAGCGGTCCGACCAGTCATAGCGCCCGCCCACAAACCAGCGGCGATGGAACTGGTACTCTCCGGAAGCATACATTCCAAAAGCGCGCTGCTCGGCCGGCAACTGCTGCCGCTGGCTCCAGATGAATTCGCTGCGGGCCACGAACGAGTGGTAAATGGCGCGGCGCAGAGGCTTCCAGCGCAGCGTCGCGTCCAGCCCGTAGAGACTGGTGATGAAATTGGAGCCTAGTTCGTTATGTCCGCGGGCATAGGAGAGTCCAAGATCGACGTTGGTGGACTCGGAGAGGTCTTTGTAGGCGCGCAAATGCTCCACGGTGCTCACATCGCTCTTGCTATGGGACTGGAACACGAGTTCATCGCCCGAGCCCGAGTCTCCTCGGAACAACTGGCCGGTCGCAGACAAGAAGATGCCTTTGGGGAACGGGATGATACGCTCAACCGAGAAGCCGGCGTCGTCGATGCCGTCCTCGCCACCCACCAGGTTCTGCGAAACCAGCGGACGGTCCACGAAGGGCAGCACGTGATTATGCATCCCGTTGACTTTGCCGAAGGCCGAGCGCATCTTGCCGACGCGGGCCACCAGGCTACCGGGCAGCGCGGTGAACGTGATGTATCCTTCCTCGACACCGACTCCGGTTTCCCCGAAGGTGAGGAAGAAATCGCCGCGGGCGTAGGGATCGATGATCGCCTGAACGCCCAGTTCGGATTCATGCATCTCGAGCGACGGCGACGGGCGGATGGAGTTGCCCCCAGCCACGCCGACGAAATCGCCGATCATGCTGATGTCGGGATTCAGCGCCTTGGCCGCTGAACCTCCCGCGCCGCCCAGGGTCACCGGCTCCTGCGCGGCAACCATGCCTTCCTGCGGCGCCAGGGCGGGATTGGCCGCCTCACCGGCGGCGGGCGCGCCGGGGCTCGCTGCCGGCGCTGTTTGGGCGTTCTTCAGCGTCCGCACCTGTCCTTCGAGCGCGATCAGGCGATCTTCGAGGTCGCGAATCTTCTGCTCCAGCGCGGCGGCGTTTTCGTCCGAAGAAGGGGTGCTCCCCTGCTGGGCGGACGCCAATCCCGATGCCCATAAAACGAATACACAAAACCACGTCAACAGTTTCATTCCTGGCTCCTGCACGTGAGAACTTGAAGAGATGGCAGGCTTGCTTCGAGCCTGCAACGGAAAGGCTTCAGAAAAGTGGAGGAGGGCGGACGTACAACCGTTCCACGCGCCAGAAAGGCCTTGCCGGTAGCGAAGCGAACCAGGGCCGGGAGCCATTCGGAAGCAGTAGAAGAAGAGCGAAGGACACAGCGATCAACAGCGAGCCGGCGACCGCGCAGACGGAGCAGACCGTAGACGCCGAGCAGAGTGCGTTCTGCACCCCAGGCGCGGAGTGCTGCGCATAGGGGCACACATGAGCTCCCTGCAGGGCGAGTGCGACACACAATAATCCGATCAGCACTGGGCCTTGGACTCTGGAGCAAGCAGATTGGTTGCCGGGAAAAGTCACCACGCTCCAGATTGGATGCTGCAAATGCCTCAGAAATAGCATGCTTTTTTGATTAAGGGTGGATTCTAACATGCAGGGCGGGCGAACCCGCCCCAGCTTTATCGCTCTTCCTCACCGCCTCCCTGGACCCGCTCGCTCTTCACATCCGGCACGTAGATCGCATGAATGCCCTGCTCGGCGGCCAGCTTTTGAAAGGCGGCAATGTCGGTGTTCCGAACCTGGTCCCAGTGCGCCAGCAAGTCAGCGGTCAGCTTCTTCAGCCGGTCGAATTCCTGGTACTGAGATTCGGTCGGCGCCGAGTCGGAGAAGCCGGCGACCGATAGGGCCAGGAACGCCAGCTTGCCGTCAAGGCCGGGCGGGTAGGCGAGCGAATCCTCGTTGGCGCTGATCTTCACGTTGATCAGCGGATCGCGCGCCGCCACCAGCCTAGCGTCGAGACCCTCGGCTGCCTCCAGCAGTGGTTTCGACGATGTACCCGGACCGAGGCGCTTCTTAAGCGCACCCAACTGCTCGCGCACGTCCTGAATCTGGTTCACCGCGTCGTAAACGCCGCTGAGCTGGTCGCGCAGTTCAAGCTGCAGCTTGTACTGCTTCTCCAGGTCGGCTTGGGACACATTGACCCGCGGATCGAGCTTCACTTCCAGCGGCATGGTCTGGCTCTTGCCTCCGGCCGTGAGTCGAACCTGGTAATTGCCGGGAAGAGCGAGCGGTCCGCGGGCACCGTCACTGTACTCCCAGAGATAGTAGCCGGGAACACGGTTCGCCCCCTGGTAGCGCAAATCCCAGACAAAGCGATTGAGCCCGGCTTCGGGTTTGATTTCCTTCTCCGGCTTCTTGTCGTCGGGATCGAGCGGCTCCTCTAGCGGCTCGGCCTTCTGGCTGGAGTAATCGCGGATCACGTTGCCCGACGCGTCCAAGATTTCGACTTTGACTTCCTGCTTCGGAGCCTGCTTCAGGTAGTAGTAAATCACCGCTCCATTGGGCGGATTCTGACCGGCGAAAACTGCCCGCTTCGGGGCTTCGCCGGTGTGCACGCGGTAAGCGGTGGCCGGCTGGTAGAGGTGAACGTCCTCGTTCGCAACCCCGTCAGCGAACTGGCGTAGGGGAGAGACGTCGTCCAGGATCCAGAACGACCGCCCGTGCGTGGCCAAAACCAAATCGTCGTTCTTAATGACCAGGTCGTGAACGGGCACGATCGGCAGGTTGAGTTGCATGGTGCGCCAGTGCGCCCCGTCGTCGAAGGAGACGAAGACGCCCCGTTCGGTGCCGGCGTAAAGCAGTCCTTTCTTCTTCGGATCCTCTCGCACGGCGCGCACGAACACGCCATCCGGAATGCCGGTCGTGATCCGGCTCCAGGTTTTGCCGTAGTCGCTGGTCTTGTAGATGTAGGGCGCGAGATCGTCGTTCTGGTGGCGGTCAATCGCCGCATACGCCTTCCCGGCCTCGTGCGGTGAGGCTTCGATCAGGCTGACCCGGCTCCATTCCGGCAGGTCTTTGGGAGTGACGTTGTTCCAGGTCTTCCCTTCATCGCGGGTGACCTGGATCAGGCCGTCGTCGGTGCCGGCCCAGATCAGGCCCTTGGCGAGCGACGAGGGAGCGATGGAGAAGACGGTGTCGTAGTATTCGGTGCCGGTGTCGTCAATCGTGATCGGCCCGCCGGAAGCCTGCTGTTTGGACTTGTCATTGCGCGTCAGGTCGGGACTAATGGCTTCCCAGCGCATTCCGCCGTCGGTGGTCTTGAAGACGCGCTCGCCGCCGTAGTAGATGGTGTTTGGGTCGTGCGGAGAAATCACGATGGGAGCCGTCCACTGGAAACGGTGCTCCAGAGTGGCGGCGCCACGCGCATCGGAAAGCTCCGGCCAGACGGCGATGTTCTTGACCTGGTTGGTGCGCCGGTCAAACCGCGTGATGTTTCCTTCGTACTCCCCGGCATAAACGATGTTGGGATCGGGCGGATAGGGCGCAATGTATCCCGCTTCCCCGCCCCCGACTGCATACCAATCCTCGCGTCCGATGGCGCCTTCGTCGCTGCGGCTGGCAATGGCGACGGAGGAGCTGTCCTGTTGCGAACCATACACGTAGTAGGGAGTGCGTGAGTCGGTGATGACGTGGTAGAACTGCGCCGTCGGCTGATTGTCCTCGCGGGTCCAGGTCTTGCCGGCATCCAGGCTGACCGTGACGCCGCCATCATTGGAGGCGATCATGCGCCGCGGATTTTTCGGATCAATCCACAAGCCGTGATTATCCCCGTGGGGAGCCTTGATCTTGTTGAATGTGCGTCCCCCGTCGCTGGAGCGGAAGAACTCTACGTCCAGCACGTAAACCGTGTCGGTATCCTGCGGATCGGCGATGACGTGCATGTAGTACCAGGGGCGCTGATAGAGGCTATGACTGCCATTGACCAGTTGCCAGGTGTCGCCGCCATCGTCGGACCGATACAGCCCGCCCTCTTTGGCCTCGACGATCGCGTACACGCGTTCGGAGTTAGCGGCGACGGCCACCCCGATGCGCCCGTAGGGGCCCTTCGGAAGCCCATGTTCTTCGAGCCGCTTCCAGGTGGTTCCGCCGTCGGAAGAGCGGTACAAGCCGCTCCCCGGCCCGCCGCTCGATAGACTCCACGGCGTGCGGTGCGATTCCCACAGAGAGGCAAAGAGAATGTTGGGGTTCTGCGGATCGAAGACGACATCAATCGCGCCCGTGTTTTCGTCTTTATATAGGACCTTCTCCCAGTTCTTGCCGCCATCGGTGGAACGGAAGACGCCGCGCTCCGCGTTCGCGCCGAAGGGATGGCCCAAGGCAGCGACGAAGACGATGTCGGGATTCCGGGGATGGACGATGACCTTGCCGATGGCGCGCGTGTCCTTCAGGCCGATGTTCTTCCAGGATTTTCCCGCGTCCACCGACTTCCAGACGCCGTCGCCGTGCGAGATGTTTCCGCGAATGCAGGCCTCGCCCGTCCCCACGTAAACCACGTTCGGGTCCGAGGACGCGACCGCCAGGCTGCCGATCGCGGGGGCACCTTCTTTCTCGAAGACCGGAGACCAGGTGTTGGCGCCGTCGGTGGACTTCCAGACGCCGCCACCGGTCGCGCCGAAGTAGTACGTTGTAGGATCGCCCGGGATCCCCGACGCGGTCAGGGACCGCCCGCCGCGGAACGGACCAATGGGACGATACTTCATCCCCTTGAACAGCGGATCACCCTCGTTCTTTTCCTCCTTCTCCTTGTCGGAGGATTGGGGCGCGGGCGCCGCGCTCATCATTGCGGCATCCGGTTTGCGAGTCTTCTCCTTTTGCTGAGAGAAGGCGAAAATGGCAAGTAATGCCACCAGCAGCGCGACCGCGGTCGTGCCCGAACAAATTCTCTTGATCATGGACCCTTCTTGCTCCGGGGAAAGATTTATGTGTGCCTATGGTAATGCCGGAGCGCCAAACGAACAAATGCCACCTTCCTTGCTGAGGCAACTCCGCCCGCCCTCGGGCGTCTCGTGAACCTACGTAGTTAACAGTACGGAACGGGAAACGCCTGCTGCGACGCACCTGGCCGCGCCTAGAATGTTTCAAACATTTTGCTTGCTGTTTGTTTGAAACAGGAGACGCGGCAAATGCACGGGCAGTTCACATCGAACGAAGTCATGTCCCTCACCGGGATCACCGCCCGCCAGTTGCAATGGTGGGACGAGTGCGGCATCGTCGCACCCGAGCGCCAGGGACATCGCCGCATCTACGCCTGGGACGAACTGGTCACCATCTCCGTCATCTGCCAGTTGCGCCGCCGGGGCTTTTCCCTGCAACGCGTGCGCAAGGTGATCCGCTTTCTGCAGCAGGAATTCGGCACCAACCTCGCGGCCACGGTCAGTGGGGCCTCCGAGTACCACCTGCTGACCGACAGCACTCATCTTTACCTTCGGACCTCGGCGCGGGCCGTGGTCGATCTGCTGAAGAACGCCCGGCAGCCGCTGCTGGATATCTGCCTCAGCGACGAGGTGCGCCGGGTGCGGGCGGAGATCCGGGCCCGCAAGAAAAATGCGGTTCCGGAACGGGTCCGGCCTTTGCGCCGGGCCCAGAGAGCGTAAGGGACACGGGAGGCATGATGATCGGCGAATTAAGCATTCTCAGCGAGTGGATTCCCGAACAAATGGAACCCGGCACCGTCTTTGTCCTGGAAAACGCGGGTCAGGTGGGAGAGAACGAAGACCCCTACTGGGCGGTACTCTCCTGCCCCACGTGCGGCACGCTTGGTTTGATCACCCGCAAGCAGATGGCGGGACTGCTCCCGGTGATCTGCGGCTCGGCCGACTGCTCGGCGCAGTTCTTTATCCAAGACGAAGAGATCATGCCGCGGAAACCGTTCTAGCCGTAGAGACGCAGCTTGCTGCGTCTCAGGCAGGTTCCAGAAGAGCCGATTGTCGTCGGCCAGCCCCTAAAGGGAAATCTGAATTCGGAGCATTTCGGCATCGCTGAAAGCGATACCCTGATACGACCGGGAGATCTTCCGCAGCCTGAGACGCGGCAAGCCGCGTCTCTACAGACGTTTTTGCGGAACTGACAACCTCACCGGCACTTGTTCCACAATCTCGATATCGAATCCTTCCAGCGCCGCCACCCGGCGCGGGTGGTTGGTCAGCAGTCGAATCCGTTTCAGGTTCAGGTCAGAAAGAATCTGCGCGCCCAGACCGATTTCCCGCTGGGTGGTTCGCTCACTCTCGGGAAGCGTGGGCAAGCGGCGCTCGCGATGAAAGGTGAGGAAGGACTGTTCCCCGATCTTCTCGGCCGTGAACCCCTTCGAGGTCTGGTGCAGGTAGATGAGCGCGCCCCGCCCCGCTTCGGCGATGGCCTGCAGAGACGCCTGCATGGTCTCGTGGCAGTCGCATCCGGTCGCGCCGAAAACGTCTCCCAGCAGGCAGTGGGCGTGCATGCGGACCAGCACCGGAGGATCGGGCTGGCTGATGTCGCCGCGGATCAGCGCCAGGTGGGAGCCGCCTCCGTCCACCTCACTTTCGTATGCGATCAGGCGAAATTCTCCATAGCGCGTGTTCACCATGGCTTCTCCGACGCGATGCACGTAGCGCTCGTTCTGCATGCGGTAGCGGATCAGCTCGGCGACCGTCAGCATCTTCAACTCGTGGGCGCGGCAGAACTCGATCAGGTCGGGCACTCGAGCCATGGTGCCGTCGTCTTTCATGATCTCGCAGATGATCCCGGCCGGAACCAGGCCAGCCAGGCGAGCCAGATCCACCGAGGCTTCCGTCTGCCCGGCGCGCACCAGGACGCCGCCCTTGCGTGCCCGCAGCGGAAACACATGTCCGGGACGGGCCAGATCGGAGGGCCGGGTACGGGGATCAATGGCAACCTGAATCGTGTGCGCCCGATCATAGGCAGAAATGCCGGTCGTGACCCCATCGCGCGCGTCCACCGCTTCACAAAACGCAGTCCCGTATTGCGAAGTGTTCTCGGCGGTCATGGGACCGATGCGCAGGTGGGCGAGCCGTTCTTCGGTCATGGCCAGGCAGACTAGGCCGCGGCCGTGCTTGGCCATGAAATTGATGGCCTCGGGCGTGACTTTTTCGGCCGCCAGCGTCAGATCGCCCTCGTTCTCGCGGTCCTCGTCATCCACGACGACGATCATACGACCGGCGCGGATCTCCTCGATCGCGGTCGCGACATCGGTGAATGGAGCGGTGAGAGGCATCGTGTCAGAATTCTAGCACCGGAAAACGGGACATCAGTGTCGTGCCTCAAAGGTTGCTGCTTCTCCCAGGGCCCCGCGAAACAGGGCCTCGATGGATCGCACAACCCAGCGAATCACAACTACGATTGCGATCAGGAACGCCAGCACGATCAGACTGGCCAGGAGCGGGTGCTGGGTGGCAAACCAGGTCAGAAAAATGGCTAAGGCATCCTCTCCCAGGCTGAGCGAGATGTTCGAAACTGGCTCGGGAGAAGGGGTTACGGCGGCACGGACGGCGGTCTTTCCCCCGTGCGCCGCCAGCGCAATGACGCCCCCGGCCAGGGTCGCAAGCAGTTGTTTTTCCGGTGAAAGCTGGGATGTGGCGCCGTAGGCGATCAAGGCCGCTACGGGCACACGGACGAAGGTATGAAGCGCATTCCAGAACAGATCAAATGCGGGAATCTTGTCGGCAAAGAACTCAATCGCAAACAGCACGCCGGAGGCGCCGATGACCCACCAACTGGTGAGCAGGTTCAGCGCCGGAGGAAGCGTCAGAACACCGGCATGGGTCAGCAGCCCCAGCGTGGCAACCGTGGCATAGACGTTGAGTCCGGCCGCAAAACTGACCGCCACGATCAGCCCCACGAGTTCTGGCCCGCCGAACTTCATGCTCGCCAGCATACGTGTCTGCATTCAAGCAGCTTCGAGCTTGGAGCCGCGAGCTGCGAGCAAACCTAAACCCGCGATTGCTCGCAGCCAGGCATTCAGCGCTCGGCTCAACGCCATGACGAGACAACAACTGATCACTGAGTCGAGGTTGCGAATAAGAAAGGGCCGCCTCACGGCGACCCTTCTTCTCGAAAATCCAAACCCAAGCTTACAGGGTAGATTCGATTTCAAAGCCCCAAGCCTCCAGTAATGGCTCGGGGATGTATTTGGAGTTCTTGTTCCGGCGCGCCCACTCCCGCAGGCGGGTGGAGCGCAAGTACTGGTCAGGCGAGAGCTTATACTCGCGCACAACCTGCTCGAACTCGGTAATGGTGGGGGTGACGGGCCCGATCGGTTCGGGCTTCCCCCAGTTTGGGTTTCCGCGTCGCTTGGCCATGAAGAAAATTCCCTCTTCGTAGAATAAGAACTACAACGAAACACTGCTCTTATCAGCTTTGATTCCAGAAAATACCCAGGGGATTCATCAGGGGAATGGGAAAAACCACGCCACGCCCCTAAGCGTGACAAACAGCCCTGGATGCCCTCGGAAACTACTGATAATAATAGATTTCTTGGACCTCGTCAACTGAAAAAAGGAGTTTCCTCGCCAGTGTCTGCTATCCCTTTGTTGTTCAGCCACTTCCGCACACGTGACTAACGGGTCGCAACGGAATACCCGGACGTGCCGGGTTTGGGTGCAATCAGGAACGCTAGACATGCCGGTGAAGACAAAAGGGACAGGCAGGTTACCAGAGTAACCCAACCGTCGGGCCATGGCGTTGACCGTGAAATCTCATACACTTAGAGTCAGTCTTAGGCGCTCTAGGTTTTGTAGATCCGGATCGCGGCAATCTTCCCCAAAGAGGAAGAAGTAGGGTTGCGAGAGGGGCATTGGGGCTCGCGTTCCGGGTCGTTGCGACGACGCAGAGACGACGGAGATGGATCGAGAATCATGAGTTTGCGTTCTCTACTGCTGAGCAGCGACCAGAAGACAGCGCGGATTCTGCGCCGGGTCCTCAGCGATCTGGAAATCGAGGTTGAGGACTGCACAGCCCCGGAAACGGCCATCCGGAAACTGACGCGGCAGAGATTTGAAGCCATCATTCTGGACTGTTCGCACGTGGAGGACGCCCGAAGCGTGCTGAAGAGCGCGCGGCTTTCTCCCGCCAACAATCGCGCCGTAGCCATCGTGCTGGTTGAGCCTTCGGTAGGTATGCGCGGCGGATTTGAAATGGGGGCGCACTTCGTGCTGCACAAACCCCTATCCGGTGAACTGGCCCGATCCAGTTTCCGCGCGGTCCGCGCCTTAATGAAACGGGAGAGGCGGCGCCAAGTGCGCATTGCCGTCCAGCTTCCGGTCGAATGCCGCGGCTTGAGAAGTTCCAATCTCTATCGAGCCCGGACCATTGATCTCTGTGAGGGCGGCATGGCCATTCAGTTTGCCGACCGCTTTGTGAATGAGAATCCACTCCGCTTCACGCTCGAGTTGCCCGGAATGGCCGAGAAGCTGGAGGTCGAAGGCGAGGTGGCTTGGGGCGGCTCCAGCCTTCAGGCCGGAGTCAGGTTCAGGGGCTTGGCTGAGGATCAGATCTTCGATCTCCGGCGATGGCTGAACCGGCAACTTCCCGAGCCGGAGCAGGACGATCCGCCCATCAATTGCCGTCTCAGCGATCTGAGCCTCGGCGGCTGCTATCTGGAAACCGACTCGCCTTTTCCCGCCGGCACCCGCGTCATCCTTTCCATGAGGACGGGCGACCTCCACCTGCACGCGGAGGGAGCTGTGCGAGTCATGCACCCCGAGTTCGGAATGGGTGTGGAATTCAGCCAGAGCACAGCGTCGCAGTGCGAACACGTGCGTCGGATGATTGACACGCTGCGCGCCAATGGGGAAAACTCAGCGGAACTCCAGGTTGAACCAGATGGGATGGAACCGTTGTTGGAGAACCAGGCCGCACCCGCATGGCCGGCGGCTGAGGTCGAGGATTCCCTGGTCCAGTTATTCCGGCACAAATCGCAGGCGCCGGTGGAACTGTTTCTGGCGGAAATGCGCCAGCAGCGTCAGATGGGCGGGCTAAAGTAAGTTGCCCTTGCGGCCAGCGTCATTTCCTGTTTAACGTAGTCTGATGAACAACTGGCTTGTCATCGTTCTGGCGCTTGTCGCCTGGCTGGTACTGACGCAATGGCTGCTGCCCAAGCTGGGCGTGCCCACCTGACGCAGCGGATCCTGCAGGGTCGGCGACCCTGCGAAGAAGCCAGACTCCGCAAATCTCAGGAAGACCTAACCGCCGTCTTCACCTGTAAACGGCTTGGCTTGGCTCTTGGGAGCGAACATCGAGCGGGATGCCCGACAACACATCGGACGTTGAGGAACTTATTCACGGGGCCTTAGGGAGGCGGGGCGCTCGTGGCTGAGAGCGCCCTCGTACCCGTTCAAGTCCCATGATGCTGGAACATGTTGTGCCGGACTGCAGTGTCTTCTTGAAACTAGGCTGCCGCCGGCACCTTCCTTCCAGCCAGCCCTCCTGCCGGCACGGCCGGGCGCTTGGCTGCCAGTTCGCAGATCAGGGCAACCGCCGCCAAAACCGCCGCCGTGTAGAAGGCCATCTGGTAGTTCTTGTACTTGTCGAAGAGCACCCCGGCGATCCTGGGACCAATGATGCCGGCGACGCCCCATGCGGTGAACAACATTCCGTAGTTGATGCCAGCGTTCTTGGTACCCCAGAAATCCGCCGCCGTCGAGCCGTTCACCGACAGCTGCGTTCCGTAGCACCAGTACACGATGAACACCGTTACATACAGCGGTGCGACCGCGCCACCCACCTTGTAAAGAATGGGCATGGCAATCATCGAGATGGCGATCATGAGCCTCAGCACGTTTAGCCGGCCGAGTGCATCCGACATCCAGCCGGACAAAATGCGGCCCGCGGCGTTGCCAATCGCGCCTACGACCAGGCCCATCGTGGCCAGCGCCGCGCCCGGGATGCCCACGCTCTTGGCGAATGGAACCAGCTGGCTGATCACCATCAGTCCAGCCGAGCAACCCAACGCATAAGCAACCCACATGAAGTAGAACGCGGGCGTGTGCAGCACCTCGCCCGGGCTGAAATCATAGGTGGTCCCGGCCGACTTGGCGGCTGGGGCGGGCACCCAACCAGCGGGCTTGTATCCGGCCGGCGGATTACGCAGCAGGAACGCTCCGAACACGGTCATAACCAGGAATATCACCCCCAGGATCATGAACGTGGTGTGCACACCATAAGCGGGAATAAGCGTCAAGTTGGCCAACGGACCAAAGATTGCCGACCCTCCGCCGTATCCGGCCACGGCCAGTCCTACGGCCAGTCCGCGCTTGTCCGGAAACCATTTGGCCATCACCGGGATAGGCGTGGCGTAGCCAAATCCGTTACCGAGTCCGCCAATCACTCCGAAGCACACATACAGGTAGTTCAAGCTGTGCGTATAGGTACACAGGAAGAAGCCCAGGCTGACCAGAATGCCGCCAGTCAGGGAGACCCAAAATGGTCCGAACTTGTCCTGCAGCCGTCCCGCCAGGATAAAGGTGAGTGCGAATACCACGACCGCGATGGTGAACACATTGGAAGTTTCAGCCCGCGTCCATTTAAATTCTTTCTCCAGTGGGGCCACAAACACGCTCCAGGCATACAGCGAGCCTAGCGCCAGGTTCATGGACATCCCGCCGACCACGCGCCACCAACGACTTATGCCATCGGTGCCGGGGTTGGATGCAACATTTGCGTTAGCCACAGTTTTTCTCCTTTGCAGAAAGTGAGATGAGAACCGGGAGTCGGTCTTTCTCCACTACCACCAACTCCCGTACGGGATGTGCGTGCTGACTCATCAAATGGACCACAACTCGAATCGGACCGGCTCTTCAGGACACCGGTCCGGCACCGCTAGAACGTAAAGATCGTTGCAAACTCGGAACGACGATCTTGGGCTTCGCGCGAGGGTTCCCCCGCGAAGCGCGGGAACACACCGGTCGTCTGATTGGGAATAGCAATGGTCGTGTAGAGCGACTGCTCAAAGGCGAAGGTGACATACTGATTCAATTTGTACTGGAGGTTTCCAAAGGCCCAATCGCTGCGGGCACGACCACCGCCCTTTTCAGCGTGTTGTCTGAGGTCTGAGGCTACCGCCGCATCGTAGCCCCAGTGCAAGTTCATGCTCCATCCTGCGTTTCTTCCTGCCGGATTGGCATGGAATATGCGGGAAAGAGGAAAGCCCAGTTCCCCATACGCGCCATACCCGCGGACTGGGCGCTGGGGCGCAACGACCGCATTTCCGTTCGCGTCGAATCCGAAAACGACCGCTGAGGATCCGTCGACCGAGGAAGCATCGGCGGTACCGGTCATCCCGAAAGTATCATTAAAGTTCGAGAACAGTTGCCCCGCGAAGAAGAAGCGCAGGTCGGCTCCGCGGTAGACCTTTCCTGTAAGCGTGACATAGCGGGTTGGCAGTTGGGCTTCGGCGGAGATGCCGTAGCGTTCGCTTGAAGCCTTGTATCCCCTTGGGAACGCAAGTTGAAAATTCGTCCCACCCGCGTTGCAAAACCCCTCGTCGGCGGGGCTACAGAGCGGCACCGCGGACTTGAGGACAATCGCGTCACGCCGTGCTTGCACACCACTCACAATCAATTGAGCGGGTGCAACGCCAGGTGCGGGATCGAGTTGAAACTGGGCGACCACCCTCGCTTCCACCTCTGGACGGCCGGAATCGGTTCCTTGGCGCTCACCGTAGCCGAGTTGGTTGCCGACATCCGTCGGGAGGTTCCCGAAGGCTGGCAGCACGACAGCAATCTCGGGGGACAGCTTAAATGTCCTGGGGCCCCCGAAATTGTGCACGAAACCTCCCCGAATCTGGGGTGCGCGTTCGTACAGCGAGCCAAACGCTATACCAAGGCCCGTGGTCTCGATGGTGGCGGGTAGGGTGGACGATCCGAATGGGGTCCAATCCTGTCCGAATAGGGCAAAGACCGTGTCCTTGTCGCTTGCGGCGTAGTCAAGGCGGGTCCAGCCCAGGCGGAGCTGGGGCATATTGCTGCGAATGGAAGAGATATTTCGATTGTCGACGCGGGAGAAATTGCCCTCGAAATCGAATTCCAGTTTGCCGGTGAGGGTCAACCTGCTGGACGGGTCCAACCACTCGAAGTTGGTGCCCACTCGCAGGGCTCGTACTTTGATGTGGAACGCCGGATCGCCATCGGGTCCCGTGTCCGAGTTTAGGAACCCGGGCAGTGGGAAGTCATCTCCGCGGGGGGAAGATGAATCATAGACCACGCTGGTCTTGTAGAAGCCGTAGGGCTTCAGACGCACGGCGCCGATCTTGATGTCCGGAATTAGACCCTCGCGCTTGGGAGGATCGAGCGCCAGGACGCGGATGGGAGCCACCGCCGGGATAAATTTCGGCGGCGCCGGCTTCGCCGGTTGCGGTTCGGGGGGATTGGCAACGGCCGCGGGCAGAATCGGCGAGGTCGAAGCAATCAAATTGGGGGCCACCTGCGCCGAGGCGGATGGAGTGGTCAGCGAGTCGTAGTCCGTCGCACTCAAGACGCCTTTCTGCCGCAGCAGGTCGAGCAGCCGCGCTCTTTGCTCGGCTGGAGTACCGGTCAGCGAGCGGGCTTCGTCGGCGTTGAGTACGCCTTTGCTCACCAGAAGTTGCAACAGTGGATCCGGGGCGGTGGTGGTGGAGGTTTGTGCCGCCGGCGCGGCCGAGTAGCCGTCTTCGCCCAACAGGAGAGGGGAAAACAACAAACTCAGAATTGCCAATCCAACGATCAGACCGTGTCTTGCTCGCATCCCTGCCTCCTAATCTTTATCTTTCCCTTGCTGAACTGCGACACCCGGAACCTAGGTATAGGCAATTTCTTGCGCCGGGTATTGGGGGGGGATTCTGTTACGAACGCCGCAGCGGTTCAGTGACGCAGATCACTGATTGCGGTGACAGGAGGTTGGAAGCTGTTGTCCTATCTGGCAAAATCCGGGTCGGCGGAGGCCAGCCGACAACCCCCTGTGATGCTCATCACAGCCTGGCGTGATCCAGGTTGCCGACCCCACCCCTGCCCTCGGTCATGATGGAAAGCGACGGCCGGGCTGGCCTGCCTTCGGGCGGGGGATTGCCGTCTCCTATCCATGCCAGCGACCTCGGAAGGGGAAATCATGAAGCGTAAGTTCAAATGTTTGGACGGCAACGAGGCGGTCGCGTCTGTCGCCTACCGCGTCAATGAAGTCATTGCCATCTATCCTATTACTCCCTCTTCGAACATGGGGGAGTGGGCCGACCAATGGGCTTCGGAAGGATTGACCAACATCTGGGGCACCGTGCCCCAAGTCACGGAGATGCAGAGCGAGGGCGGCGCCTCGGGAGCTGTTCATGGCGCCCTGCAGACCGGGGCCCTGGCGACGACCTTCACAGCCTCGCAGGGCCTGCTGCTGATGATCCCGAACATGAACAAGATCGCCGGCGAGCTGACGCCCACCGCGTTCCATGTTTCGGCGCGCACCGTCGCCAGCCACGCACTCTCCATCTTCGGCGATCACAGCGACGTCATGTTCTGCCGCACCACCGGCTTTGCCTTGCTCTGCTCGAATTCGGTGCAGGAGGCGATGGACCTGGCCCTGATCGCGCATTCCGCCTCGCTGGAGACGCGTATTCCCTTTCTCCATTTCTTCGACGGTTTCCGCACGTCGCACGAAGTCAACAAGATCGAGATGCTGGCGGACGATGACCTGCGCGCCATGATCGACATGGATCGCGTGTTCGAGCATCGCCAGCGGGCCCTCTCGCCGGAGCACCCGGTGCTGCGCGGCACGGCGCAAAACCCCGACGTTTTCTTCCAGATCCGGGAAACCATCAACCCCTACTACGACGTGGCCGCGGAGAAGGTCCAGGGCGTGATGGACAAGTTCGGGAAGATCGTGGGCCGCGCCTACCACCTGTTCGACTACGAGGGCGCCCCTGATGCGGAGCGCGTCCTGGTAATGATGGGTTCTGGCGCCGAGGCCGCGCATGAAACGGTGGAAGCGCTGACCGCGCGCGGTGAAAAGGTGGGCCTGCTCAAGGTGCGGCTCTATCGCCCGTTCTCGGTGAAGCATTTCCTGGCGGCGCTCCCGGCCACGGCAAAGAAAATTGCCGTCCTGGACCGCACCAAGGAAGCCGGAGCGGCCGGCGAACCTCTGTACCTCGACGTGGTTAACGCGCTGCACGAGGGCAAGCGATCGGCCGAGGTGGCCGGGGGCCGGTACGGACTGTCTTCGAAGGAATTCACGCCGGCGATGGCAAAGGCCGTCTATGACAATTTGAACCAAGCCAAGCCGAAACTGCATTACACGGTGGGAATCCTCGACGACGTCGGTCACACCAGCCTGGATTACGACTCGTCGTTCTCGACGGAACCGGAGAATGTGGTTCGCGCCCTGTTCTACGGCCTGGGCGCCGATGGCACGGTGGGCGCCAACAAGAACTCGATCAAGATCATCGGCGAAAACACCGAGAACTACGCGCAGGGATATTTCGTTTACGACTCAAAAAAATCCGGGGCGGTGACCGTCTCGCACCTGCGCTTCGGGCCGAAGCCGATTCGCTCCACGTATCTGGTATCGAAGGCCAATTTCATCGCCTGCCACCAGTGGATCTTCCTCGAGCGTTACGACATGCTCAGCGCGCTGGTTGAGGGCGGAACTTTCCTGTTGAACAGCCCCTACCCCACCGAGGAGGTCTGGGACCACTTACCGCGCCTGGTGCAGGAACAGCTCATCGCCAAGAAAGCGCGGTTCTTTGTCATTGACGGCTACACCGTGGCGCGCGACACCGGCATGGGCAGCCGCATGAATACCATTCTGCAAGTCTGCTTCTTTGCCATTTCGAAAGTCTTGCCGCGGGAGCAGGCGATCGAAGAGATCCGCCAATCGATTCGCGACACCTACGGACGCAAGGGCGAAGACATCGTCCAGAAAAACATGAGGGCGGTGGACGAAACGCTGGCCCATCTCCACGAAGTGAAAGTGCCGGCCAAGGCCACCAGCAAGCTGGAAATTCCGTCGGCTTTCCCCGCCAGCGCGCCCGATTTCGAGCGCAACGTACTGGGCACGATCTACGAGAACCGCGGCGATGAGCTGCCGGTCAGCGCGTTCCCGGCCGACGGCACCTTCCCCACCGGAACCGCCAAGTGGGAGAAGCGCAACATCGCGCTGGAGATTCCCGTGTGGGACACCAAGATCTGCATCCAGTGCGGCAAGTGCGCCATGGTTTGCCCGCACTCGGTGATCCGCATCAAGGTGTTCGACTCGACGCAACTCAACGGCGCTCCCACCACCTTCAAATCCACCGAAGCGCGCGACAAAGAGTGGGCGACCCTGAAGTACAGCATCCAGGTCGCTCCCGAAGATTGCACCGGTTGCGGCATTTGTGTGGACGTCTGCCCGGTCAAGAACAAGCAGGAAACGCGGCTGAAAGCGCTGAACATGGCGCCGCAGCCTCCGCTGCGCCTGCCCGAGCGCGAGAACTGGGAGTTCTTCCTGAAGATCCCCGAACTCGACCGGCGCAAGATCAAGGTGGGAAACATCCGCCAGCAGCAAGTGCAAGAACCGCTATTCGAGTTCTCCGGGGCCTGCTCGGGATGCGGCGAGACGCCGTACCTGAAGCTGCTGTCGCAACTGTTCGGGGACCGCGCCCTGGTGGCCAACGCCACCGGCTGCTCTTCGATCTATGGCGGCAACCTGCCCACCACTCCCTGGACGAAGAACGCCGAAGGGCGGGGCCCGGCTTGGTCGAATTCGCTGTTCGAAGACAATGCGGAATTCGGCCTGGGCTTCCGGCTCTCCATCGACAAGCAAACCGAATTCGCCCGCGAACTGCTCAAGCGGGCCGCGGGCGGCGTCGGCGAAGAGCTCGCGACCGCGCTGCTCAGCTCTGTGCAGAAAGACGAATCCGACATCTACGAGCAGCGGCTTCGCGTAGCCCAACTCAAAGAGAAGCTCAAAACCATCAACACGCCCGAGGCTAAGCAGCTTCTGGTTCTGGCCGACATGCTGGTGAAGAAGAGTGTCTGGATCGTCGGGGGAGACGGCTGGGCCTACGACATCGGCTACGGTGGCCTGGATCACGTCCTGGCCAGCGGCAAGAACGTCAACCTGCTGGTGCTCGACACCGAGGTGTACTCCAACACCGGAGGACAGCAGTCGAAAGCGACCCCGCGCGCCGCGGTGGCGAAGTTCGCGGCAGGCGGCAAGCCCGGCAGCAAGAAGGATCTCGGCCTGATGGCCATGAGCTACGGCAACGTGTACACCGCCAGCGTGGCCATGGGCGCCAAGGACGAACACACCCTCAAGGCATTTCTGGAAGCCGAGGCCTACGACGGGCCCAGCATCATCATCGCCTATTCCCACTGCATCGCTCACGGTATTGATATGACCACGGCGATGCAGAACCAGAAGGCGGCGGTCGATTCCGGCCAGTGGCTGCTCTACCGCTACAACCCGGAGCGCGTGCTGGCGGGCGAGAATCCGCTGGTGCTCGACTCACGGGCGCCCACCCGCAAGGTGCAGGACTACCTGCTGCTGGAAACGCGTTTCAAGATGCTGACCAAGAGCAAGCCGGAAGACGCCAAGCGCTTGTGGGCGGAAGCGCAGCACGACGCCGAGGTGCGCTACCGCTTCTACGAGTACATGGCGGCGCGCAAGAGCGCGGTCACCCCTGGCGACTGACCGTAACGGTTGCCGGGCGGTTTTACCGCTCCGCGTGCCGAGGGCGAGACGCCCTCGGGACAGCCGGCAAGATGCCGGCGCTACAGATAGGAGATCGTATGCTCGACCTGACGACCCGCTACCTTGGAATGCAGCTTCGCACTCCGCTGGTTGCTTCCGCTTCTCCGCTCTCGCAGGAGATCGATACGATCCGCCGGCTGGAAGATGCGGGCGCTTCAGCCGTGGTCCTCTATTCTTTGTTCGAGGAGCAATTGCGCCAGGAGAGCCAGGAACTAGACTATTTTCTCAGCGCCGGAACGGAGAGCCATCCCGAAAGCCTGAACTACTTCCCGCAGCCCGGGGAATTCCTTCTCGGACCGGATGAGTACCTGGACCATATTCGCAAGGCCAAAGCAGCGGTCAAGATCCCGGTCATCGCCAGCCTGAACGGCAGTTCAGTCGGCGGATGGATTCAGTACGCGACGCAAATCGAAGAAGCGGGCGCAGACGCTGTGGAGTGCAACATTTACTGGATCGTGACCGATCCCGCGGTGAACTCAGCCGAGGTCGAGCAGCACTACCTCGACATCGTGGGAGCGGTAAGAGCGGCGGTACACATTCCCGTGGCCGTGAAGCTCAGTCCGTTTTTCAGCAATCTAGCCAACCTGGCCAAGCGGATGGATGCGGCCGGCGCCGACGGACTGGTGCTGTTCAATCGTTTCTACCAGCCGGACATTGACTTGGAAGCGCTGGAACTGAAGCCGAACGTGCTGCTGAGCACTCCGCAAGCCATGCGTCTGCCGCTGACCTGGATCGGCATTCTGCACGGACGCGTCAAGGCCAGCCTGGCCGCGACCAGCGGCGTTCACGGACCCGAAGACGTCATCAAGCTGGTCATGGTCGGCGCCGACGTGACCATGCTCTGTTCGGCGCTGCTGCGCAACGGCACCAACCACCTCCGCGCTGTTGAGGCGGGCCTGAGGAATTGGATGGAAGCGCACGAGTACGAATCGGTCGAGCAGATGAAGGGCAGCATGAGCCAACTGCATTGCCCAGACCCGTCCGCCTTCGAGCGCGCGCAGTACATGCGGGCAGTCAAGAGCATGCAGAGTGTGACGCTGGCGGCGCGGTAAGTGTGTGGCGCGGGCATTCCTGCCCGCGCAAAACCTCCACGAGCTCGGGTGCCACGAGTATCATGGATTCGCTTGCTCTTTCGCTTTGCATGCCTGGGCATTCCGCACCCACGACTCATATCTGCTAAATAACAGTTCCTGACCTATTGAAAGCTGTTTGACTACTTCCAAGCACCTAGTAACTAACGACATTCTAGTTTCATTCAGTTTGTGAGATGGCGCTACTTTAAGACGTGGGTTCGCTTGCTTAATAAAATCTTGAGCTACTGCTGACACAGGAACAAACATGCAAGTGTTTGCCTGATGAATCATTTGGGTTGTTTGATAGATCAGCGTCAGTCCAGTTTCACCATTGAAACTGTCGAGATTACTCTTGAGCTTGGCTATGGTTTGTTTGATCGAATCAAGGTCGCGAGGAATATTGACTGGAGTTCCGGACGTCTCAATGATGGTCGGGAGAAGAGCTTCATACATTGTGACGCCCAACTCTGTGCTCATAACGGCTAGGTTGATTTCGTGCTGGTCAAGAGACATATCGGCGTGGGATTGGGATGATGCTAAGGTAGTAATGCACATCATGCAAATGATGGCTGTGGTCCATCGCATATCAACCTCCTAGTGCTTTGGCCGAGGGGTTCTGCCCGGAATCTACTTTTTCACTTCAAAGAGCGCCCAGATTATACAAATATTTCCGCTGCCCGGTGGTGGGCTACTTTGAATCAGCCTTAGCTCTTTCCATTTCTATGAGCACGGCAGGCCTATGTTGGCGACATTCGCTGCAAAATATGTCCTTTGTTTCGGGCCAGTTCTTGCAGACGGGGTCATCAGGCGAGAGTCTTGGATGAGGGCACAGCGGTAAATCGCAAGCGCAATGTCTGGTGACGGTCATATCTTCCTCCTCTAGGACTCTTCGACCAACTCGCTCACGCTTCCCTTCTCCAACAGGTACGCACCTGGCCCCTGCTGTCCACGGATGGAGCGGCAGTATTCCGCGACGAAGAACCCCGCCTTAAGAGCCTCCGTAAATGCCCAACGCGTCGCCACCCGCCACTCGCGGGCCAATCCCATGTCGGTGCGTTCGACCTCCAGAATGTCGCCAGGGATTTCGATGCTGACGCGTTGGCGGGCGAGCGATTCCGCCAGCGCCGCCCGGGCCGGGCGCCCGTCGCCGTTGAACCGCACAAGGGGAGCGAGGTGGCGCAGGGCATCGAGGGTTTCGGCGCGGCCCTCTTTGCCGGAAAGCCGGTCCCGCACCCGGCGCGAGGTCAGCAGCCAGCGGGACCAGAGCCGGTCCGTGCCGTTCTGGTGCAGCATGCTGGAAGTCTGGGGTCCATAAAAATCGACCTTGTAGGTATCGGCGACGATGCCCAGCTTAGCGAAGTTGAAGTGTGCGTTGCGGCTCTGCAGCGGATCGTAAGTCCAGGTCATCTCGCGCACTCCCAGGGCGAGGGCCCGGTCGCGCTGCGCCTGCTTCAGGCGGAAGCCCAGGTTGTGCCGGCTGTAAGGCTCGAGCACCCCCAGCATGTGGGAATGAATGGTGGTGCGCCCCTGTTCCTGCCCGAAGATTCCGAGAGCGAAGCCGACTAACTTGTCCTTGTCGAACGCCCCAAGGAAAATGTTGCCCGCTGCATGGCAGGCGATGATCATGGTCAGGGGCAAAACGTCTTCGTCCGCCAGTCCCCAGACTTCCTTCTCTACGGCTTTCAGTTGGCTGAGGTCCTCGAAACTGCGCAGGTCCCGGATGAGGATATTCTGCGGAGCGCTAACCGGGCTCATGTCCGGCCCTTCTCCGGTGCGGACGGAACGCCGGAGTACCACCGTCCGGCTCCAGCCTCCTCGCGATCCAGTTCCTTCAAACGCTCGAGCGATCGCTTGGACCGCACGTGCGCGTACGCCACCTGGAGGGCATTCAACGCCGCCATGGGAGCCACATACGATCCGTGGAAGCTGGGATTGGTGACCGGAATGACCCAGTGATCATGGCAGACGCGCGCGATGGGAGAGTTGGCGGCATCCGTGATTCCGAAGGTCCAGGCACCCTGCTCCCTGGCGGTGTGGGCCGCCTCCACCGACTCGCGGAGACAGCGGCCGAAGCTCACCGCGATCACCACATCGCGAGAGCCGAGCGTGCGCACCCGGTGTTGCAGGTTCCCGATGCTGCCCACGGGCGCCTCCGCCCGTAATCCCAGCCACGACAAGCCATAGGCGAGGAACCAGGCCAGCGAATAGGCCAGATCGACTCCCACCACGACGATTTGCTGGGCTTTGTCGAGGCGGCGGGCCAGTTCCACGATGCGCTCCGGGGGCAGGTTCTCGCACATGGCGTCGAAATTCGCCCGGTCCGTCTCCAGGCTGTGCTGGACATGAGCTTCCACGCTGCGATGTTCGCGCGCGGCCGACCGCATTATTCGATAGGGCGTGATCCGGGTCACGAAGTGCGTGCGCAGGTCGGAAATGAAATCCGCGAACTGCTCATAGCCGAGTACCTGGGTGGTGCGCACAATCGTGGCTGCGTCCACCCCGTAGCGCCGGGCCAGTTCGCGCGAGGAGAGATAATAGGTGTTTTCCGCGCTGTCCACGATCGACCACAGCAGCTTACGGCGCCGGGGACTCAGCCGCGGTTCCGCCTGCTGCATCCGCTCCTCCAGTGGTGTGGTCCACCTCGCTTCTACGGTCATGGCACTGCTCACCGAGCAGAATCCGGCACGAAGAGAATCCATCGTGTACAGCAGTTGTTGCACTCTGTCAACATGAAACATTTAGTGCTGCATGCGGATTGGGCAGGTGGTCTTGCGCTCCTGGCCATCCCCGACGCATCCTACTCTCGATAGGAGTCGAATGACGTGAAAACGACTGCAAAGCTGTGGGCAATCGCGTGGATTGTGCTGGGAACCTCGTTTCTGCACGCGGCGGAGCGCGCCGCACTGGTGCGCGAAGCCGTCATCTACTTGTCTCCCGACAGCAGTTCGGCAAAACTCGGGCAAGTTGAAAGAGGCCGCGAACTGGTTCTGCTCGATACCAGCCGGGACTGGCTGCACGTCGAGGCCTTGCTGGGAGAAGAGAAGACGATCACGGGGTGGATCCTGGACAAAGGCGCGGTGCGCACCTCAACGCCGCAGGGGGATCGCATCCTTTTTGGCGAGGCGGTTAGTTCCGAGGACGAGGCCAGCCGTCGCCACGGCCGCCGCGGCGCTGCCGACGATGCCCGGCGGCTCTACTACCGCGTGTACGACTACTTTCCCAACTCTCCGCTGGCGGGAGAGGCGCTGTACCGGGCCGCCGACATCCAGTGGCAGATCGAGAAGGCGGACGTGATGTCCCGCCCCTCGGCGCGCGAGAAGGAAGCCTACTTGCGCGAAGGCATGGACGAGCAGTGGATGAAGCAGGTCATAAAAAAGTTCCCCGGCAGCAAGTGGGCTGATCTCGCCGCCTTCCACCTGATTGACAACAAGCTCTGCGGAGATTGGCAGGGCGCCTCGAAGTGCCCGGAAAAGGAAACCGAGTTCTACGAGAAGTACGTGAAGGAACATCCGCAGTCGCCCGCTGCTCCCGAAGCTCTCTACAACGCCGCCACCCGCAAGGCGGCGCTGATCGAAATCTACAAAACGGAAGAGCAGCCGAAAAAGTCCGGGGAATCCCGAACCCGGGCGATCGCGATCGCGCAGCAACTGGCTTCGCAGTACCCGCAAAGCGACTGGTCGGCGCGCGGCCAAGCGCTGCTCTTCCTTCTTCAGCAAGGCGTTCCGACCTACGGAAACGAGCTCCAGTAATATGGCTTCCGTGCAGTCCGGGCATGGCCAGCAGTCACCTTTCGACGTTCCTCTGACTTCGCCGCAGTGATAAGCGTCACAGCCTTAAGGTCAAGCACGCTGCTCCAATGAGGCAGGGCTCATCGAGGCTTCGCCACGTTGGCGAACCTCCGGGGATTCGAAGTGAGCGCAGCCGCAAGCCAGCAAAACTCGAACGTCTTCCGATCGGCACTGGAGAACGGCGAGTTCGTGTACACGGCCGAACTCGTGTTGGGGCGGGACCACAGTGCCGTGGCGGCGGAAGACTTCGTAAAAGATGCAGCACTGTGCCCCGATGGCATCAAGTTCATCAGCCTTACCGACCTGCCTGGCGGGCATCCTGCGCTGCCGGCTGACGCTTTTGTCGCCTACGTCCGTGAGCACGACCTCACGCCGATCGCGCATCTGACCGGCAAAGACGGCAACCGCTCCATGCTGGAGGCACGCCTTCACGCCCTCGCGCGCCTGGGCGCCGAAAACATTCTGGCCCTGACCGGGGATGCGCAGAAAGAGGGATTCGCCGGCCAGTCCAAACCGGTTTACGATTTGGATTCTGTCCTTATTCTCTGGCTGCTTCGCTCACTGCGTAGTGGTCTGCAGTACAACCTGGGGACTAAGCCGGCGCGCACCACGCCGTTTGATTTCTTCGCCGGCGCCGTGGTCAACCCGTTCAAGGTCCGCGAGCCGGATCTTCGGATGCAGTTCTACAAGCTGCAGCTGAAGGTTGCGGCGGGGGCTCAGTACATCATCACCCAACTCGGATACAACCTGCGCAAGCTGTACGAGTTGAAGCAGTACATGGTCCGGGAAGGTATGGGTCACATCCCGGTAATCGCGAATGTCTACGTCCCGACCGCGAAGATCGCGCAGATGATGCAGACGGGCGAACTGGCGGGTTGCGCGATCACGGACGAACTCATTAAGCGGCTAGAGGGCGAGAAGAAGCCGCAGCG
>JBAVUO010000093.1:0-14052 GCA_049696815.1 Terriglobales bacterium | reverse complement strand
GGGGGGCGCCACGGCTCTTTCTGGAAGCGGGCGCGGCAACAAAGGTCCCGGCCGTGGCGGCCCGCTCGATCTTGGGACGGCGGCCGCTCCCCCGAGCAGCAGTGGCGGAAGTGCGTCGGGCTCGGGCATTGTCGTTTCCAGTCAGCCCGGAACGAAGGTCGGAGTGCCGAACTCGGGCAGCCGCGGTTCGCTCGCCATGTCTCCGACCGGCACGGCGAAGACAGGCTTGGGCGGCTCGGGCGGCGGCGCGGGCATTGGCAAAGGCAACGGGCCGGGCAGCGGGATGCAAGGCGAAGGCTCGGGCGCGGGAAAGGCAGGCGCCGGTCGCGGCTCCGATCCGAACGCGCGCGGTGGAATCTCGCCCTATCCTGGACCCGGCGGCGCCGGTCAGGGTACGAATAATTCTCCCGCGATCCCCGGCGTTTCCGTGCAGGGCGGCAGCACGATCACCCTGCCCAGCTTCGGGGCGCCGGGCGGCGATGCTTCGTCGGGGCCGGGACGCTCTTCGGCCGGCGCACATAAAAGATCGGGAGTCACCGTGGTTGCGACCTCTCGTTCAGGTGGCGTCTTCAACTACTATGGCCTGCTGAAGGGCGACAATTATTCCATTTACATCGAGACTTCGTTGGGCACGGCCGTGATGCAGTATGCCGACTCGGCTTCTGCTGCGCAGCCCTCGAAAGAAGCCTTGACCGAGCCCGAGCCAATCCGGAAGGACCTCCCCGCTGGCCTTCGGCCCACGCATGTCGTTTTCACTTGCATCCTTGACCGAACGGGAGTTCTGAAAGATCTGAAGGTGCTGGAGCCGGGCGCGGCGGAGACGACCTCGAAGATTCTGGCCGCGCTGCCCTACTGGAAGTTTCAGCCTGCGATGCGGGGGAATGCGCCGGTGGAAGTGAACGCGATTTTGGGGTTCGGGATTGACACGCGGTAAGCTACATCCGCGGCGCGATCAGTGGGCTCGGTGAAGCGCTATCATCACCAGGCCAAGACTGGCCAACAGCAACAGGCCTGTAGAGAAAATGTAGTACACGACTCTCACTTTGGGCCAAAGCCAAGCCGGCCATCTGTCGGCAAACTTGTCCGTCCAGGAGTCGCTCAGACGCAGAGGCAAGGCGGCCTGTTCCGAGCCGCTTTGCCAGCGCGCTGCGATCCAGGTTGCGCGATAATTCGAAAGAAGCAAGGCGGTTATGATCACGCGCAGTACAATGCCTGCGGGTGAAGCCACGAATGACTTTAGGGAAAACAGCGCATCGATTACATAGAAAACAAAAACAACCGTCGCCGCGTAGCGGCTATGCTCCCGAACGCCAACGCCACCTAAGTAGAAAAACAATAGAGTAACCGCCGCGAGTACTGGCTGGCGTGTAACAAACACGGCGACAAATGACAAGGCTGCCACCACCGTGCACACCCAATAGCCTTGGACAGCGAGATAGTCGACGTCGGCGCCACTTTCAATCGAAGGCCAAAACAGGCTTTTGAGACGACTCTCAGTGCGTGTGGTCGAATCGGATAGGCCGAGGGTCTGCATGCGCAGGATTAAACGCCACTCTTTCATCGGCTGTCCAGCAGAAAGATTCAGAGCAGCGGGACCAAGCCTTAGTTACCAGAACTAGTCTCAATAATAGGTTTTGGGAAGGGCACGGCTTCAGCCGTGCCGCCAAGCCCGCCACAAATCAAGGCTTTAGCCCCTGAGAGTCGCCTTTCTGAACCCTCAAGAAGTATTTGTGAAACCAGTTCTGGAAGATATCGACCAGTTCTAATATCCCTTGCGTTTGTCCACCAGCCCCAGCAGCGGCTGGCCCGCCAGATAGCGGCGTAGGTTCTCCGAGAACAACGAGTAGTGCCGATCCCATAACTTGTCGGTGAGTGCCGCGGTGTGGGGAGTGATCAGCAGGTTGGACATATCCCACAGCGGCGAATCGGCGGCCAGAGGCTCTTTGGGAAAAACGTCGAGCGCAGCGCCGCCAATCTTCTTTTCTCGCAGAGCGGAGGCCAGCGCAGCTTCATCAACCAGCGGCCCGCGACCGACATTGATCAGGCAGGCCCCGCACTTCATCAGCGCGACTCGCTCGGCGTTGGCGATGGCTTTTGTGGCGTTGGTGACCGGCGCGGCTAGAACGATGTAGTCGCCTTGGCGGAAAACCTCGTCCATCTGCGCCGGGCCGAAGACCGCGTCGGCGCCTCCGCTTCCCTTCTCCGGATGCTCGCGCACGGCGACGACGCGCATGCCCAGGGCCTTTGCGCTCTTCGCGACCGCGCGTCCGATGCTGCCCAGGCCGACGAGACCGACCGTCGCCCCTGCGACTTCGCGCACGCGCGGCAGTTCATCCCACATTCTTCGCTGGCCCCATTCGCGTTTTTCCTGGAGGCGGACCGCGTCAGGAATTTTCTTGGCGAGCGCGAAGATGAGCGCGATCACGTGTTCGGCGACGACCGGGCCGTGCACTTCGCGCGCATTGGTGAGAACGATGTCGCTGTTGACCAGTTCGGGAAAAATCAGCTGATGGACGGCCGCTGCCGGCGAGTGAATCCAGCGCAACTTCTTCGCCGCCGCGATCTGTTGGGGCCGCACCGACCAGGTCACGGCAATCTCGGCATCGACGATCTCGTCGTCGACTCGTTTGTAGTCGCGGAGATGAACGACATTGAGCTGCGGAAACTCGCCTCGCAGACGTTCAGGAAACCATGCAGGTGCAGTCCAAAGGTCGAAGGGATGGTGAACAAAAATAAGGAGCTTCATTTACACGATCATACCCGGACGGACCTCGCGAACCGGAAACAACGTTTGCGGACACCTGGGAGTTGCTCGTTCGCCTTTCGAACGCAGGGCGTCCCATAGCAGACCGGCATTTTGTTCATCCGCGTTCAGGAGGGAACTTTTGCCTCTGCTTTGGCGTCCTATGGAAGTATGGCTACTATCGGCTCATAATGGCCAGTCCAAGGGAGAGAGTCATGCGCAGTTTCTGCTGTCTGCCATTCATAGCTCTATTGCTTCCCGCTGCGCTCTACAGTCAGACATTGAACCAACCGCCGCCGCAGAACGCCCGTCAGGCGCTGCTCGAGATGTTTCTGTCCAGAGACCCGGTCAAACTTGAGAAGCACCTGCCCAATGCCGCTCGCCAAAGCTTAGTCCGCAAGGGCGACAATCCCGCCACCTCGCTGATCGGACGGATCGCATCTCTAGGGCAGGAACTTGAAGCGCAGAGTGAACACCTGGAAACCTTTGAAACCGGACCTGCTCTCCTGATCTCTGACAATCGCAACGGCCGCGACAGAATCGAGGTCACAGTCGAGCGCGACGATCTACAGGGCGAACAAGACGAGATTGAACTATCAGTTCATCCCTATAAAGACGGGGAACCCGAGGCCTGGCCGGTCGTGCCGCGCCTCCTCTTTTCCCTGAAGCAGGAAAAAGAGATCTGGAAGCTAACCGAGATTACTTTGTCTCTGCACGCACCGTTGACTGATCCGGAGTATCTGAAAAACATTCGAAAGCTGCAGAATGAGCAGGATGAGAACAGGGCTATGATGTCGGCCCGCGTATTGGTGATGGCCGAGAGCAGATACGCCGAAGGCCATCCCACGCTCGGATATACATGCGCATTGGTGGACCTCGGTAGCAAGGACGGGCTTTACTCGCTGGTGGATCCGGAACTGGCGGGCGGCCAGCAAAATGGCTACGTGTTCTCCATAACTGGCTGCGATGGACCGCCCGCAACGGAGTTTCAGGTCGCCGCAGTCCCAGCAGATCCGGACGCCGGCATGCGCACGTTCTGCATCGACCAACTAGGTACTCTGCGATTCTCCACCGACGGCACCGCCAAGAGTTGCCTGCGCTCTGGTGAGCCGGTCCAGTAGTCGCGGGCTGCGAGGTTACACTAGACGTTCTCTGCGCTAACTCTTTCTTGTCCGCAGATCCGCCCCGGTCATCTCCTTCGGCTCGGTGATGCCGAGCATGCCGAGAATCGTTGGCGAAATGTCGCGCAGCGAGCCGTTCGGCTTCAGAATGTACTGCTCTGCGTCTTCGGCGATCAGGATGAACGGCACCGGGTTCGTGGTATGCGCGGTGTGCGGGCCGCCGGTGGCAGGATCGATCATCATCTCGGCGTTGCCGTGATCGGCGGTGACCAACATAGCCCCGCCCTTGGCGCGAACCGCTTTCTCGATTTCGCCCAGGCAGGCGTCGACCGTTTCAACAGCCTTAATGGTCGGCTCGATCTTGCCTGAGTGTCCGACCATGTCGGCGTTGGCGAAGTTGACGATGATGACGTCGAAGGCGCTGTCGTTGGTGGCTTTGACGACGGCCTCGGCAATGCCGGCGGCGCTCATCTCCGGCTTCAGATCGTAGGTGGCAACCTTCGGCGACTGCACCAGCACTCGATCTTCTCCTGGAAACGGCTTCTCCACTCCGCCGTTGAAGAAGTAAGTGACGTGCGCATATTTTTCGGTCTCGGCTACGCGCAGGTTGCGCATGTTCAGGCCTGCCATGACATTGGCGAGAATATTCGTCAGCGACTCGGGCGGAATCACGGCCGGCAGGCTGAAGTTTTTGTCGTACCGCGTCATGCAAACGTACTTCAGGTTTTTGGGCGTGCGGTCGCGGGGAAGGGTGGCGTCGAGCTCGACCGCGCCCGGCAAGTCGCTTCCGCCCTGCGGATTCAATCCGCTGTTGCGGCACAGAGCGCGCGTGATCTGGCGCACGCGGTCGGCGCGGAAATTGAAGCAGATGCAGGAATCGTCGTCGGCGATCTTCGCCAGCGGCTGGCCGCGATTGTCGGTGCACACGAACGGCACGACGAATTCATCCGTCACGCCCTTGTTGTAGGACTCTTTCATGCCCTGCACGGCGTCCGCGTAAGTGCCGCCTTCGGCTTTGCCGTCAACCATCGCGCTGTAGGCTTTGGCGATGCGTTCCCAGCGGCGGTCGCGGTCCATGGCGTAGTAGCGGCCATTGACAGTCGCGATTTTGCCTGAGTTATATTCGCGCATCTTCTGCTGGAGTTGTTCGAGATATCCGGCGCCGTTGGTGGGCAGCGTGTCGCGCCCATCCATGAAGGCGTGCACGAAGACGCGATCGACGCCCTGCTGCTTGGCCATTTTCAGGAGCGCGTAGAGGTGCTCCTGGCGGGAGTGCACGCCGCCGTCGGACACCAGGCCGAACAAATGCAGTTTGCCGCCGCGGGCGTTCTTCATCGCGCCGACGAGGACGGGGTGCGAGAAGAACTCGCCATTCTGGATCATCAGGTCGAGGCGGGTGATGTCCATGTGCACGATGCGGCCGGCGCCAATGTTGAGGTGTCCGACCTCGCTGTTGCCCATCTGCCCTTCGGGCAGCCCGACGAACGGCCCGCTGGTGTGAATGAGCGTGTTGGGATATTCGCGCAGCAAGCGGTCGTAGGTCGGCTTGCGCGCCAGGGCGATGGCGTTGGCCTTGGTTTCGGCGCGGTATCCCCAGCCGTCGAGGATGATGAGGACGAGAGGTTTGGGTTTAGCCATTCTTCACCACAGAGACACAGAGGCACGGAGAAAAGATGTAATACGAGAATCTATAGGAGGGCACGAAGCTTTTCAAATCAGGCAGAGATCGAAGATGCAGACAGAGATTGAGTCCCAGCGGCAGGAGCCGGCATCTCATACTGTCTCGGAGGATAGACGTGCCCATCCATGATCTGCTTCTGCTCGAATTCGATGAGGAAATGAAAAAGACGCACACCGCCCTGGAACGCGTTCCGGTGGACAAGGCCGATTTTGCGCCGCACGCCAAATCGATGCCGCTCAGCAAGCTGGCGCCGCACATCGCGCAACTGGCGGGTTTCGGCGTGACCATTCTGACTACTCCAGAGCTGGATTTTTCCACCGGAGGGATCGCGCGAGTGCCGTTCGAGTCGGCAGCGCAACTGGTCAAGGCTTTCGATGAAGGCGCAGCCCAGGCTCGCGCCGCGCTCAAGAACACACCGGATGAAGCCTGGACCCAGAACTGGAAGCTGAGCTTTCAGGGCAAGCCCATCTTCAATGGCTCACGCTTTCTGGCGTACCGGCAAATGTTCCTGAATCATCTGGTGCACCACCGCGCGCAGCTCGGCGTCTATTTGCGATTGAATGAAAAGCCAGTGCCGGCTACCTATGGGCCCTCGGCGGACGACACGATGGGGTTTTAGCGGTAGTTTGCACGCTAACCTTAGTTCTTCGGATCTGACAGGTCCGGGGCAACAGCATTTGCCGTGCTTCCGGTGTCTCACTTCGGCGGAGGCGAATCGCTTTTCTCCGTCGCGCGTTTGAGCGCTGCGTCAACGACTGCTTGGATCCGCGGATAAGCCGCCTGCATGCTTTCGGCTGTGACCGCAGGCATTTCCCGGAGGAACTTCTGTCCCGTGGGTGACGAATAGAACGCGATCAAACCATCGATGTCCGATTTGGTGAAATGACGCTGGTAAACGGGAATCATGTCGTTCATCATTTCATCAATCGGGAAATTCCGGACCAATTCGTCGGACTCACGGTCCATTCGGGAAAGGTCTTCTTCTGAGATGCGAGGTTCCCGCTTCTTGAGCTGTTCCCGGTTGATGGCCTTCGTCTGCGCAAACAACTGTTCCATCAAGTGCCGGATTTGATCCTTGTTGCTCATGACGTTGAATAGCCTTTGAACATCCTCCTTCGAGGCTGCGCCCGCAGGGGTCGAGGTGGCGGTCTGTGCCCCAGCCACGGTGAAAAGGCCTACCAGCAACGCAGACAGTACGATGCGCTTTCTCATGCAAAATCCTCCGTAACCGCAAGACACCCGTCGTTCACCCCTTGTAGTTCAGCGCCTTCACCCCCAAAAACCGTGCCGCACCGCCTAGTTGCTCTTCGATCCGCAGCAGTTGGTTGTATTTGGAGATGCGGTCGGTGCGCGAAGCGGAGCCGGTCTTGATCTGGCCGACGCCGGTGGCGACCGCAAAGTCGGCGATGAACGTGTCTTCGGTTTCTCCGGAGCGGTGCGAGATCACCGAGGTGTATCCGTTGCGGCGGGCGAGGTCAATCGCGTCCAGCGTCTCGCTGACCGTGCCAATCTGGTTGAGTTTGATCAGGATTGAGTTGGCAACGCCCTTATCAATGCCTTGCTGCAGCCGCTCGATGTTGGTCACAAATATGTCGTCACCGACGAGCTGAATCTTTCCGCCCAACTCCTTGGTCTGTAGCGCCCAGCCATCCCAGTCGTCTTCGGCGAAGGCGTCTTCGAGCGAGACAATCGGGTAGTCCTTCACCCACTTCGCCCAATACTTCACCATTTCCTTGGAAGTCTTTGCGGATTTATCGGATTTCTTGAATACGTACTTTCCGTTCTTATAGAACTCGCTGGCGGCAGGATCGAGGGCGATGGCGATCTCCTTGCCCGGCTTGTAACCTGCCTGCTGGATGGCTTCCAGTACGACTTCAATGGCTTCGACGTTCGACTTCACCGAGGGCGCGAAGCCGCCTTCGTCGCCGACCGCAGTGTTGTAGCCGCGTTTCTTGAGCACGCCTTTGAGCGTGTGGAAGACTTCGACGCCCCAGCGCAACGCCTCAGAAAACGACGGCGCGCCCACCGGCATCACCATGAATTCCTGAAAGTCGACGTTGTTGTCGGCGTGGGCACCGCCGTTCAGGATGTTCATCATCGGCACGGGCAGCGTGTTGGCAGCGGCGCCGCCGAGATAACGAAAGAGGGGAAGCTCAAAGGCGCGTGCGCTGGCGCGGGCGGCGGCCATGGAGACGGCGAGGATGGCGTTAGCGCCAAGGCGCCCTTTGTTGGGCGTGCCGTCGAGCTCGATCATCCTGGCGTCGAGCGCGCGCTGGTCGGCGGCGTCCATGCCACAGACGGCGTCGGCAATCTCGGAATTGACGTTTGCAACCGCTTTGCGCACGCCTTTGCCGAGATACTGGCTCTTGTCGCCGTCGCGCAGTTCAACCGCTTCGTGCTCGCCGGTCGAGGCGCCGCTGGGAACGATGGCGCGGGCGCTCGCCCCGCCACCGAGAAATACTTCCGCTTCTACGGTCGGATTGCCACGCGAGTCGAGCACCTGGCGTCCGCAGATTTCAGAAATTGTGGCAATAGGCATGAGTGCGTCCTTTCGTTGGTTGATAAGTTATGAATCGCCACGGCTCCAATTCCAATGTAGAGACGCTGCTTGCTGCGTCTCATTTCGCGGTGGAGACGCAGCAAGCTGCGTCTCTACGACTAGAAACCGCGATTATATCGGACGCGGCCGGAGTCGGTCAGTGCGCCCACTTCGCCCGCTGAGAATCCCAGGCGTTGCTTTTGATGGTTCTCCTGCCCGATCTCTTGTTGTTCCGCAGTTTCGGCTGGCTTACAGTCGCCTCAGGGTGAAAGACCGCACCGACACGCTGGAGACCCGTTCGCGCGCCCCGGAGTTTTCTCTGGGCGCGGCGAATCGCGAGGGGACGTTTTCTCTCGCCGGGTTGCTGGAGCGCGGCACGCTGATTCTCGAGTTCCTGCGCGGCACCTGGTGACCGAACTGCGTGAAGCGCATGGCTCAGTTGGAGTCGCGAAAACAGGAAATCGAGGCAGCGGGGGCGGAAGTGGCGTACATCGCTGCGGAAAAACGAGACGGAGTATGGAGGCCCGGGACTTTCCTGGAGAAGCATCCGATTTCGTTTCCCTTTTTGCTCGACCAGGGTCGCGCGGTGACGAAGGCTTATGGCTTGCATCACTTGATCGCGCACGATGCACTCAACATCGCGCATCCCGCCACCCTGGTCATCGATCGCAGCGGGACGGTGCGCTGGATCTATCGCGGCGAGAACCAGCATGACCGGGCGCCGCTGAATGACGTGCTCAAGGCGGTAAAGGAGATTCGGAGTTGATCGTGCGGCGGGCGGGGACGCCCACCGCACAGCCGGCGAGACGCCGGCGCTACAAGAGGCGCGGCACTACAACCTAAGAGTTCTGAGATTTCAGGAGGTTCTATGAAGAAACTAGCAGTGTTCACAGCCTTGATCGTGCTGGCGGCTTTTGCCTCGGGGCAGACTTCCCTGCCCACCGGCACCGCCGTCAAGATGAAACTCGAAACCACACTCACGACTTTCAGTTCCAAGGCGGGCGATGCTTTCCAGGCACGCGTTACCGAGGCTGTCGTGGTGGACGGCAAAACGGTCATTCCCATTGGCGCTACCGTGCAGGGACGCGTCACAAAAACGAGCGAGCCGCGCCGCATCGCGGGCAAACCCACAATTGCCATCTTCCCTGAGCACCTGGTGCTGCCCAACGGCGAGCGCTTCATGCTCAACGCCACGCTGGTTGACACCAACGCCCGCCACGGCACCGACGTCAATACGGAAGGACAGTTCAAAGGCGCCGGCCGCGACGGCAAAGATCTTACTGAGATCGGCATGGGCACCGGCGGCGGGATGCTGATTGGCGGCCTGGCGGGTGGCGGCAAAGGCCTGCTCATCGGAGGAGTCATCGGCGCCGGAGCGACGGTGACGCACTGGCTCGCCAAGCATCGCTCGGCCACTCTTCCGGCAGGCACCGAGCTGGTGATGGAGCTGAGCCGCCCGATGACGATGAGCCCGAGTGCGGGGCAGTAAACCAGTTCTCAGTTCTCAGTTCCAAGTTCTCAGTGTTTCGCCTCTGAGAACTGAGAACTGGGAACTGAGAACTACTTACAGTCCCAGCGCCTGCAGATCGCCCTCCGTCAGCAGTTCGAGCTCGATCCATCCCTCCACCGGCAAAGCGTCCACCGGCAGGTGATTGCGCCAGAGGCTGAAGCGCAGGCGCAGCCTGGTGGTCAGCACTTCCGGGCTGCGCGGCCCCCGCACTTTCTCGATTTCGATGGGCGCAGCCAGGAGCCACACGAGCGGCAGGCGGAATTCGAAATTGCGGACCAGGGCCACTCGCGCGGCTTCTCCCGGGTTGGCGGAGGACGCCAGCGCCTGCTCTTCTTCCCCCGTTGCTTTCCACAACTGCATCTGTCCGGCCTCCACCACCGCGTCCAGCCGTAGTTCCCGCCGGGGACGGGCAGCGTGATTCGCCCACGACTCCAGGTTGACCACGACCTCGAAGGCCCCTTCCGGCACCCGGCCGGCAAAGTCCAACCGGCCGTACACATATTGCTCATCAATTCCGGCATAGACCGCATCCAGCAAGAACTGCTTGCCATGCATAGCGCTGGAACGGCGGTCTGCGGTGTAGCAGGCTGCGCCCATCCACTCGAAATAGCGCACCATGTCGCCGGTGACACGGGGATGAATATAGGCGCTCTGCGGTGTGAAGGAGGGCCGGACGAGTCCGCTAATGATAGGCTGTGCCAGGTAGTCGGGAGGGGTGCGGCCCAGAGCCTGGTACACGTTGGACAAGTGCTTGCGGTAGAGCTCGTCGAAATCGCGATCGTTGGCCGAGTGATGCTCCGGACCGTACCACCAGTTCCAGTCGCTACCCTCGGCGATCATGATTTCCTCTAACGCCAGCTTGCGTTTCTCTTCGTTGGCGCTGGCCGCCGCCTGGGCATAGAAATTGCGCGCGTGATACAGGTAATCCCACGCCTTGTTGTCTTCCGGCGCGCCAATCCACACATTGAAATTCGCTCCGATCCACGATCCGGGAACCAGCGAATTCAAATAGCTTATGTTCTTGTGCCGCGCCATGGCCTCGCTGACCGTGACCGCTTCAATTCCGGAGTCCTTTTTCTCAAGGGCGTCGTAAAACCGCCGTAGAAACTCACGTCCCGAGCGCGGGTAGTACTCCCACGCATTTTCGCCATCCAGGATGATCGAAACCAGGGCGTCTTGTCCGTGGCCCAGCACCGGTTGCGCCGACTCCTTAATCTTTTGAATGAGGTTATTCGCCGCCTCCTGGGGCGGCATTGCCGAGTACACGAACCCGATCAGGTCGGAGAGCGTGTGGTCGCGGAAAATCAAATTCATTCGGCTTTCGCCGTTCTCATAGCGGTAGAGCGTGTATAAGCGGTGGGCCAGATCGGAGTTCAGCTGGCCGTGACCGTCGCGAGAGAATGACAGCCCCAGGCTGCGTCCCAGAACGCCCTCGTCGGTCGCCATCCACTCCACCCCGAGCCGATGCGCGATGGCCAGCGCCTCCTCGGAAACACTCCCCTCCGATGGCCACACCCCCCGGGGACGCACGCCGAAGACTTTTTCGTGCAGATCGAGGCCGCGTTGCAACTGCTCGCGCGCATCCTCGGGATGCCGATAGCGGTGCTGCGGCAGCGCCAAGCCCGGCGAAGAAACGGCCCCGGTTTGGGTGTCGCAGAGCAGCGGAAGAATGGGGTGGTAGAAGGGCGAAGTGGAAACTTCGATGAGGCCTTTCTTGACCGCGTCCGCATGCGCGGGCAGGACCCGCGCCAGCAGTTCGCGCTCGCGCGCGATCACGAAAAGCTGGTCTTCAAGCGAGTAATGCCGGCCCTTCCGAACTAGCGCTTGGACGTTCGGCTCCTCCAGAAAATACTCGTCGAACCAGGCGATCTGCGAGAGCACCTGGAGGTCGGTTAAATCCTGCGCGACAAAGTATTTTTCCGCCCGTTCCGGTGAGTCTCCCGCGCTGCGGAACTTCTGCCACAGCTCGCGATAGCGCGGATAGCGCCCGATCAGGTTGACCGGGTTCGCCTGGAACAGGTATTGCAGCGCGAACCGCCGCTCCTCCTGGGTCAGGTCTTTGGCCGGTTTCGCCGCCACCTCGAGGAATGGATCCTGGGCCGTGCCCGCAGCGTAATCCTGAATCTGGGCGATCAGCGAGGGCACCAGGTTGAAGGTCTGGTGCACGCCCGGGAACTCCTCCAGCAGCTTCACCATCCCGTAGTAGTCCTTCAGCGCGTGCAGCCGCGTCCAGGGCAACCGGTACTGCCCGGTGACCAGATCCTTATAAAAGGGCTGGTGCTGGTGCCAGAGAACGACCACTCGCAGTTGGCCCATGACTTTCTTTCCAGCTACCTCATCGGCAAACTTTTAGTATGGCATAGCTGGGCGTTATCCTCGGGGATTCGAATACACTAGAAGCCGTAGCGAACCTATGACCCGAAACCTTACTACGCCGGAAGCCTCCGCTGTCCGTTACGACGTTTCCCGATTCACCCAGGAAGACTTCTATCTTTTCAACGAGGGCAGCCACTACCGCATTTACGACAAACTGGGCGCCCACCTGGCAGACGCCAACGGAACGCCGGGCACGGTCTTCAGTGTGTGGGCGCCGAATGCCCGCCAGGTATTCGTGATGGGCAGCTTCAACGGCTGGGATCGCCAGTCCCATCCGCTCGAGTCCCGCGGCTCGTCAGGCATCTGGGAAGGCTTTATCCCCGGGGTGGGGAAAGGGACGCTCTACAAGTTTTACATCGTCTCCAACCGCCATGGCCATCGCGCGGAAAAGACCGATCCCTTCGGTCTGCTGATGGAGAAACCTCCCCGCACGGCCTCGGTGGTCTGGGACCTCGACTACTCCTGGAACGACTCGGACTGGCTGGCGCAGCGGGCGAACCACAATTCTCTCCATGCCCCCATGGCCATCTATGAGGTCCACCTCGGCTCGTGGATGCGGGTGGCGGAAGAGCACAACCGCCCGCTCACCTATCGCGAGATCGCGCCCCGGCTGGCCGATTACGCCGGGCGGTTGGGCTTCACTCACATCGAGTTGCTCCCCATCATGGAGCACCCTTTCTACGGCTCCTGGGGATACCAAACCACGGGATACTTCGCTCCCACCGCCCGCTACGGCACGCCGCAGGATTTCATGTACTTTGTGGACTACCTGCACCAGCACAAGATCGGAGTCATCCTCGACTGGGTTCCTTCGCATTTCCCGTCCGACGGCCACGGCCTCGCTTACTTCGACGGCACCCACCTGTTTGAGCATTCCGATTCCCGGCAGGGCTTCCATCCCGACTGGAAGACGCACATCTTCAATTACGGACGCAGCGAGGTACGCAGCTTCCTGCTGTCCAGCGCCATGTTCTGGCTCGACAAGTATCACGCCGACGGCCTGCGCGTCGATGCCGTCGCTTCCATGCTCTATCTCGACTACTCGCGCAACCCGGGAGACTGGATCCCCAACAAGTTCGGTGGCCGCGAAAACCTCGAAGCCATCGATTTTCTCCGTCGCTTCAACCTCGAGGCCTACAAGGAAGATCCCGGCATCCAGACCTTCGCCGAAGAGTCCACCGCCTATCCCATGGTTTCCCGGCCCACCCATCTCGGCGGCCTCGGCTTCGGCCTGAAGTGGGACATGGGCTGGATGCACGACACGCTTGAGTACTTCCGCAACGATCCCATTCATCGCCAATACCACCATAACCAGCTGACCTTCCGCATGCTCTACTCGTTCCATGAAAACTTCGTGCTGCCCTTAAGCCACGATGAGGTCGTGCACGGGAAGGGCTCCCTGATGGGCAAAATGCCTGGCGACGAATGGCAGAGGTTCGCCAACCTAAGGCTGCTGTTCGCCTACATGTACGCTCAGCCGGGGAAAAAGCTCCTCTTCATGGGCGGAGAGTTCGGCCAATATAGCGAGTGGTCACACGACCGCAGCCTCGACTGGAACGTGCTCGAGTATCCGTTGCATCGCGGCCTGCGGAGCTGGCTGGAACAACTGAACCGCCTCTACCGCACCGAGGAGGCCCTGCACTGGTTCGACAACGATCCGCAGGGCTTCGAGTGGGTGGACTGCACCGACGCGCCCGCCAGCGTGGTCTCCCTGCTGCGCAAAGGCAAGTCGGCGGAAGATACGGTACTCGTGGTTTGCAACTTCACGCCCGTGCCCCGGCTGGGATACATGGTCGGGGTTCCGACGGCGGGCTACTGGAAGGAGTTGCTCAACAGCGACGCCGACCTGTACGGCGGCAGCGGAGCCGGCAATATGGGCGGCGCCCAAGCCCTGCCGACCGAGGTCCACGGCCGTCCGTACTCGCTGCGCCTGTCCTTGCCGCCCCTGGGAGCGCTGTTCTTGAAGAAGACTGGCGGCTAGAACCGTGACCGCGCGATGATTACCGTCTGCAGTCGGACTGTAGCGCCGGCACCTTGCCGGCTGTCGCGAGGGCGTCCCGCCCTCGCCGCGGCGGGCGGAGG
>JBAVUO010000092.1:0-11356 GCA_049696815.1 Terriglobales bacterium | reverse complement strand
ACCTGGCTGCAAGACAATCTGTTCTTCGTCGCTGCTCCTCACCACCTGAAAGAAATCCCGCAACGTCGCGTAGTCCTTCTGCTGTACCAGCAAAACGTGGATAGTTAACTTCCTCGTCAACCGCAGTATTCCCGGGCTCTGTTCAACCTTCATGTTATAAGCGAGCGCTTTCACATCTTGATTTTGCGGCGGTGGCACACTGCTCACTTGCCATCCCGACGGCAGCTCGATGGTCACGTCATCCGCTTTCTCGTACGGGTAGGAAAAATAGATTGGGTGTACGCGGTTGGCGTGTTCAAAGAGCCCCTTCTCAGCGGCCGTGAAGATCGCAGCAGGAATCATCACCCGCCTGCCGGCATTCGAGGCCCAGCCTGGAATTTTCAAGTTGAACTCCGCAATCAGCGGCGTCTCCGAACTGGTCCAGTCCGGTTTGTTGGTTAGTTCCGCCGACGCGGTCATCCCGATTTGCAACGTCACCTGCTCCTCCAAGAACCTCTTGCGCGCCACTTCGTCCGCGTGGCGCTCTTCCATCCGCTGGTACATCGCTTCCAGTCCGGTGTAGGTGACGGTCAGCTTCCCTTCTAGATCGCCGGACTCCGAAAGTTCTAGCTTTCCCACGCGCCCGATCTGCGACTCCGAGGCTTGCGGGAGAGTAGTCTGAATCCAGGTTCCGCCGTCCTTATCCAGCCGCAACCCCTGCACCCCCGTCTCCGACCAGGTCAGCAGGCCGAATGGCGTGAAAATCACCCCAGGGTCAAGATAGAGATCTTTCCCATTTAGTTTGACGAGCACAACGTTGGAATTCAATTTTGCGCTTTGCATCATCTTCGGATTGAAAAAATATTCACTGCGATCCGGAACCCAGCATCCGTAAGCTTCAAAACCCGCCGCCCGCGCCAAGCCAAGGAACAACCAAGTCAACTCGATGGCGTTGCCATAGCCTCGCCTCCAAACATCCTCCACGCTATACGCAAGTGTTTCCTTTTCCCGCTTTTCTTCCTGTTCAGTCTTCTGCAGCTCGTACGATGTGTTCCGGATCTGCTGCACACGGCGATAGATCTTTAGCAGTTTCAGTTCCTGCCGATCGCTCGGCGAAACAGTCTGCGCGACCGCCCGCTCCATGGCCTTCCGTTTGTCGATGAACTTCTCCAATTGCTCGTTCCATTGCTGCCCGACATGCTTCCAATAACGCTCTTGGTCTCTCTCAGCGCGGTCCGCCTCATAAATAAAATCCACCCGCGCTTTCAATTCGTTGGGGGGAGGCATGTAGTCTTCCATCTGGAATGCCGGTATGTTGCTCGCTTCCATGCGGTAGATGTGGTCGGGCCCCTCTTCCGGTTCGGCGCCGAGAGGCAAGCCCCGCCAAGACAAGCGCAGCGAGTGCACCCAGTAGTCGCCCTTGTAGGGACTCAAGGAAAATTGCGCTTTCTTGGTGAACAGCTCAGTGCTCAGGATCCAATGGGAGTCAAGAACCTTATACTTAAACTCCATCGTATAGAAGTACTCGATGATGCCCCCAACCTGCACGTCCGGCAGAGTAAATGTCTTGGCCAGATACTTCACTCCCCTAGCTTTGACCAGTTCCCTTTCGAAGGATTGAACGGCAAATTCTACGATCGAGCCGTCCGGTCTGATGGTCCGAGCCCGCACGTTCACCACGTCCTCCCTTCCCTTCAAGAATGGAATCTCGACGTTGGCATACTTCCGACCCTCTTCGCTCAGGATCTTGATGCGAAAGTAATCATCCTCGCGGGAAAAGCGGCGAGTATCATCCCGGTCCACCTGCCGGAACAGAATGATCGCGGGCGCTCCCGGTGCCAGCGGCTCGCTCGTCATCTTGAGGTCATCGGGCGAAACGGGCTGGAATCCCGCACCCGCCCAGGCGATGCCCGGCCGCCCGGCGGCTGCGCCAAGAACGATCATCAGTAGGAAAGATGCGAATGCGAAAGAACGATGAATGAACATGGCACATCTCAGTCAGGAGCATTGCTCCGCATAGAAGGTGTAGGGAAAGTAGAAGTAAGAGAGTAGTGGACCAAGACAATCGGGCCGTACTCCAAGCGGAGTATTCGCCTTACGAGTGCCGACAATACAGCGGCTTCTCCCTGGTGTCAAGAGAAACCCCGCCTCCAGAGAAGCCAAGAAAATCGGCAGTTAGCGCGTCCTTACAGCCTTCGCATCGCCTTGGCCATCCCCCACTCGACCAGTCCGGGGCAGAGCTGGTAGAGCTTCACCACCGGGATCATGGTCCAGGGGACAATCACTTCGCGTTTTCTCTTCCGGTAGCCGTCATAGGCCGCGCGGGCGACGCGCTCGGCAGTAATGCCGCGGACGGATTCCGGCCTGAGATTTCCCCTGCGCGAGGCGATCATGTTGCCGCCAAAGCCGGTGCGTACATAGCCAGGGCAAACCGTGAGCACGTGGATATGATCGCGCTGGAGTTCCATCCGCGCGGCCTTGCCCAGGGCGTTCATGGCGAACTTGCTGGCGGAGTAGGGAGCGCCGAAAGCCAGCGGAATGTGTCCGGCGACGCTGGAGATGTTGATGATCGAGCCGCCGCCCTCTTCTTTCATCGCCGGGACGACGGCCTGCATGCAGGCGACCATGCCGAAGAAGTTGGTCTCGAAAAGTTCGCGGCAGACCGGCATCTCCATTTCGGCAACCGTGTCGCGCATGCCCACCCCGGCGTTATTGACCCAGACATCGATCCGGTCAAAATGGTGAAGGACGATTCCCAGGGCGCGGTCGATCTCTTCGCGATGGCGGACGTCGCAGGCCAGGGCAAGGGTGCGCTCGGTATGGCCGACCCTATGGCGAGCGGCCTCGGCGCGGCTCGCATCGCGCGAAAGCAGCACGACGCTGGCGCCGGCGTCGGCAAACACTTTGGCGATGGCTTCTCCGATGCCCATAGAGGCGCCGGTGACAACCACGACTTTCCCTTCCATTGCCATGGCGAGCCTTGTATCGCGCCGTGAGCCGCGAAGTCAAGGGCTGGCGTAGAATCGAGACGCGCCACAGGAGAGGCTGTGAGTTCGCTGGTGCCGCTGTTTCCGCTCGATGTGGTGCTGCTTCCGGGTGTCCCTCTGCCGCTGCATGTCTTCGAACCGCGTTACAAGGAAATGATCGCCGAGTGCCTGGAGCTAAGAAAGCCATTCGGAGTGGTGCGGGCGTCCTCGGACGGGATGGCCGAGATCGGGTGCACCGCCGAGATTGTGGATGTGACCAAGCGCTATGAGGATGGGCGGTTGGACATCCTGACGCGCGGGGTGGAGCGGTTTGAGGTGCTCCAGGTAAACGAGGAGCGCTCGTTTCTGCAGGCGGAAATCGCCGTAGTGGAGGACGAACCGGGCCGTCCCGCGGCGCATTTGGTCGAACAGGCAGTGCGGTTGCACGCGGAGATCGTAAAGCTGGCCGGAAACCAAGCCGATGGCCCCGAAGAGCACACCGACCGGCTTTCCTTCCTGCTGGCGGGTTCGCTGCCGCTGGACCTGGACTTCAAGCAGAAACTGCTCTCGACGTTGTCCGAGGCGAAGCGGCTGGAGGCGGTCGTCGAATATCTGCAGGCGGTTCTGCCGGGGTTGCGCCGCGCTGCGAAGGCGCGATGGAATTGAGCGGCGGGCCCGCCATCCCTTCGGGATTTGACCTCTGGGATGGATCGCTTCCGTGGTTCGAATCCCACTCACCGCAAAGAACGAGATGAGTGGGGCACCCGCGACTTCAGCGGTTTGCCAAGACTGGTACTTGGCGAGCCTTGAGCAGGTGCTCATCGGCGGTTACCAGGGTCAGATCGAACACACGCGCAGTGGCCACCAGAAAACGGTCTGCGGGGTCGCGATGAGGGAGTTGAACGCGGGCGGTTTCTTGCGCCACCTGGTACGTGATCTGAGCTTCCCGCATGGGAACTGCGTCCAGCGTATTCGTGATCCATGCCTGGGGATTGGGATGCAAAGTCAGCCTCTGCTTCTGGCAAAGAGTCAGAACCTCCCACAACGAGATGGGGGAAAGCCACAACTCATTGCTGGGATTCTCCAGTGCGGCAGTCAGGCGGGTGGAAAGACGCGCTCGATCAAGCACGCTCCACACCCAAATATGAGTGTCGAGCAGCAGTCTCATCCGCGCAGAGCCTCCCAATCGTCTTCCTCGCTGGCAGGAGAAACGATGTCGCCGTTGATTTGACCAGTTCCCGCCAGAGAACCCACCCAGTGCTTCGGCTTCTTGGACTTATGCGGAGGGACGACCTCAGCCACCGGTTCACCGAAACGCGTCACCAGAACCGTTTTGCCGGTCTTGCGGACGTTCTCCAGTACGGCCAGGCACGTAGCTTTGAACTTGGAAATGGCAATTTCTTCCATGTCGGACCACCCTCTAGATAGTACTATGGTCAGAGACCATGGTCAATACGAAAAAAGTGTCTCTTTCCCTGGCGGGCGCCCGCTTTATCTGCCGAATTCATCACAAAACTCTAGTGACCGCGCGCACATCGGGCCTCATTCATAACGCGCTACCCTGATTCCACTCCCAGGACCGCTCCCGGTCCCATTCCCTCCAGAAGAGGTGTCCCGATGTTCCCGTTCAGAAGAATGTGCGTCTTTGTCCTGGTCTCGGTTTCTGCCTGGATATTCCTGGAGAGCCCCGCCTCCGCACAACAACTGGATCAACTCGCCGCTGCCCGTGTCCTGGGGCCGGAGTGGAAACAGCTTTCTCGCGCTGCCGGGAAGGTGTTCGCCGGAACTGTGCTCGGTACCGAGGCGCCCACCACAAAGGATCAGGCAATCCCAACGGTCGAGGTGAAGTTCCGCGTGGATCGAGCGATTGCCGGAGTCCGCCAGGGTGAAGTGCTCACCATCCGGGAGTGGACGGGCGCATGGTCCAGGCAGCGCGCACTGCGCCCGGGCCAGCGCGTTCTGCTCTTCTTGTATCCGCCGAGCCGCCTGGGCTTGACCAGCCCGGTGGGCGGGCCGCTTGGCCAGATCGCGCTCAACGGGAAGGGCGAGACCGTGGTCCCCCCTGCCCACATTCCTGTTGTCAGCCCGAGAAGTGCATTGCCGGTTTCGCCGCTGTCTGCGCCGGACACCGCGATCCGCCTCGGTCAACTGGAGCGGGCCATCCGTGGCGCCCGCAAGGAGTGAGTATGCGCTGGAGAATTCTGGCAGTCGCCGCCCTTCTGATGTGCATCTGCACTCCCTGCCACGCCGGAGGCCCGGCGTTCGTGGCCGGTTCGGGCTACGATCCAGAAGTCAAAGGCCAGCCGCTGATCTGGGCCGAGGGCAGCGTGGTGTACTACACCGATCAGGGAGACCTGAGCCCGATCCTGAACAACGCACAGGCCGATGCTTTCGTGGCAACCGCGCTCGCCCCGTGGACCAGCCTCCCCTATGTCGCACTCGCCGCCACGCAAGGGGGACATCTCGCCGAAGACGTGAATGCAACGAATGTGATCGGATATCCCGACGGCACCTATTCGATTCCAGCTGACATCCAGCCAACCGCGCTGACCACGCCGGTCGGGATTGTTTACGACTACGACGGAGCGGTCACCGACGCGATCCTGGGTGCAGGCGCCGGCGATGCGGGCAATTGCTTCTTCAACGCCGTTTACGGCGGACCGGACAACTTCAGCACGGCAGGCAGCATCGTGCATGCGCTGGTGGTGATCAATGGCCTCTGCGCAACCAGCAACTCGCAGTTGCCCGACGTTCAATACCGGCTGGAGCGCACGCTGGGCCGCGCCATGGGGCTGGGATGGTCGCAAGCCAACCTCAACGTGCAGACCGGGGGCCCGCCTCCTCCGGGTAACGATGACTTTGAGGGTTTCCCGCTGATGCACTACTACGATTCCATCGCTTGTGTGCCGATTAGCGCATGCTACCCGGACGCCGCCGTCCCCAAGATGGATGACCGGGCCGCGATGGGCCGCCTGTATCCGGTGACGGCAGACAATCAGGGAGGGTTTCCCGGAAAGCAGGTATTCGGGCAGCAGACAGCGAGGATTCACGGCAGCGTGTACTTCACCGACGCCAACGGCAATCCGCTCCAACCGATGCAGGGAGTGAATGTGGTGGCGCGCTGGATCCCTCCCGGGGGCCAGCCATCGCGGCAGTACGTTGCGATTTCGGTTTCTGGCTTCGCCTTTCGCGGCAACGCGGGGAACATCGTCAACGGCTACGTGGATGCCCACGGATTGCGTTATGACCGCTTCGGCTCGGATGATCCGGCACTCGAAGGCTTCTTCGATCTGGCCGGACTGGAAATTCCCGACGGAAGCAACAGCGCCCAGTACCAGCTGAGCGTGGAAGCGGTAGATGCGAACTGGTCGGAGGGCGTCGGTCCGTATGCTCCCTCCCAGGTAGCGCCCTCGGGCGCGTTTTCTCCAGTGACGGTCACTGTGCAACTGGGGGCCGACGTGGCCCAAGACGTATGGATGGAGCAAAGCGAACTGGTAAGCGCGCACCCTGGCAGCGGCGCGACCTACGCCAATCCGGCAAAGCTCCCGGCGAGCGGCGGATGGGCCTCGTGGATGTCGGGCTACGGCAACGCCGACTGGTTCCAGTTCACGGCGCAGGCGAACCGGACGGCTTCGGTAGCGGTGACGGCGCTGGATGAGCAAGGCCAGCCCACCGAAACCAAGCTGGCACCGGTCATCGGCATGTGGCCGCTCAGCGACCAGAGCGGCGATCCGGCCCCGGCGGCGACGCCCTCGGCCTTCAACACGGGAATTCCGGGGATGAGCCGGCTCGATGCGCAATTCACCGGGAGCGGGAATTTTCGCCTGGGTATCGCGGATTTCCGCGGCGACGGACGTCCTGATTATTCTTACGTCGCCAGACTCCTCTATTCCGACAAAGTCACGCCGGCGCGGCTCGGAATACAGGGCGGACCGGTATATCTCGACGGGATCGGATTCCATCCCGGGCTTCAGGTCAGCGCCGGGGGCAGGAGCGGCAGCGTTCTTTCGGCTTCGGCCACCGGGATTGTAGCGGCGCTGCCGGCGAAAGCCCAGGATGGGACGGCTTGGATCGTGGTCACCGATCCGGGGAGTGGGGCTTTTTCTCAAATGCAGGATGCGCTGACCTACGGCGCTTCCGCCTCCGACCAATTGCTTTTGCTGCAAGGCCTGGAGCCGGCCACGCCCGTAAATGCGCAAGCAGCCAACCCCATTCGTGTGCGGGCAGTGGCCGCCGATGGTCTGACCCCGGTGAACGGAGCCACCATTGCCTGGAGCGCCAGCAACGGTACGCAGCTTTTGGCGTGCAACGGCGGATCGAGCTGTTCGGTGCTGAGCGACGAATCGGGAGAGGCGTCCACTATGGTGACTCCGACGGTGACGGGGCAGAGCACGATCACGGCCCTGTTGGCGCCGGCCTCGTATCAATCCCCGAAGTCGCAGCAGGCCACCCTGGTTGCCACCTCGTCAACCCTGGACCTGGCTGCGGTCGTGCCCACGCAATGGGTTGGGCAGGGCGCCACGCTCGACGTCCCGCTGGCCGTGCGGGCGCTCGACGTGGGAGTGCCGCTGGCTGGCGTGGTGGTGAACTTCAAGCTGGTGAAGGGCGCCGCGACACTGTCGGCGGCAAGCGCAACGACCAACAGTTCGGGATACGCGGCCATTAGCGCCCACCTCGCCAATCACAGCGCGGACGTGCAGGTGACCGCCTGTGTCGCCCCGGGTAATTCACCGTGCCAGACCTTCACCTTCTTTGCCACACCGGCGGCGCTCTGGACACTGGAACTAGTGAGTGGAACGGCGCAGGCGGTGCCCGTGGGGCAGCCCTTCCAGCCGCTGGTCCTGCGGGTAACGGATGGTTCGCCGGCCGCGAATCCGGTGCTGGGGGTGAGCGTCGCGCTTCAGGTCACGCTGGCGCTGCCCAGTTCCGACGCTGGAAACGATGGCGGCGACGACGACAACTTCGGCGGGGGAACCGGGCAGCCGGTGATTCTGGGATCGTACCAGGCGCAGCTTGCCAGTGACGGCAACGGCCTGGTGACCATGGTGCCGAGCGTTGAAGGTATCAGTGGGGCACTCGATGTGTTCATCGCGGCGAACGCGGGGAGCGCGACGGTGCAGTTTCAACTGGAGGTAGAAGGGGCGGCAGGCGCTGGTCCGAGGGAACGTTCGCACGCGCCAGCCCCACGCCGGTTGCGAACGGGATCTCGGTCTCGGACTGCGATGGCGGCGAGCGACCTGTTGTTCGCTGTGCCGGATTTCATCTTCAGGGAAACCTTACCGGAATCGCCGTTCAGCGCCGATTCAGATTCGTCTCCGGACGAGGCGCCCAGCGAGTCTGCAAATCCCTCTTCAGCAAATTGTCCAGAGGACGAGAGGCTCGTCGCCAACGTCTCATGTTCGCAGTCGAAGGCGCCCGGCACACCCAAATCCGAGGGAGTCTCGCGAGAAGGACATCCGGCCACTGGACCTGAATTAGCGCACAGCCACTGAACCCTGGTCGGGCTTCGCCCGGCTGGACGCGTGCTCAGTGAAGTCGAAGGAGGCCAGCCCGCCTGCCCACAATCACCAACCACGAGTGGTTTCAAGAATCGGTTTTGGGAAGGGCACGGCTTCAGCCGTGCCGCCAAGACCCGCTAAAAATGCGGGCTTTAGCCCCTGAGGGTCGGCTTTCTGGACCCTCAAAAGGACTTTGAAGCCAGTTCTAACCACTGATCACTTCTTCGTCCACTGGTCAACCCAGTCGCTGACCGTCTTCCACCAGAGCTGCGAATTCTGTGGCTTCAGCACCCAGTGGCCTTCGTCGGGGAAGTAGAGCATCTTCGACGGAACGCCCAGCCGCTGCAGCGTGGTGAAGAGCTGCAAGCCTTCGCTCACGTCGAGCCGGTAGTCAAGCTGGCTGTGGATGACGAGCGTGGGCGTTTTGAAATTCTTGGCCGCGTTGTGCGGAGACCATTTCTCGTACATCTCCGGGTTCGTCCAGGGCGTGCCCTTGAACTCCCACTCGTTGAACCAAAGTTCTTCGGTCGTGCCCCAGGCGGATTCGGCGTTAAACATGCCGTCATGCGAGACGATGCACTTGAAGCGGTCGGTGTGGCCGAGCACCCAGTTGGCCATGTATCCGCCGTAGCTAGCGCCGAGCGCGCACTCCCGGTCTTTATCTATGAACGGATAAGTCTTCTCGGCGTAGTCGAGGCCCTTCATCAGGTCTTCGAACGGAGCGCCGCCCCAGTCGCCGTTGATCGCGTCGATGAACTTCTGCCCGTATCCGGTCGAGCCGTGGAAGTTGATCATGATGACCACGTATCCATTGGCGGCAAACAGCTCGGGATTCCACCGATACGACCAGTCGTCTCCCCAAGCGCCTTCGGGGCCGCCGTGGATGAGGAACTTCACGGGATACTTCTTCGCGGGATCGAAGTTCGGCGGCTTGACGAGGAAGCCCTCGACTTTGTCGCCGTGAGCGCCGGTGAACCAGAAGGGCTCGAGCGGGGACATGGCGACTTGAGAGAGGACGGCGTCGTTCAGGTGGGTGAGCTGTTCGCCTGTGGGGAGGTCGTATGGATCGATCTTCGCGGGAGGGACAAGCTTCTGGATTTCGGTAGGCCGTTGCAAGGACATGCGCGTGAAGAGAAGAGTCTTGCCATCCCGAGAGAAGACGAGATCGTCGTCGTACCCGCGGGTGATTCCTTCGGCGAGCATGTATCGAGTGATCGGGCGTAGTCCCTTTTGCAGGTTCTCAGGTAGGTTCTTGGGCGGGGCCGTATGGTGCGTCACCATGATAGGTTCAACGGTGGTCGATTCGATTTCGGTCTGCCCCTCCTTCTCAAACGTAAAATAAACTTTTGACGAGTCCGGTGCCCAAGCGAATGTGCCCACCCAGAAGAAGAAAAAATCGCCTATCAGGTCCTTCTTCTCCCCCGTTCGGCGGTCATAGAGCTTAAGCAGAAACCGGTCGCTCTCGTACCCCGGACGCTGCTGGGCGCGGTAGGCGATGTACTTGCCATCGGGCGAATAGAGCGGCGTCGAGTCGCTGGCAGGACTGTCGGCAGTGATGTTCTTGGCCGCCCCTCCATTGACCGGGACGATCCAGAGATCGTTGTTGGTGGAAGTGGCTTCGACCTTGTCGTGATTCGAGGTGTAGCAAATTTCCTGCCCGTCGGGCGAGAAGGCGTAGTTGTCCTGCCCGCCGAGCGAGAACACGGGAGAATCGAAATCTCCGGGAGTAAGATCGCGGGCGGGGGCACCCGCGCCACCGTCAGCCGGAATGACGAAGATGTGCGTGCGCATGCCCCGCTTGTAGGCGTTCCAGTGACGATAGAGCAACCGGTCGAAGATGATGGCCTTGACCTTCGATTCCTCGGCCTCCTTCAGTTTCTTGGCATAGCAAGCTTCGTCCGCGCACTCGGGATACACATCCGAAGTAAAGAGAATATTCTTGCCGTCGGGAGACCAGAGTTCGCCGCCAGCCTCGGTCGCAATCGAGGTCAGTTTGTGCACTCCGGTCACTGTGCCAGCCGCGCCGTCGAAATTCGCAATCCAGATCTGCGAGCCGCCCTCTTTGTTCGAGAGGAACGCGAAGCGCTTGCCATCCGGCGCCCAGCGCGGCCGGTCGCCATCCTGATCGGCGATGAGCACGCGTTCCGATCCGCCCGCCAACGGCACAATCCAGATGTGGGAGGTCTTCTTGTTCGCCCCGAGATCCACATCGACCGCGCTGAACAGAACCCACTTGCCGTCCGGCGAAGGCACCGGCTCGCCGACGCGCTTCAGCTTCATCATGTCTTCGAAGGTGAATGGATGCTTGGCTTGAGGAAATGCGGGAAGAGTCAGGAAGAGAACGGTCAGAAGAGCAAAGAGCAGAAAAACCAGACGGCGCATGACGTGCCTCCGCAGAACAAAAGAGTGTAGCACTGGGAGCCATCAGCCATCAGCCGTCAGCCATCAGGTTAGACCTTCCCTGGTTTTCCTGATGGCTGACGGCTGATGGCTGACGGCTCTCCGTAAAGAATCGTAAATCCAGCTATCCCAAGGCCTGCGCGCGCATCCAATGAAATAGGCAGAACTGCAGTCTTCCCACCCCCCTGGAAACGGCCTTCGCACGGAGGGCCGGGGGTGGGGACTGCGGTGAATTTTCTGGCGTTTTGGACGCGCCGAACCTGCGGGGTCGCTCGTTTTTCCGCCTTTTTCGTTACACTATTAACATGAAATCCCCCTTCCGCCTTCCCCGGCTGATCCTGCTGTTTCTGTTGACTTTGGCAATGCTGCCACTGGCCGCCCGCGCACAGGAAGGGCCGCTCGACAAGTCCCAGCCCAAGGACATCACGCCCGAAGAAATCATCAAGCGCTTCGCCGCCAAGGAAAAAGAATTCAAAGAGGCGCGCGATCAGTACACCTACCGGCAGACCGTCA
>JBAVUO010000091.1:0-1531 GCA_049696815.1 Terriglobales bacterium | reverse complement strand
CCGCTTACGGGACAGGCGATGGAGATTCTCGCAAAAGCCATTCAGGACGGAACCGAACCGCCTGAATATTCCTTCACCACGTCCTTCTCGATGCCTCCTCTCGAATCATTGGTTCCGCGAAACCCATAACCGACCTAACCCTCCTCCACAGGACCATTGAGTCATCCCTCATGGTCCGTCGCCAAAACCGGGCGCGTTAGTTGGCGTAATATCGCGATTTCACTCATTGACCGGGTTGTGAATGTAATCGGCTGATTACAACAATTACTTCCGAGTAGCCTGTCAACCGACCCCGATCCACAATTGTGGCCACAAGTCGCACTTCGAGGCGCAGAACGGACCTATACGGCGGATGGCGAGGCGCGCCGGAAATCGGCCTATCACCCCAGAGCTGGCCGTAATCGATAACTGAATCAGAAGCAGCGGGCGAATGTATCGTGCGTCACAGCGGCGAAAAACGAGGGCCTGTATGCTTGAAAGAGATAGTCTAGAAGCGCCGAGCCGCAGATCGACCCGACGCTTGAGGAAGTGTGTTATGACCGCCACCACTCCGCAAGCTGCGCTCGCACTTCGCAACGTCCTGTGCGCGACTGATTTTTCTCCCTGCTCGGAACGCGCCCTCTTGCACGCTGTGGCCGTCGCTCATCACTATGGTTCCACGTTGCATCTGGCCCACGTCGTGCAACCCACAGTGTTTTCCCTTGTCCCGCCAGAGGGTTACATGGGAACGGTCGAAGCAGAAGGTGTCGTAATGGACCGAGCCCGTGGTGATGCCCAGAACTTGGTCGCTGACGTCTTACGCCGTACCCATTGCGAGGGTCTCGACAGCCATATCTGGGTAAACTTGGGCCTGGTGGGTAGGACCCTGTGTGCCATTATTCGACGTGAACACATTGATCTTGCCGTGGTCGGTACCCATGGCAGAACTGGCATACGCAAGGTCGTCCTCGGCTCGGTTGCAGAGGACGTCTTCCGCCACGCATCCTGTCCCGTGCTGACGGTTGGCCCTCACTCATGGCAGTCCGACCCGCAGTCGGTTCACCTGAAGCATGTTCTTTTTCCTACCGATTTGTCGGAGGATTCAGCCCGTGCCCTGTCGCTCGCCATGGCCATTGCAGCTAAGTTCGATGCTACAGTCACTGTTATGCACGTCGTAGAAGTTCTCGATTCCGAAGCGGCGCATGATAAGAGGCGCGTGGTGTCGGCTCTGGAAGAGCGCATGCTCCAAATGGTTTCCTCTGCCGGGCCGAGACCGCTGGGGATCGCAGCCCGGGTGGAATTTGGTGACGTCGCTGATACGGTGATCGAAACGGCGGCACTTCTCGGGGTGGACCTCATCGCCTTTGGCCTAAAAGCACCCGATACTTACGTGGATCGCCTGCCCTGGATGCATGCCTACGAAATTGTGTACCACGCCACCTGCCCCGTCCTTAGCTTGCGCGGTGCCTCGAGTCGCGAGTGACAGCGCGGTCTTGGAAACCGCCAAAACCGTTTCCACTTCCAACGCTTGATTGCTGTTGAAAAATCGCCA
>JBAVUO010000090.1:0-37074 GCA_049696815.1 Terriglobales bacterium | reverse complement strand
GGCGCAAGCTCCGGCGCCCGAAGCAGTGAGCGCGCCCCCGCCACTCGCCGAGGCAGTACCGGCGCCCGCACCGTCAACTCCTTCGCTTCCGGAGTCAACTCCGGCGCCCGCCCGTGCCAGCAAGGGTACCGTGGTCCTGGCGATTGGCCTGCCCGGGTCGGGCAAGAGTTCCTGGTTCAAGCGGCATGCCATCCTTCCGCTTTCGAGCGACCTTCTGCGGCAATTGCTCTTTGACGATGCCGAGGAACAGCGCTTTCAGGATCTGGTTTTTTCGAACTTGCGTTCCATGCTCAAGGCGCGGTTGATTGCCCGCCGGCCCTTGAACTACGTGGATGCAACCAACCTCACGCCCCACGACCGCCAAAGCTGGATCAAGCTCGCCAAAGATTATGGGTACGACGTGCAGGGCTTGTATTTCGATGTGCCTCTGGAACTTTGCCTGGAGCGGAACCACAGGCGGAGCCGGACCGTCAGCGACGATGTCATGCGCAGAATGGCCGCCAAACTGAAGCCCCCGACGTTTGAAGAAGGATTTTCGAAAATAACCGTGGTGCGAGTGAAGGCCAAGGAGAGTGAGCCGCAGCCCGGCTAAGAACGGCCGCCGGTTTCCGCCACGGGTCGTCGAATCCCGTTAGCTTCTAGCCTTTCAGGTAGGGCAGCAATGCCTTGAAGGCGGGCGCTCCCGACGAGCGGAGCAGTTCGTAAATCATCATTTCGGTCGAGGAGATCACGGCCCCGGCCGCCCTCATCCGGTCCAACCCAACATGCCAGTTCCATTCCGCGCGTGAACTCACCGCGTCTGACGCCACGTGCACCACGTAGCCGTCGCGCAGCGCGTCCAGCGCCGTCTGCATCACGCAGATGTGGGTTTCCATACCGCACAGCAGCACCGTGGTGCGCTGTCCGGGCAGGCGCTTGAGCAGGGAACAGAACACATCGCTGCCGAAGCAGGAGAACATCAGCTTGTCGATGGGAGTGGTCTCCGGCAGCAGGGATGCGATCTCCGGGACCGTCGTACCCAGGCCCTTGGCGTACTGCGTGGTGACGATCGCCGGAATCTTCAGGATTCCCGCCAGCCGGATCAGCAGCTGCGCATTCTTGACCATCTGTTCCTTGTGCCAGATGGGCGGCAGCAGTTTCTCCTGCAGGTCCACAACGATGAGCGCGCACTGCTCGGCCTCAAGCGGACGCCGGGCAATTTCGGTGGTATCGCTTTCCAACTGGATCGTTCCGGTAGTCACCATGGCTAGTCCTCGCTTCCGTGATTGTAGCTCGGCCGCCCGCTTCCCGCCCGCACTCGCGGAGGATCGAGCCCAATGACGGATTGCGCTTTGAACATGACCGGTTGCACTGTTGACCCAACCCACGCCTGCCCATAGAATCAAGGCAGCCGGAAAGGGAGTCTCGATTCCTATTTCCTCTGGCGCACAAGGCGCTGCCCCCTCGTTCAACGGCTAGGACACCTGCCTCTGGAGCAGGTTATCGGGGTTCGAATCCCTGGGGGGCAGCCAAATCCTTTCAAGCACTTCCGCGATTTCCGTCTCCGGTTGTGAAAAGCATCGCGGCTATTCCTGCTTTTGTGGCTTGCCGTGCGATCGCATCGTCGGGCGCTGCTCTCATGCGATGCCCGTGAAGATGTCATAAACATAGTCGTAGGCGGCCAAGGCGTTCTTGTTGAGGGTGTTTGCCTGGACCCGCTTGACGACTTCTTCGCGGGAGAGATCAAAGATCGCCTCCAGAATCTGCGCTCGCTCCTGCTGGTTGGCTTGCCCCACGACGAAGAGCACTCGGGCGCTGTGCTGGATGTAGCGGGGTGAAAGCAGTTGCCGCTTCAGAAGCTCCATGATGATGGGCGCTTTGGCGCGGTCAAAGCGGCCTGGATCGCCGCGGCGGTCCAACTCGGCGAAGAACTCCGCCGTCCATTCGTTGTGGTAGTCCCAGACTTTCTCAAACAGTTCCCTGGTGAAGCGGGTCCCGGCCTTGACCTCAGAGGCGCTCGCAGCGAGTACGACCCCATCCTCGGTGAGCGTCTGCCGCTGCAGGTAGCCGTCCTTGGTGATGGCGGCCTGGTGATGGACAAGGCTCCACAGCCACGATACATCGATCCGGTAGGTGGCGAGGTCATTCATGAACCGCAGCTTAAGTTCGTAGTCGTCGATCGCCGCCGCGAAGTTGCCATTGAGGATCTGGAAACCGTAGTTCGCCGCCATGTAGAACGCGTGCTGGATGTGTTCAATGGTGATCTCACCCTTCGGGACGTCGTAGATGGAGTCCCAAAGTTCCTGCGTGAAGAGTTTCTCCGGCGCGTCCAGCCTGTCCTTGACGATGACCGAGGGCGTGATCTTGCCTTGCGGGTTCAATAAGCCACGGGATTGCAGCAGGAGCTGCTCCGCGTCCAGGAGACCACTGGCGACCGTAGGTACCGGCTGGCCTTTCACGTCCTCAGTCTCTCGCGGCGCATCGAGGATCGTTTGGAGCTGTGTCACAGGGGCCCGTAAAGGTTCATTGCCAGCAGCCACGTAGGCCGTTTCTGGGCTAGCGACCCAGCTTTGCCGGTAGGCATCATAGAGTCGTCCCTTGACTCGCTTTGCAAGAATATCTTCCAAGGTGTGCTGTTGACCTGCAGGCAGCGGCTCCTCGGGCACAAACATGAGACCCAGCAGGCGCTCTCGCAGCTTATCGACGACGATCGCGCGCAGGGCCAATGGGTTATACCTTGAGCGGCCATAGGGATCTTTCGCTTGATAGATCATTACCGCCGCCATCCCACCAATGGGTGCACCCTGGGTAAGTTCGCCGTTCTTCATGCCGGCCATGAGCATCATGAGGGCGTTGTACCGCTGATAGGCGATCATGTTCGGGGAGGCCATACCGATCGTCTGCGGATCCGGAAAGACGCCTTGCGGATCGTCCTTCCAGATCTCGATGAGGCTGCCCAAGTAGTCCCAGCGGCCGACGTTCGTCCCAAGGAGCCGGCGCCGCAAGACCCAGGCGATCGCGGGCAAGAACCGGCCCGCATTGCCCTCCTCATAAAGCATCTTGATCTTGATGGTGCCAGGCTGGACGCCAATCATGCCTTCCAGCCGCGCCAGGAGCTTCTCCACAATCAGCGCTTCCTGAGGAGTCTGAATCTTTGGAATGTAGTAATAGACGCCGGTGCCGGCGCGTTTGAGAGACTCATAATTGTTAAGGGTCCAGAGGACGGTGATGGGGATCAGCGCCGGAACCGGTTGCCCTTCGACCCGGATGTGGTCATAGCGCACGTGGATGCCGGGAGGCCGGCCAAATCGGGTCGGCCACTGCGCCGAGGAAGTGTTGATCTTGTACGCCCGCCGGTGTCCCTTCTTCACCACCTCATAGGGGCGGCCGGTCCAGCGGCCTTCGAAAATCTCTTTAGCGTTCTCGATGGCCGCGAACACTCCCACCGGCTGGCTTGTGGGAGTTCCGTCGGGCTGGAAGTGGGGCGGCGAGGCGTCCTCAAAATCCGGCATATTCATAGGCGCCGCGCTATTCAATGCGTTGAAGGCCATATCCAGCGGATGCCACGGCCCGGTAAGCTCCAAGCCGGGATTGGTCAATGGATTAGCGTCTGGCGGGATTGGAACCTCATCGTTGAGTCGCCACCGCCACTTGCTGTCTCGACCGAGCAGGTTATCAATCAGGCCTTGGACGATGTTCCGAAACGTCCAAAGCTGCCCGCTAACGGGATCCTCAAACCTGTCGTCCCACTTCGGCCAGGCATACTTCTCGCGGACCGGCGCGGGGGATTGCAGTAGCGCCCGGCGTGCGGTCAGGGCCGCAGCAATATGGGGATTCAACTCTTGCGTGAGCGTGGCAATCGTCTGTTCGACATTGACATCCCGGCCGTTCACCTTCTTGGTCCCGAAGATGTCTGGGAACTTCCGGAGAATGTCTTCACGGATCACGGCCATCATGGCCTTGGCCCTCCCCGGCCGTTTCGTGCGAGCAGTTGCCACAAAAGACTCAGAGTGTGCGTGAGAACTCGGTCGTCCCTACGGGACTGGAATCGTTGGGTCCACTTTTCCCAGCGCTAAAGCGGCGGGCTAAGTTCATTCGCCCCTCTGGGGCTGGATTATCGGGCATTTCTTTCCACCGGATTGCCCAAAGACGAGTTTTCGCGCACACACATTCAGCGCTCCAGCAGAGACTGCGCCGGCATGCCTCGAATGGAAGCATCCACTAGTTCTACCACGTGAACCACCGCAAGATCCCAGCAGGCCAGGAGGTATGGAAAATGCCCGCGTGGCCACGGGATTTGGGACAGGATGCGTGGGTCTGTGGGTTTTTCAAGACCGAGAGAAGTCTGCTCGAAGGGATCAAGTCAAAGCAAACCGGGCGTACAATGCCATCCGCCCGGGGTACTCAAAATGGAAATCCCGTTTCCAGCGATGACCTGCGTATTGCAAATACCACTCATGGTGACAAGAACTCGATGCCCAAAGTAGGTCTCTTTATACCCGCAGCGATGCGATCGAAGGCGTCCATATCGGCGCATTGCCCGTACAAGTGGACCGGCAAGATCGCTCGCACCCTCTCCGGACGCCGTTTTCGCAACCACCGGTCCACCGGCGCCGTATCGAGGTTCAGCGTCTCCGGATCAACATCCATCAGAACCGGAGTGGCTCCCGCCCGCACGATGGCGCTGGCCGAGGCGAAAAAACTGAACGCCGCAGTGATGACCGAGTCCCCGGGGCGCACCCCGGCGGCCACCAGCGCCAGCCAGAGCGCTTCCGTCCCGGACGCGCAACCGACCGCCCGCGGCCGCTCCGGTCAGCGCCGCGATTTCGCGCTCCACTGCCTCCACCTCCGGCCCCAGAATGAAGCTCTGCGAATCGCACACCCGCGCAATGGCGGCAAGAATTTCCTCGCGAATGCTCGCGTAGTGGCGGTGCAGATCGAGTAGTGGGACCGACTCCAGCGCCACCTGGGATGGAAGTTTGGATTTCACGTCAGCCGATTCTAGCAGGTGGACTGTCGACCGGTTTTTGATGCCATCTCGACGGCTTAAGTTTGCCGCAACCTACAATTTCTCATATCCCATCATGGCTGGGCTCTTCCGGAAAACATATGGTGTCCCGTGATTGATGCGTAAGTTAAACAAAACAAGTTTCTTATTGTGTGACCAACTTGGAGAGAGAACTGCACAGGGAACATGTTCCGTTCTTGTCCAAAACTCGGGCCCGCTTCTTTCCCAGGGGGCTGGGCTCGATGGTTCAACGATTCGCTTCATGAGTTCAGGAGAAAACCAAATGCAATCGAACTTTCGATTGAATAAGCTGCAACTGGTGGCCCTGCTGGCGCTGCTGTTTACGGCGGCGTTCGCCATCGCACAGGGCATCGTGACCGGCTCGATTTCGGGCACAGTCGAAGACGCCCAGGGAGCCGTGTTGAACAACGCCAAAGTCATGGCCAAAGAAGCGGCAACCAACCGTGAGTACACCGGCCAGACCTCGGATGCCGGCATCCTCACGCTGCGTGGCCTGCCGCCGGGGACGTATACCGTCACCATCCAGGCCCCCAACTTCCGGAAGTACGAGAATAAGAGTGTAATCGTCACTGTCGGCGCCGACACTGGTCTTGGCCGCATCAAGATGGAGGTCGGTTCCAGCACTGAGACGGTGACGGTGGAAGGCACAGCGCCTCTGGTCGAAACCAATACTCAGCAGATCACAGCCACCTTCGACACCCAAAAGGTGCGGGACCTTCCCGTTGGCAACACGCTCGATTCCTTGGCCCTGTTTGTTCCCGGAATCGCGACCGCCGGCGACGCCGCTTTCAGCAACAACAACGGCGCCGAAATTTCAGTCAACGGTCAGCGGTCCCGTTCCAACAACTACCAAATCGACGGACAGAACAACAACGACAACTCCGTCGGCGGCCCTTCCATCTTCTTCGGCAACCAGGACGCTATAAGCGAGTTGCAGATTGTTACCAACTACAGCGCCGAGTACGGCCGCAACATGGGCGCGGTGGTTAATTACATCACCAAGTCAGGAACGAACGCCTTCCACGGCAGCGGGTACGAGATCTACAACGGTTCACATTGGGACTCTCTGACCAACGAGTCCAAGAATCCGCTACTTGGCTTTTGCATGCCTGGACAAACAAGCGGCTGCTTGCCTGTATCGGTACCCCCTGTGGTGGACAACCGTTTCGGCGGTACCGTCGGCGGGCCGATCATTAAGGATAAAGTGTGGTTCTTCGGTTCTACCCACTTCCAGCGTCAGCGTTTCGGATCGGTTCCGAGCAACAGCGGCACTTCCGTGCTGCCAACGTTCAACGGCATCCAGCAACTCCAAACCGCCTTCCCCGGCAACCCGGCCGTAGCGGCGCTGGCTGCTATCGGTCCCACCGCAATCGCAACGGGTAACCCCACCTTCCAAAATCTCCAGACCATAACCGTCTCCGATGGAGAGACAAGTGCTCCGGTAGAATTTGGCACAATCCAGCGGAATATTCCCTCTTTGTTCAACGACTACGAGGGATCCGGACGCGTGGACGTGAAGGTAACGAACAAAGACAACTTCTTTGGGCGCTACGTTTTTCAGCAGAACATCTCGACCGGCGTTGGGGGCAACAGCATTGCCGCGGGCGACTGGGTTTCCGTGCCCGGACGCGACCAGCAGATCGGCCTCGACTGGAACCGGACTTGGTCTTTGAACTTCGTCAACCAGGTGCGTTTCAGCTTCTCCCGCGCGCGGTTCTTTTTCGAGGGTGGTTCCTACGCAAGCTGTACTGCCGCTAACATCCTGAATTGCCCCACAGTTGTTTCGTTTGGCGACGGGCTAACGCAAAGCTTCGGCCGGGCGAATAACCTGCCCCAGGGACGCATCATCAACGTGTACCAACTGCAGGACAATGCTTCGTGGCAGGTCGGCAAGATGACGATTAAGCTTGGTGGCGAATACGGCAAGCAGCGCTCGCCCAACGTCTTCCTGCCCCTCATCAACGGCGGGTACAGCTACGCCGATTTCAATTCTTACTTGGCCGGTACGCCGTCTACAGTTAGCGAGTCTGACGGTAATCCCAATCTGCCCTTTAAGGAGAATGACCTCGCTTTCTACGTTCAGAACGACTGGCGCATTAAGGACAACCTGACGTTGAACCTCGGACTGCGCTGGGAATGGTTCCAGCAGGCCATCAACTTGCTCCACGACCGCACGGTAGCGCAGCAGACCGGCCCCAACCCATTCTGGGATACCTCGCTTCCGCTGTCGCAGACGACGCTTCCTTACATTCCGCAGGACGTGAACAACTTCAGCCCGGTGGTGGGCTTCGCCTGGACACCGCGGATTGGGCGCAAGTGGATGGGCGAAGACAAGACGGTCATCCGTGGCGGATTCCGCATCGGCTATGATCCTTCGTTCTACAACATGTTCCTTAACACCGCGACTCGCGCGCCCGTGGTCAATTCTGCCAATCTCGGGGGCGCACCTGGAGTGCCGGCATCCGGTTTAGGCCCGGATGTTCGCGCTCTCATACTGCCATTGATGCCTTTGGGCGTCGATCCCGGCACCCGCAGCCAGACCACGGTTTCCAGGAACTTCCACAATCCTTACTCGGAACAGTGGAACTTCGGCGTGCAGCGCTCGATCGGGCAGCGCGTTGTGGCGGAAGTTCGCTACGTAGGCAACCACGATGTGGGCAACTTCCAGAGCTTGAACGGAAACCCGGAAGTTGATGCCTTGGCGGCGGATTTCCCCCAACTGCTTCCTCCGGGAGTCGCTCCCTGCGCGACGCCGGGAACACCCGGATTCGGAGTCTATGCGAACTGCAACAATCGCCGTGTGCTCGAGCGCGCGAACACCGCGTTCTCGATCTACCACGGTCTGCAGACCGAGCTGAGAATGGCCAATTGGCACGGTCTCACCTCGACCATGTCCTACACTTTCAGCAAAGTCATTGACAACACCAGCGAAGTGTACAGCACCGGAATCGGCGGAAACACCCTCGCGTTCGCGCAGAACCCGTTCGACACTTCAAGAGGCGAAAGAGCGGTCAGCGGTTATGATTCCCCCCATCTTTTTGGGCTGACGCTGATCTACGATCTGCCGTTCTACAAGAGCCAACACGGATTCCTTGGCAAAACGTTAGGGGGTTGGCAGTTGAATTCGACCTATCGCTATACTTCCGGTCAGCCGACTACCGTTGTCCAAACGAGGTTCAACGGGGCTTTCAGCTACTGCGACACGTCGGGAACGATGAGCACTTTCTACGATGCGTGTCGGCCGATTTCGTCGAACCCGGGGGCTCCGATTGCGACGATTGGCATTTGCACTAATCCCGCACTTGCCGACTGCGGGCTCTTAGACTACGTCAGCGGCAATCCCACCACAGCGAGCGCGGTGCGTTGGATTGTCAACGAACCAAACGCCGCCGCGTTTTTCGGCTCACCGTTCAAAGGCCATGCACGCAACGATCTGCGTGGGCAGCCTATCAGCACGTCGAACCTGTCCATGTTCAAGAACACGAAGCTGACGGAAAGGCTTACCCTGCAGCTCCGTGCCACAGCATATAACTTTATGAACACCCAGTTCCGGGGTACTCCCGATCCGCTGCTCGATGACGTTTTTGGCGGGTCGTTCGGGAACACTAACTTCAACTCCAACGGTGGCGGTACCTTTGCCGGCAACACCGTCGCCGATGGCATCGCGCAACGCCGTCTGGAACTGGGCGCGAAGATCACCTTCTAGTCTGGTTGCAGGCTTGACTCAGGCCGGCCGCGAGGCCGGCCTTTTTATTTCTTTATCCCTTGAGCGTTTAGTCCGACGCTCCAGTGGACCGGTCCGACCCTGCGAGGCTGCACTCCTCATATACATTCGGCAGGTTTTTTGATTGAATGTTGCCTGTCAGGAGGTTTACCGATGCGTGTGTTTCATGCTGTGACTCTTGTTCTCCTTATCTCTATTGCGATTGTCGGATCATGCGTGGCTCAGGGTACGAGCAGTCCCTATCTGGTGCGCATGGAACGCCAGACGCGCGCAGAGAACGTCTGTATGCTGTTGCAGAAAGACGGCCACTACCACTTGGAACGCATTATTACGGGACGTCCCCGGGTATTTGAGGGTACGCTGCCGTCATCGTCTGTCAGTGAAATTGAACCGTTGCTGAACTCTGACCAGATCACCAATCTAAAACAGAGCCAGATCGAGATGACCCTGGTGGGGGAGGATCTGGACCAGGTCATGATCGCGATCTCTCGGCCAACCGGATGGCAGAGCCTCAGCTTTCCGACTGGCGCGAGTCGCAAGCCGTTCAAGACGTCCATGGATCCGATCCTGAAGTGGCTCGACCGCAACAAGCAGCAGCAGAATCCGATCGTAGGCGCTCCCACCAACCGCTGCATGCCCCCACAAACCGCGCAGGCTGGCGGAGGCGAGGCCAAGCCCAATCCGGCGAATCCCTACATCATGCGGATTGTGATCGACCATTATGAACCCTCACGTCTTTCTGGCGGAGCTCAAGCGGCATCTTCAAAGGTTCAATCCACGAATTCTGCCCCATCGATGAATTCAACCGCTGACATGAAGGTCACGCGCCTCTGCACCGTCGTCTATGAGAGCGGTCGTTATCGTCTGGAAAAAAGCATTCAGGAATTCGGTACCCCATTGCGCCCCGAGATCCATCGCGACACGCTCGACAAGGCACAACTGGACGAACTACGCAAGCTCCTCGATAACCCGAAACTGGTCGCTTTACCGAACAGCGTCGCCCCGGCAGTCTTTGCGCGAGAGGGAGATTTGATCAGCCTAGCTATCCCTCGCGAGAAGGGAGTACAGGCGGTGAGTTTTGCCAGCTTCTTCGGTGCCCGCACGCAAGAGGCGGGCATGAGGGACAACACGTCCCTGGCGGTCAGTGCGAATGTCGAACTCACCCATCCCATCCGCAAATGGATCAAGCAGAACATTGAGGACCGCAAGTCAGCGCCAGTGAAGGACGTTCCCGCGACGACCTGCATTCCATCTACCCAGCCGGAGTGATCAAGATGAACTTGTCCGCCAGAAATCAAGCTGTCTTAAGCCAGGAGAGGGATCGCGCGATAAGCTGGGGGAACGCTGACAGTATTCCGTCCCGGAAACCAGAAGCGTGACCTACTTCCCCTTCCTGCGCTCCCGCTTCGCGTCTTCACCACGGCCCAGGTGATCGTAGGCCTCGGCCAGCGCCCGGTGGGCGGGGGCGAACTCTGGCAACCGTCCGGCGGCGATTTCCAGATGTGCGGCGGCGGTTTTGAAATCGCCGGTTCTGACCAGTTCGGCAGCCTGCCGTTTGCCTCGAGCCGTTGCGGTTCCTGCTCCGACGTTTGCCCGGTGAAGATAGATCTGCACCACGAACTGTATGCCTTCCGACAAGAGCTGGTCCAAAAGAAGGTAGTGCCGCTTTACAAGCGCTTCGCCATGGCAGCCATGAGCGCCGTTCTGGCGAGGCCATGGGCTTACCGGCTCGCAGGCAGGCTCATGCGCCGGAATTTGCCGCGGCTGCCCCGGGCCTTGGTGTATGGCCGCTGGAACGCGTGGGGGCGCCAACGCGAGCTACCGCCGATGCCGCGACAGAGCTTCCGTGAACTCATTCAGAAGGAGTCGAAGTGAGCAGCCGGGACGCTATCCTCGCCTCCTTGCGCCGCAACGCACCTCCAGTGTCGCCGCTGCCGGAAGCGCCGACTGCCATTACCTATGCCGACCCCGAGAGACAGTTCGCCGAAGCGTTCGGCTCCGTGGGCGGCAAATTCGTTCGCGTCACAAGCCTCGCGGAGGTCAACACCGAGCTCGGCAAATTTGAGTCATACATCCAGGCGCGCAAGATCGCCTCGCTTATCCCGGAAGTAGGTAGGGCCAATGTCGATCTCGCCGCCTTAAAAGATCCGCACGAGCTTGAGGGGCTTGATATCGCCTGCATTCCCGGCGAGTTCGGCGTCGCGGAGAACGGTGCCGTGTGGGTGCCGGGAAGCACGCTCGGTCCGCATCGGGCGATCTTCGTGGTTACCCAGCACCTTGTGCTGGTCGTGCCGGCCGGCCAAATTGTCCATAACATGCAGCAGGCGTACGATCGGATCCGCCTCGAGCGCCCCGGCTTCGGCATCTTCATCTCCGGGCCGTCCAAGACCGCCGACATCGAGCAGACACTCGTTATCGGAGCGCACGGCGCCCGCAGCTGTACGCTCTTCCTGGTTGGCTCAAGATGACCCAGCCGAGGTACAAGACATCAGAACTGGGGGTGGCGGACATCGACCTGTTCTCGCAGCAGGGACCGACGACTACTGCTGTGAGTATCGTGACAGTCCACGCATTGTCCTTTCACAACTGGCGAGTGCCGCTGCAACTCCGCAGATTTCTCATGGCAGGCAAAACAGATCTTTTCCTTCGGCATTGCCAGATCCATCGTCGTCATGTCGTCTTCGGCCTTCGCCAGATGGCAGACAGTGCAGGCAAGCGCCATGGCGGAATGCACCGACTTACCCTTGGTTTTAGCCGCGTGACAGGAGGAACAGCTGGCATCCTTAGGGATAATTCCCGGGTGCTCGATGGTGGAGGCCTGCATTGCCGCCGTCAGTAGCAGCAGAAGGGAAGCGGCCAGCGCGCTTGGCGCGGCGACGATCGCCTTGTTATTCCGACTTGACATAGGGCAATGAGCCGATTCGCGGCGTAAGCAACTTCTCTATTTTCCCGCTGCCCCTGGGTACGGGGTTCCGCGACCGCCCGCAGATAGGCGACCCCTGCCTTGATCTCGGACATGGTCAGCGATCGAGAGCAGCGCCGTCGTGATCGCCGGGGTTCTTGTTGTCGTTTTCTTGCATGCGGGCTTCAGCGTTAATGTCCAGATCATCGGTGAGATACGACCCATCACGCTGTGGCATGAGTCACATAGGCGTGTGACGTGGGCGCGGTGGCTGTGTTCGGAAATTGGACAGAGTCAGACCGCTTCCGGGTGGCACGCCGGATACGTGGCCCATTCGATGAATCGCAGAGTGGAAATTCAGACCCCCAAGACCGCGCACAAGAGACCGAGAATCGCGAAGAGCGATTCCCGACAATAGCTGAAGACCGCGCTTGCAGTCCCCAGGGCTCGCTGGTGGTTTCCCCGGACAACGAATCCCGCCGTGAACGGACATGAGGTGCAGGAGCACAGCCAAGTTCAATCCGGGGAGCATACGAGCACCAAGGTACGTGTCCACCCTCACGAAACAGCGCCGCCCTTCGGGCTGCGGCCGGCGTTGTTGGGACTCAAACTTTCAGCCGCGGCGCCGATGGCCAAAGTAGGCGATTCACACTTCGCGTACTGGTCCCGTGGCGGGCATCCTCGGAGCAGCCTGCGAGGGGAGAAGCGCGGCGATCAGACGAAACTGGAGGCCCACCACGGCCACATTGTCCACAAACGCAAACGCCTCAGGTGCACCGGCGGGGTGCGATCCTCAGCAGAAGGCCTGGCCATTGCACACTGGCCGCGTTCCGGCTGTCACTGCGGTCCCCGCGCCGGTCGCCGATTCAACCGACGCCTCCCAAGGCGCTGCGGTGCGCCCGGACAAAGTTGACGGCAAGTTGCCGGCGCTGGTGGTGGAGGATGAGCCGGCGGACGCCGAACTGGTGTTGCGCGCCCTGCGGCAGGCAGGACTTGAGGCCAGCGGGGACGTTGCCCAGACACCTGAGGAATTCACCGACAAAGTCCGAAAGAACTCTTACGACGTGATTCTGGCGGACTACAAGCTGCCGACCTGGAATGGAATGGAATCGGTCGCGGCTTTGCGCCGGGAAGGACTGGATATTCCGGTGATTGTGGTGTCGGGCGCCCTGGGCGAACTCACCGCCGTGGAGTGCATCAAGCAGGGCGCCGCTGACTATGTCCTGAAAGACCACTTGACGCACCTGCCGGAGAAGGTGCGGCGGGCCATGCAGGACAAAAAACTGCGGGAGGAACACAAGCAAACGCTCGCGGAATTGGCCCGCTCCAACCAGGACCTGGAACAGTTTGCCTACGTGGCCTCCCACGACTTGCAGGAACCACTGCGCATGGTGGCCACTTATACGCAACTTTTGGCGGAACGCTATCGCGGCCAGCTCGACGCCGACGCGGACAAGTACATTCACTACGCGGTCGACGGCGCCTTGCGCATGCAAGCGCTGGTCCAGGACTTGTTGGCCTTTTCCCGGGTGGGCCGGCAGGGCACAGATCTGCAGAGCACCGACTGCAATGTGGTGGTGGAAACAGCGGTGGAGAACTTGCAAAGCGCGGTCGATGAGAGTGGCGCCCAAATCACCCATGACCAACTGCCGGTGATGAGTGCGGATAGCTCGCAATTGCTGCAAGTGTTTCAGAATCTGATCGCCAACGCGATCAAGTTCCGCGGTTCAGACCCGCCGGCAATCCGCATCCGTGCCAGCAAGAAGCGCGGGGAATGGGTCTTTTCGGTAGCCGACAACGGCATCGGCATTGCGCCCGAGTATGCGGAGATTATCTTCGCCATCTTCCGGCGATTGCATACCCGTGCGGAATACCCGGGCAGCGGGATTGGTCTGTCCATCTGCAAGAAAATCATCGAACGGCAGGGTGGCAGGATATGGGTGGAATCCCAGATGGGGCAAGGGTCCACGTTCAAATTCACGCTACCCGCCACAACACCGCCGGGGAAAATACACGCCGATGAAAACCGTGCCTGAAGTCCTATTGGTAGACGACAACCCTGCCGATATCGACCTGATGAGCGAAGTGCTGGCCAAGAGTAAACGGGATTTGCACGTCAACGTGGTGAGTGACGGTACGGAGGCGATTGCGTTCATAAACCGCCAGGGGAAATATGCGGAAGCCCCTTCTCCGGACCTGATTGTTCTCGACCTGAACCTCCCGCGCAAGGACGGACGCGAGGTGCTTGCAGAGCTCAAGACCGACCTTGCCCTGGCGAAGATTCCCGTGGTCATCTTCACCACCTCGCAGTCGAACTCCGACATCACCCGCTGTTACGAACTGGGAGCGAACTGTTATCTGAGAAAGCCCGGCAATCTTCCGGACTTCGTCGCGGTGGTCCAATCCATGGCGGACTTTTGGCTCGGTTTCGCCAGTCTGCCGCAGAAGGAGAACAGATGAACGACCCATCAACCCATGTCTTAATGATCGAGGACAATCCCGGGGATGCCGACCTGGTCCGCTTGCGGCTGGTCGAGGGCAAATCGCCGGTTGACGTGAGCTGTGTGGACCGGTTGTCAGATGGGCTGGCGTCTCTGGCCAAGCAACCACCGTCCGTCGTGCTGCTGGACCTGAATCTCCCCGACAGTCAGGGAGCGGAGACGTTTCGCAAAGTGCTGGAGAAGGCGCCGGACGTGCCGATCGTGATCCTGTCGGGGCAGGACGATGAAGCGCTGGCGATCAAGGCCCTGCATCAGGGCGTACAAGACTACCTGGTGAAGGGCACCTTCACCAGCGCTGGGCTGGACCGGGCCATGCGCTACGCGGTGGAACGGCAGGCGCTGCTGCGTTCCCTGGAGATGAGCCGGAAACAGCAACTGGGGTTCAAGAACCAGTTTCTGTCTCATGTCTCGCACGAATTGCGCACGCCGCTCACCTGCATCCATCAATTCGTCACCATCCTGCTCGATGGCCTGGCCGGCGAAGTCAGCGTCGAGCAGCGCGACCACCTGGCCACAATCCTAAAGAGTGTCAACCAGCTGGGGGCGATGGTTCGCGACCTGCTGGAGGCGAGCCGGGCAGAAGCGGGAAAGATTAGCGTTGAACCCCACTGTGTCGTGATCGGCGATCTGATTCGCTTGGCCGTCGCCATGATGCGGTCGGTCGCTCACGAAAAGCAGGTGGGGCTGGAGATTGGGGTGGATACCAGGATCCCGTTCGTGCATGGAGACCCCGATCGCATTCTGGAAGTACTGATCAATCTCATCGACAACGGCATCAAGTTCACCCCGTCCGGCGGAGCGGTCACGGTGCAAGCTTGCCTGGTGCAGACGGACCCGGACTTTGTCTATGTCTCGGTGGCAGATACCGGCTGTGGCATCGACCCGAAGGGCAGAGCATTGATCTTCGAACGGTTATATCAGGATCCGAATTCCATCGACAACAGCCGTAAGGGACTGGGGCTGGGATTATTTATTGCGAAGGAGTTGGTGACGCTTCACGGAGGCCGGATTTGGGTCGCCAGCGAACCGAGCCACGGCAGCACCTTCTCCTTTACTTTGCCGCTGTACTCCCTCGGCAAACTGCTTTTCCCGGTGATTAGCAAAGACGGAGCCCTGCGCGAGGCCATCGTTCTGGTCAAGGTCAACTTGAGAGCGCGGTCCCACCCTCCTCGCGGAAACTGGAAAGAGACCGCCCGACGCTGCTTGGAGCTCCTGCAACGGTGCGTCTACCTCGACAAGGACGTGGTCCTGCCTCCGATGACAACTTCGCGACCGGAGCAGACTTTTTTTGTGGTTGCGTCCACCGATCTGACGCGCGCGGAAATCATGATGGCGCGCATTCGCGGGCAGTTGGAGAAACTGCCGGACCTGATGGCGAGCTGCGAACTCGAAGTGTCGGCCTCCGCGGTGCCTCTCCCCGAATTTGCGGCTGGCCACAGTTTAGAAGAGCAGGTGCAGGAAGTCGCCGACCGCGTGACCGAAATGGCCCGATCGGCGCTTGGACCGGAGCAAAATTTCACGCAAACAAAATGAGGCACACACCGGTGATCCGGCGTGAACCTCGGAAACGGAGAAGTGCAATGCAAGCCCCAAAAATCCTGATCGTAGACGATGATCCTGACCTGAGACAAGCCTTGAAACTACGTCTGCGAGCGAACCACTATGACACGGTGCATGCCGTCGATGGATACTCGGCAATCGCGCTGGCGTACAAGGAGCATCCGAATCTGATCATTCTCGATATCGGCTTGCCCGCCGGCAACGGCTTTGTCGTACTCGACCGGCTGCAAGCCGACGACAAGCTCTCAACTATCCCCGTGATCGTTTTGACGGCCCGCGACCCGCAGAGCAGCGAGCAGCGCGTTCTCGAAGCCGGGGCGGCCGCCTTCTTTCAGAAGCCGGCCGACAACACTGAGTTGCTGAGCGTGATTCGTGCCACGCTGCCGAAGGCCACCGAGCCAGAGAGAGTTTTGCCGTCCTGAGGACCGCGCCGCGATAAGAATCGAGGCCGGTTCCACAGCCGGGAGGGTTGCGGAAAGTTGATGACCACGGGTGGCGACTCAGCCCCAGCGAGGCTGGGGTGGGGCCATCGTCCGTCGGCGCATTGAGTTCTTCGTCAGCTCCTTTGTCCGAGCCCACAGGGGAAGGTGGCCTGCGCGATTGTCCAGAGTCGGGCCGCGACCTTGCCAGCAGGAGGAGATTGCAATGTCACTTGAGCTGCATTCTGCACGAACCGCGGTCGCTGAGCGCGGACCGGTCCGGCGCCACCCACGAACCCTGTTCAGCGTCCCGCTGATGCTGCGCCACCTGGTGACGGGCGGAATCCGGTCGTTACGGGGGATCAGCCTCGATATCGGCGAAGGCGGACTCGGGGCCATCGTGCAAGGGGACTTACGGGTAGGGGAAATGGTGGAGGTTGACGTCCACATTCCGAAGGGTCCGCTCAGCGCCGTGGCCATCGTGCGTCACACTTCCAACGTGCAGTCCGGATTGGAATTTCTGGGGCTGACGGCGGAGGAGCGGCAGCAGATCGCTAACGCCATCGGGAACTCGTAAGCGGAGCGTGGCTCAGGCTTGCGCACTCTTCGACTCGCCCAACAGGAGGCCAGAGGCTGGCGAGTATCTCCTTCTCGCTAAGGGGCTCCGCTCTTCGTTTCGCCGCCGGAGGCCCCGACAGCGCTCTGAGTTCCTCGGAGCGCAATCTTGGAGATGGGCACAGTGCCACTTCGGGACACTAGCGCCTTTCGTGCGATGGTCGTTACCTTCCCTCCAGCACACCCCCACCCGATAATGACCTTGTCAGCGTGCTCTCACGGTAAGCCGGGTTGAACAACCAACTGTCGAAGGAGTTACCTGCATGGCAACCCTGAAGGGAGACGACGCTATGGACGCGGCACTGCAGTCATCGACCGAGCAGCGGCAGGCCTCGCAGTACGCCCGCAGCCTGATCGAGGCCAGTCTGGATCCGCTGGTCACGATCAACCGCGAGGGCAAGATCACCGATGTGAACCGCGCCACCGAGACAGTGACGGGGGTTTCGCGGGAGCGCTTGATCGGCAGTGATTTCTCCGACTATTTCACCCAACCCGAAAAGGCAAGACAAGGCTATGAGCAGGTATTTACCGAGGGGACGGTGCGGGATTATCCACTGGCCATTCGGCACACCTCGGGCACGGTGACCGATGTCCTGTATAACGCGACCGTGTTCAAGAACGAAGCCGGGGAGATCGAAGGCGTATTTGCGGCGGCCCGCGACATCAAGGAGCGCAAGCAAGCCGAGGAGGAAGTTCGCCGGCTCACCGAGGAGTTGGAACAACGGGTGATTCAACGCACCGCTCAATTGGAAGCGGCCAATAAAGAACTTGAGGCTTTCACCTATTCCGTTTCTCACGACCTGCGTGCTCCCCTGCGGCATATCAGCGGGTTCTCCAAGATTCTGACCGAGGAATATAGTTCCAGCCTCGCGCCTGAGGCTCAACACCATCTCCAGCGTATCCAGGAAGGCACGCGCCGGATGGGGTTGCTGGTGGATGACCTGCTGAATCTCGGCCGGGTCGGCCGCCAAGAGCTGAGCCAGCAGGTGACTGGATTGACGTCGGTGGTGGAAGAAGTCATCGGGGATCTGAAGCCGGAGTGCGAAAGCCGGCAGATCGCGTGGAAGATCGGCAATCTGCCCTTCGCGGAGTGCGATCCCGCGTTGATGAAACAGGTCTTCCAGAACCTCCTCTCGAACGCGGTCAAGTTCACCCGGCCCCGCAGTCAGGCCGTGATTGAGATCGGACAGAAACTTCACGAGGGGACGCCGGTTGTGTACGTACGCGACAACGGCGTCGGCTTCAACATGAAGTACGCTGACAAGCTCTTCGGCGTGTTTCAACGGCTGCACCGCGCGGATGACTTCGAAGGCACGGGCGTGGGCCTGGCCACCGTCCAGCGCATTGTTCAGAAGCACGGGGGCCGCATCTGGGCGGAAGCCGAACTGGACAAGGGCGCAACTTTTTATTTCACCCTCGGTGCTTCCGAGGAAGGCGAACTTAAAACTAAAGCCGCAATGGCGGGAGATCAAGCATGACAGCACGCGAACCTGACCTACTGTTAGTGGAAGACAATAAGGACGATGTGGAGCTCACGCTGCGCACCCTGCATAAGGAAAAGCTGGCCAACCACATTCATGTGGCCCGCGACGGGGAGGAGGCCTTGGATTTTCTGTTCTGCGAAGGAGATTTCGCGGGACGTTCTTTCGATCGCCCTCCGAAACTGGTGCTGCTGGATTTGAAACTGCCCAAGGTGGATGGGACGGAAGTCCTCAAGCGGCTTAAGGCCGACCCACGGACGAAGACCATTCCTGTGGTGGTCATGACCTCGTCCAAAGAAGAGCGCGACCTGATCATCAGCTACCACCTGGGGGCCAACAGTTACATCCAGAAGCCGGTGGACTTCGACCAGTTCCGCGACACGGTGAAGACCGTGGGCCTGTACTGGCTGTTGATCAACCAGCCTCCCGTAACCAATGGTTTCGGTCACACGGCGGAGCCGGTGACGGCCGCCAAGGATCTGGGTGGGTGCGGCGTTGGTTGAGAGCAGATCCGGAGTGTTGACTCAGATCCTCGCCGACCAAGTGACGACGAAGTGTGTTCAATGTCCAGCTCTGAGAGTTCGCTTTCTGCCCGGCGACTCTTGCGCGCCCTGATCGTCGAGGACAGTTCTCCGGAGGCCGAGCCGATGGCGCATGAAATGCGCCGCAGCGGCTTCGGCCTGACCTAGGAACGGGTGGACACCGCGACCGACTAATTGAACGGCGGAGCCATCTTTCCAATCGCTTTGTGAATCCTCTGTCCTTCCAGAACCAACCGAGTTAGAAGCAGTCGAGTCCGCCGCGGATCACTTGCCCACGTAGGTACGCGGGGAGCCGATACCGGTGCACTGGTCGAAGCCGACCGTGCAGCGCGAATCACCCTGGGTGATGTCGTTGAAGTCGGCCGAGTATTCGGTCGGATTGGCCAACTCGTTATACATCATCGTGAGCTCGGCCACGGACGACTTCTGCCTGTTGCCGGCAGCATTCACGATGCCGGCGAAGGTCGGTGAGCTCCAGCTCGTGCCGCCGACCGAATACCAGCCTTGGAGATAAATCGCGGCGCAGCAGAAGTCGGAAGCCACATCCGGATATCCACGATGGGTACCGACGACGCCTACAACACCGCTCTGGTAGCTTGGGGTGGGCTCGTAGGGACTGAGGTCGCCGCCGCCCCCGCCGGTGTAGTAAACCTCGTTCACAAACTTGCCGCTCTTGTCGCGGTTGAAATACGTGCCGCCGACCGAAACCACGTTGGGAGAAGCCCCCGGATAGATGCTGACGCCCAACCCCGAATCGCCGCTGGCAGCGAAATAGACGACGCCCTTTTTCTTGAAGTGTTTGTCAAGGGTGGTTTCTTGCGATATTTCCGCATCGCCGAAGCTCATGCTGATCACACCGCCCCCGTTTTGAGCAACCAGTTTGGCCGCGAGTTGGACGGCTTGCCAGGTGGGATCGGTCACGCATTCCGGCTTTTGGCACAGCGCAGATACGACCAGGAAGAGCTTGGCTTGTGGCGCCATCGCGTGGGCCCATTCAATGTCCAGCGCCTCCTCAACCTCCCAATCGGAGTAACTCGGAGGCTGTTTCTTGCCAGGCCACACCTGCGTGATGGTGGTGTCCGGTATGCCAAAGTAAGCGTCGAAGGCGCTCAGGTCGGCTTGGGCCGTCGGGTAGTAGCCGGCGTCCACGATGGCAATTGCGCCGATGCCGCCCGTCGGGAGATTCTTGCTGGTGGCGATGGGGCAACCCGCTGGTCCCGTTACCAACTGGTACACACAGGCCAGGGAGGCCGGGGTCTCGTCGCCAGAAGACGGCCCGTTCGGGCTGGGGACGTCGGAGTCGACGAAGAAGTAATTGGTGTGACGGCGGCCGGGCCGCGGAATGCTGGATTGCGGGTAGATAATCCTGTGTCCGTTGAAAACCGACTCGATCCTTTGAGCGGAAACCGGGCAAGAGGCTACACCGAGAAAGAGCGCAACCCCGACGATCAGAGAAATTCCAAAGAAACGTTTCATTCGCTGGCTCCTATATGCCAGTCGGTAATGATGCCGGGAATATGGCGCAAATGCAAGCCCGAAATCCGGCCGATCCGCGCTGCTAGCGCGGTTTCCCAGACCTAGAGGACGGAGCCGGGTGGCGGCGGAGTGGCGAGCTACGGCATGGCGTAAGAGCAGCCCGACTGACCCAGCCGGCGAAGGGCCGCGAGCCGGAAACTCTGGACAGAGCGGCTGCAGTGTCAGAGCCCATGCCCTTATTTTCTGAACCGGAGATGAGAGATTTCCGATTACCGTGAAGTAACCTACAGACCGGTTTCGTGGACGAGCCGCGCCGGACAGTCGAGGACGCAGACAAGCTGGTACCTTACAGTGTTGCGACTCGTGCATGGTTTCGCCCACGAGCAATCGGGCTTGGAAAAGCAGTGGGGCCGCGGCGACAATGTGTCCACCGAGGATCCCGGGGATCGCCCTGCCGTGCTATCGTACCTTCTCTGACCGATTGCTGAAACCGTAAGGACGAACACGCTTTCGGATGCAGAAAGGGATCTCGACATGAAGATGCGCGGACTTGTGCTTTTGTGGCTCACAATTGCGGGCCTGACAGTCCTACGACCGTTGGCCACGGCGCAAGCACCGGCCGCTTCGGGCAACTCCTCCAGCGCGGCGGTCTCGCCAGGCGCGACGCATCCGCAACCGGCTCTGACGTACACCCGCCCGACAGAGAAAACGAAGCTCCACAACTACTTTTTCGACACGGTCGGCCCCTATCCCATCCTCGGCGCAGCACTCGCTGCTGGCATTAACCAGGCGGACGGCACCCCGCCCGAGTGGAAACAAGGCGGGGAGGGTTACGGCAAGCGATTCGGGTCCAACTTCGCCATCGCAGCGGTCAGCACCACGACGCGCTATGCGCTCGCGGAAGCCTTCCGCGAAGACACGTTGTATTACCGTTGTGAGTGCAAGGGCGTGTTTCCGCGGTTAAGCCATGCCGTGCTTTCGACCTTCACGGCACGCCTCGGCGACGATGGCCATCGCGTCTTTTCTTTCCCTGCGCTGGTTGCTCCCTATGCCGGCACCATGACTGCCGTCTATGGGTGGTATCCCGGCCGCTACGGCGCGCAGGATGGTTTCCGAATGGGCAACTACAGCTTGCTGGGGTATGTGGGCGGAAACATCGCCCTGGAATTCCTCTATGGCGGACCACACTCGTTGCTTTCTCGCATGCATCTCAGCAATAGGCACGGAGCGCCGGATCAGGACTCACAGCACTGATCAGCCTGCACTCTTGTTTGTGGACACATGGGAGGCTACCGGCGCGCTGCAACTACGCTCGGGCAGCGGAGTGGAGCCCTCGTCGGAGCTTATTACGGGAAAGACAGGAACAGACGAGATCCGGCGCTCGGCATCAGCGAGCAGACCAGGTGTCGCTGGAAGAAGCACTGTGGCGCCCCCTGAGATTCCCCCAATGACATTTTCGCGGGTGCCGGCTGGCGTCTTCGAGTTCCCCTTCTGCCTCGATTCCCGATACAATAACGGTTTCCGTAATCCAGCGGATAATCAATGGAGTATGAATGAAGGGGTCTTTGCGGGTAGGGCTGGCTCTAAGTTTGCTTGCGATCTGCGCGGGATGCGGTGACACCTTCCGCCCCATCATCATTCCGAATCCTCCCGCGTTTCCCGACCCTCGAGCGGCCCACACGGTCGTCTCCATCAACAACAATGGAACCAGCAATCCCGGTAGCGTCATGGTGATTGACGTCTCAGGCGACACCGATGAGGGGGTCGCCAACGTCGGGCTGGTCCCCGTACATGCCGTCCAGCAGACCGCCAACCAGGTTCTGGTCGTGAACCAGGCGAGTTCCAGCGGATCTGCAAATTCGCTGATGAAGGTCGATTTCTTGGGCGTGGTCATCAACGGTAACCCAACCACCATCAGCCTGCCGGCCGATTCGGGGCCGAGTTTTGTCGCCGTGGCTCCCGGGGATACGACAGCGTATGTGACATTGCCGAATGTGGTGCCGGACCCAGTCAACTTTCCCAATGACAACGCGGTCGGCGCGGTCAGCACGATTAGCGATGCCTTGGTGGCCACCATCAAGGTCGGAAACTGTCCAGTGGCGATAGCCGTTACACCCGACAAGAACAAACTCTACGTTGCGAACAATAGCTCCACCTGCAACCCCTCCGCTGCCGGTGGTTCAATGAGTGATTTCAACACCATTGACCGGTCGCTGCGGCCCCTCGACCTCAATGGTTTTTCCAATCCATTCAATGCACCGGTCTGGGTAAGTGCCCGTTCCGACAGCCAGCGGGTTTACGTGCTCGACGTGCTGAACGGCGACGGCACGCTGACCACCCTCGATACCACTTCCCAAGCCGGCACCACCGACAAAGTAGTGGCCGCGGGTCTCCCTGTGGGCCCTGGCGCCTACATGCTGTATGACGTGATTTTGAACCGGATTTACGTCCCGTCGGGAAAACAGATCACGATTGTGGACGTATCGCAGGATCCGCCAACGATCCTGGGCAACAATGGCAACCCCATTCCCATCGCAACGGTCCCGCCCGCTTCGCGGAATCCACAGGACGTGTGCGCAAACAGTACCGCGCAGGACGTCACCGCGGTTGCGGTTGCCGCTTTACCCGATGGCAGCCGGGCCTATGTTGGATCTTTTTACAAGGACGCCGCCACCGGGAACCTCTGTCCGCAAGTAACCGTAATCAACACCTCGGGGAATACGGTGAAGACGAGCATTGCCGTCCCGGGTTTTCCCAACTACGACACCTTCTGCTCGACCACCCGCTTCCGCTTCACCATGGCTGCCGGCGGCGACAGCTCCCGGATCTACTTAGCCAGTTGCGACGCGGGCAACGTCAACATTATCCGGACCTCCGACGATACCTATCTGCTGAATCTCCCCGCACCGCCCAGCGCGCGGCCGCCGGTTGGCAACCAGCCGCCCCCGCAGAACCCTGTTTTCCTGATTGCCGGTCCGTAAGGGTGGGGCGAGCTGCCGTGACTGGCGGCCCGCTACTATCCCGCGATGGAGGTGCGCTCGGAGGACCGCCGCCGGTTGTAGCGCAACGCCACATTCATGAAGACATTCCCGCTGGAGGTGTTGAAGCACATCACCAGCGCTTCCGTGTCTTCGCTGCTCTTGCTACCACGGTCGGAGGTGTGCAGCACCGGGGGATGGACGCGAAAGTGGAACCCCTGGTCGTTCAAGCTGGTGATGGCGTTGCCGATGATCTGGTTCGCCAGCTCACAGACCGTCTCGCGCACCAGGTCGTCGGACTCGGGCTCTTCGCTGCCGGAGAAGCGCTGCGCCACGCGCACCGCGGTCTCCGGTTCCAGATCGAAGATGATGCGCCCTTCGATCTCCCCGGTCAGGCAGACCTCGGCGGCAACGCCTTTCCGCCGGTAGGCCTCTTCTTCCATGCTCAGATTTTCGATCGAGGTCGGACCCTCGAGCCCCTGCGCCAACACGGCATCGGCCGAGTTGATGAAGGGCTGGATGAGTTCCATGCGCATGCTCAGGCTCCCGCTCCAGCGCCTTGCGCCGATACGCCATCCTCGCGCATCACGTACTTGATGACTTCGTACAGGACTTCGGGCTTGACCGGCTTTTGCACGAAGTGGCGGGCGCCGCGTTGCAGCGCGGCCACGATGTTTTCCTGATAGCCGACCGAAGAAACCATCACGATGCGGGCATCGGGATGATCGAGCACGATCTTCTCGGCCGCCTCGATCCCTTCCATCTGCGGCATGGTGATATCCATCAGGACGATGTCGGGCGAGAGCCGGTCGTATTCGCTGATCGCGCTGACTCCGTCTCCGGCTTCTCCGGCTACCTGTCCGCCGAACGATTCCACCATCCGGGCCAGGTTCTTGCGGGCGAAAACGGAATCGTCCACAATCAGGTAGCGCACGGGTTGTCCGTCCTCGCTCCGTTTTACGGGCGCAAACTGTTCCATGGCACTTTTCCCCTTTCTATCACTTATCACGGCCGAGCCACCTTCGGGTAGATGACTCTAGTTACTTCCGGCACTGGTCCCCCGGCCCTCGCCGTGGGCCTCCCTGATCCGGTCGGGCGCGCATTGCACCTGCAACGTGCTCGGCAAGTCTTCCAGGTCCACGATGCGCACCACATAACCGCGATCGATGGCGGCTTTCGGCATGCCAAAAACCACACACGATTCCTCGCTCTGGGCGATCGTCATCCCCCCGGCAGCCCGCACTGCGCCCATGCCGGAGGCCCCGTCTTCTCCCATTCCCGTCATCAACACGGCAATCGACTGAGGGCCGAACTCCTCGGCCACGCTGCGAAACAGCACATCCACCGAAGGGCGGTGTCCGTTGACGCGGGGTTCGTCCGCCAGCACCGCGACATTCCCCAAGGGCAGCCTTTTGACTTTCAGATGCCGATTTCCGGGACAGATCAGCGCTCTTCCGGCCAGCAGCAAGTCGCCCGATTGCGCTTCCTTGACCCGGATGGCGCAGCTTTCATCCAGCCGCTTGGCAAACATTTCTGTAAATCCATCGGGCATATGCTGCGCCACCAGGATGCTGCCGGGAAACTCTGCCGGAAGGTGCGAAAACATGTATTGCAGGGCATGGGGACCGCCGGTGGAGATACCGATGGCAACGATGCAGGTGGGAACGGTCGGCCCCGGCTTGCGCAGTTTTTCCGCCGGCAGAGCGTCCGGCACGAGCTGCACCGGCACGCTCTTGCTCTCGGCCGCCGCCTTGATCTTGCTGATTAGTTCCGCCGCAATCTCCGGCATGCGCGACGAGACATCCTTCGGTTTGGCCACGAAATCGAACGCACCGAGCCCCAGCGCTTTCAGAGTGATCGAAGCCCCAGCGGTGCTGTGCGAGCTGACCACGATCACCGGCAGCCGCCAGCGCCGCATGATTTCTTTGAGCGTGTCGATCCCGTTCAGGCCCGGCATTTCCAGATCCAGAGTGATCACCTGGGGCTTCAGGTCCGCGATCTTGCGCAGACCGAAGTTGCCGTCCATGGCGGTTCCCACCACCTCGATGGAGGGGTCGGTTGCCAGGATCTGCGGAATCAGTTTCCGCATTAGCGCGGAGTCATCGACCACCAGGACGCGAACGGTTTTGCTCATGCCTGGCCTCCCGTTGCGGAACTGGTCCGGAGCGCGCGGTCGGCGCCCGACGACAGCAGCCCGGCCATCCGTTCCCCGGGCTGATCGGGCCGCGCCCGGGTGAAGCGGTCGACCAACGCGGTCAGGTTCAGAATCAGCACCACCTGCCCGTCTCCCAGGATGGAGGCGCCGCTCACCAGGTCGGTCGCAATGGATTGGTCGTCCAGCGCCTTGATGACCAGTTCTTCTTCGCCTTCCAGCGTATCCACGATGAGGCCAAATTTGCGTTCGCCGGTGCGGATCACGAGCGCGAAGACCCTGTTCTTGCCGGAGTCGGGCCCGGCTGCGGGCAGTTGTCCCAGGCGCAGGAGAGGAAGAACCTCGTTGCGCAACTGCAGCACCTCATAATGCTCAACCTGGTGAATCTCCTGTTCGCAGGTGCGCGCGATCTCCACCGCGGCGCTCACCGGGATGGCATAGAGCCGCCGCTCCACGCGGAACAGCAGCGCCTTGATGATGGCCAGCGTCAGCGGCAGCCACAGCCGGAAGGTCGTACCGCGTCCGGGCTCGGTCTCGATCTGCACCGTCCCTTTCAGCCGCTGCAGAACGCTTTGCACCACGTCCAGCCCCACACCTCGGCCGGAGAGTTCCGTAATCTCTTGGGCGGTGGTGAATCCGGGGCGGAAGACAAGTTCCAGCGTCTCCGCCTCGGAGAGGCGGCTCGCCTGCTCGGCCGTCAGCAAACCCTGGGACAGGGCGCGCTGCCGGACTTTTTCCACGGCAATTCCGCGCCCATCGTCGGACACCTCAATCACCACCTGGTTCCCCTGATGGTACGCATTCAACCGCAGGACTCCCTGTGCCCGCTTGCCGGCGCGAGCGCGTTCGGCTCCGCCCTCGATACCGTGGCCAATGGCGTTTCGCACCAGGTGAGTGAGGGGCTCGGCGAGCGCATCCAGAATGCCTTTGTCAAGATCCGTGTCCTCGCCCTGGACAACCAGTTCGATCTCCTTCCCGCATTCCCGGGCGACGTCGCGTACCACTCGTGGGAAGCGGCGGAAAAGCTGCTCGACCGGCACCATCCGGATTTTCATTACCGAGCGCTGCAGGTCGTTCAACACCCGCGCCTGGAAGGCCATCGCGTCGGAAAACTTGCCGCGCAGCTGGTCCTTCGGAAAGCGGTGCGAAAACTCGTGCAGCGTCTGCTGCAGGGTGGATTTCACTAGGATGAGTTCGCCCACCAGATTGAGTACAGTGTCGATCTTTTCCGCGTCCACCCGCAGGATGTTGTCTGGGCCGGCAGAGAAAGCGTGTGCCGGCGGCCCTGCCACCAGGGGCACGTCGGGTGCGGTCGTGAACTCGCTCGCGGGCCCGGCCATCTCTGGCTGGGACGCGGGTCCTGTGGCGGCGGGAGCCGATCCCGTCTGGGGCGTCGCCGGGGACCGCAATGCCGTGACCCGCGCGCTCGACACGATCGTGGGGATCCGGCACTTGTCGCGAATCTGATCCGCCGACGCTTCGGAGTCCAGCGCCCATTCCAGCCGGTCCATGGGTCCCGCACTGCCATCGGCAGGATAAACCGCCAGCACCTCGCCCATCGCGGCCAGCGCCACCTTGATCAACTGCCGCCCGGCAATCGGCATGCTGCACCGCGGATCCAGGCGCACGCTGACTTGGTAAACATGCCGACCATTCTCCAGTGCCTTGGTGATGGCCAGTTGCTCATACTCGGACCAGCTCACCGCCTGCCCACCCGAATCGGCCGGTTTCTTGCCTTCTTCGCCGGGGGCGTGCGGAGGCGCCAGGCGGGCGATGGCCTGCCGCAAAGGCTGGACGTCGGGCAGCTCTTTCTTGTGGCGATACGACTCCAGCATCGCGGCAAACACATCGGCGGCGCGCAGAGCAATGTCCGGGACCGAAGCCGCCGTTGCCACCGCCTCCAGCATCAGCACGTTTTCCACTTCATGCGCCAGTTCGCTCAGTTCCCGGTAACCGCAAGCCGCCGCATCTCCCTTCAGGGTGTGCACCGTGCGCCGCACACCGCGGAGGGTCTCGGCCTCGCCCGGAGACTTCTCCAGCCGCATCGCCTGTTCGTTCAGGGTCTGGAGCAGTTCCTGCGCGGTTTCGAAGAACAGTTCGCGCAGCTCCGCGTTCCGGTCTTCCGGAGGAAGGGTCACGCTTTCACCTCGACTCGCTGGTACGCGGTGCCGCTGTTGTGATGCACCATCTGGAAGCGTTCCGTCACGCCCAGCAGGCTTTCCGCATGGCCGACGAACAAATAGCCATGGGGATTCAAACAGCGATAGAACTTCTCGACCAGCCGCTTCTGCTCGGCTTCGTCGAAATACATCATGACGTTGCGGCAGAAGATCACGTCGTTGCGCTGGGGCAGGTATTCCGTCTTGAGATTGTGAAAGTCGAAGTGGACTAGTTCCTTGAGGGCCTTTTTCACCGCGTAGCGGTCGCCCACCTTGTCGAAATAGCGCAGGCGGTAGCCGTAGTCCACCATCGACATCTGGTGCTCGCTATAGGCGCCGTCCTGGGCGGCGCGCAGAACCGAGTAACTGATGTCGCTGGCCAAAATTTCCGCTCGCCACGGGGGCGGGACCAGGGGTTTGGGCAGCGGCAAATCAAACGGCAGGGGATGGCGTATGTAGTAGTACGCCAGCGAATCCGCCAGAAGCATGGCCAGGGTATAGGGTTCCTGCCCGGTCGAGCAGCCCGCGCTCCAGATCCGCAGGCCGTAATCCCGCCGCGCCTGCTTGCGCTGCAGAAGGTCATCCAGAATTTCCCGCTGGAACAGTTCGAGCTGCGCCTTGTTGCGGAAGAAACTGGTCTCGTTGACCGTGAGATTCTCGAGCAGCCGCGCCAGTTCGTTCTTGCCCTGGGTGCTGATCAGCAGGCGATAGTAGCTATAGAAGGAATCCAGATGGCATTCCCGCAGCCGCCGCTGCACCCGGTCCTGGAGAAAGTGTGTGCGTCGCTCGTCGAAGTGCATGCCGCACTCCTGGTACACCAGCGCTTGCAAGAGTTTCAGTTCCGCGTCGGTGAGGGCGGGCATTTCGCTTGTGTTCATGATCGGTCAGTCGTGGCTGCTATCTTCCTGCGGAAGCGCTCTGCGCCGCCTTCCTGGCTTTCCCTGGAGTCGCCGGCTCGGAGGCGGTTTCTTTTTTCTCCGGGTTCTGGAACTCCAACAACTTGCTGACGTCGAGCAAGATGATCAGCCGGCCGTTGTGCTTGCCCAGGCCGGTGATGCAGTCCAGCCCGCCCTCCTGCATCATGGCGGGCGCCGGTTCGATCTCGCTCTCGGGAATCTTCAGCACTTCCGACGCCGAGTCCACGATCATGCCGGAAAGTCGGCCGCGGTGTTCCACCACCAGGATGCGGGTCCGGCGGTTCCATTCCGGGGCGGGTTTTCCGAAGCGCTTGCGCAGATCCACGACCGTCACGATCTTGCCGCGCAGGTTGATGACGCCTTCCATGTAGGCCGGAGCGTCGGGCACGGCGGTGATCTCGGGCACGCGCACGATCTCATGCAGCGAGGTGATGGGAACGCCGTAAGTCTCGCGCCCCACTTGGAAGCCAACGATGTGCGTTTCGGGGCTCATGTCGGCTCAGCGTCCTCCGCCCGCCGCCGCATGACGGGCCGCATTGCGGGGCGCCGGGGAGCTTTCGCCGGACTGCAGCGAGAAGCGGTCCATGGAATTCAGCAACTCCTGCGACATCTTCGTCATCTGCTCGGCGGAAGCCGCCAGTTCGGTTGAACCCGAGGTGGACGATTGCACCAACTCCCGCATGCGCTCCATGGCCTTGACCACGGCCTGCGCCCCCGAGGCCTGCTCTTCCACCGCCGAGTTGATCTCGTGCGTGATCTCGTTCAGCCGCGTGGTGGCGCGCGCGATCTGAGTCGAGCCGTGCGACTGCTCGTTGGTGGCCGCCCCGATTTCCTGGGCGAACTTGTACACCTCGGTGACCACGTTCGAGATTTTGTGCAGCGCGCTGTTCAGTTCCTGGCCGAAGTTCAGTCCCTCGTTCACAATGGTCGTGCTCTTCTCCATGTTTTCGACCGCCTTGCGCGCTTCTTTCTGGATGCTCTGGATCAGCTCGGAGATCTCTTTCGTGGACTGGGCCGATTTTTCCGCCAGCTTGCGGACTTCGTCGGCCACCACCGCAAATCCCAGCCCGTGCTCGCCGGCGCGCGCCGCTTCAATGGCGGCGTTCAGAGCCAGCAGGTTAGTCTGCTCCGCCAGATCGTCGATGACTTCGATGATTTTGCCGATGTCGTCCGCCCGCGTGCCCAGCGCGTCAATGATCTCGCCCGAGGAGCGGATGGTCGTGTTGATGCGGTTCAGGCCGTCGGTGGCCTTGTCCATGGTCCCGATGCCGCTGTGCACCTCCTCGCGCGAACGGTTGGAAATGTCGAGCAGCACCTTGGCGGTGTCTGCCACGCGCTGAATGGAGGCCACCATCTGATCAATCGAGGCCGAGGTCTCGCTGACACTGGAGGCCTGCGTCTGCGTGCTTTTCACCATGTTTTGCACGTTCACGCTCATCTCGTGCATGGTGCTGGTCACTTCATCGATCGCGGAAGAAGTCTGCAGGCTGATTTTGGCCGATTCGTCGGAGGCGCCCGCCACTTGGCTGGAGGCGCTCGCCACCTGCGAGGCCGCGTCCCGCACATTCCGCACCAGCCCCCGCAAGCCCTCGACCATGCGCGCGAAGGCGTTGCCCAGCGTATCGGCGGGGGAGCGCGGCTCCGCCTTCACCGCCAGGTTCCCACCTGCGATGGCCTCTGAGACCGACGCCATTTCCTTGAGGTACCTCACCATCGAATCGAAGGTCCGGGCCAGCTCTCCAATCTCATCTTTCCCCCGGATGTCGAGCGTGTGCTCCAGGTTCCCGGATTCGCCAATCTGCTTGGCCACGAGATTCAAACGCCCCAGCGGCGTGCTGATGCCTTGGGAAGTGCGATAGGCGATCAGCGTCCCCACAATCAACGCAATCAGCGTGCTGACCAGGGCCGCCACGATCGTGTACGTGGCTGCGACTTCATCGGAACGCCGCCGCTCCTCCAGCAGTTTCCGGTTCTGCATGTCCGCATCCTCCAGGGATTCGCTGGAGCGCGTGACCCAGGAGTTGGGGTCCTTCTGTAGATAAAAAATCTGCAGCTCGGCGACCGTGGCATTGCCGCTGTCCACCTGCCGCCGCTTCTCCGCCAGCGGATTGGCGAACTCGTTCATCCAACTCTGCTCGAGTTGCTGTACTTTCTCGAGCGGGCGGCGCTGTTGGTCGGAACTTGCCAGTTCTTGCGCCCGGTGCAGGGTGTCCCCCAACTGGCGAGCCCCATCGGTCATCTTTTCCACGTCCCGGGTGTCGCCGCTGAGCAGGTAGTTCTGCAGGTGCATGCGATTCTGCATCATCTGGAAGCGGACCGCCGAGGTGGCCTCGGTCATGTCCAGGGACCGTTGCGCGGCCGCCTTGGTCGCGTGCTCGCGGAACACGGCGCTCAGGTTTACCGCGAGCAGTACCAGAACCATCGTCAGGATGATGCCAAAGTTGAGGTAAAGCTTTCTGCTGATGTTCATGCGCTTGCCTTCCTCCGCCGGCGTGCGGGCGGGGATTGCTGGTCATTGATTGGGATCAAAACGAAACTCCACCATCCCGGTCGTCTCCCCTGGTCCGGGCTCGTATTTCCACTTCTTGACGGCGTCCAGGCCGGCGTTGGCCAGTACCGGATGTCCGCCCACTAACTTGGCGCTCTTCACCGTCCCGTTCTTATCGACCGTGATCTGGATTTTCACCACCCCGGTGATGTTCATTCTTCGCGCCAGTTCGGGGTAGATCGGAGCGACCTTGCTTTTCAGCGGGCGGTTGACTTCTTGTCCCCAGGCGGAACTCGCAGTCGCCACCCATCCGCATGCCAGCAGTAGACCCACCGCCGACCAACGACCCACGGCTCGAAAGGACACTGTTCCCCCTCGGATTAACTGTCGGCCAGAGTGGGTGCACCTCCCATACCAGCGAGCCCCAAACGGACGTTCCCTGAGATTACTTTAGTGATGGCTGTAACTTGTTTAAAACAAATGGAAAACAATGGTTTCGACAATGCCGCTTGGGCCCCTACTTGGCCGGGACGTTCCGCACCGAACAAGTGCCACCCTGTGGTTGCAAACTGAGACAGAAGTGCCCATTTCTCCCCGCCGTTTCACACTTTGACACCCATCCCGCGTATTCCCCTTGACTCAATTTGAGAATCGAGAGTACGGTTTATATAATCCGATTGTTTTCAATCTTTTAACAGGCGGATGGTGCGGACTGACCAAGCTCACCGGAGATTCGGCTGTGCCCCCGGCAACTGCGTCTCACCCTGAGGAAGCTTTTCAGAGACTGATGCTCCTGGCGGACGTGGCGAGCACGCTTCACGGCGTGCCCGACACTGCGGCGGTCATGGAGGGCATCGCCGATCGCCTGCGCGTCCTGCTCCATGCCCCGGTGGTGATGATTTTTATCCAGGATGAAAACCAGTTCCAACTGCAGACGGTTTCGACAGACTCGCCCAAACTGGCGCACTCCATCCGCGCCCGGGATGGTGAAAACAGCCTGCGCTCGGCGGTGGAGATCGCTGCCCGCACCGTGGCCGCCGGCGAACGCATCACCGTGGCCATGGATGGGGCCTCTCATCTCGGCGGGGATCTTCCTCCCGGTGTTCTGATTGCCGCCCCCTTCCGCACCTCGCGTTCGCAGGGCGCCATTCTGGTGTACCCGCGGCCGTCTTCCCCTTTCAATCACGAGGAGAAGGCGCTGGTCTCGGTTCTCGCCGGCTTTGGCGCGGTGGCCATCGCCAACGCCGAGTTGTACGGCGTGGCCCTTGCCCAGGCCCAGGAACTGCATGAGATCCTGGAAATCTCGTTTGAGCTGGGCTCCGCCGGGAAACTCGACCAGTTCATGCGCACCTTCGTGGTCCGGGCCGCCAGTTTTCTCGGTTTCCGGCGCTGCGTCCTCGGGCTCTACGAGAATGAGGTCTTTCGGATCCGCTGGGGAGTCGAAGACGGCCATGCCCGTCCTCTGGACATTTCCCTCCCCGACGGGATAGCCGCACGCAGTCTCCAGCAGAAGCAGGTGTTCCTCACCGAGGACGCCTCCACCACCCCCGGCGCCAACCTGAACCTGGTTAAGACCTTCGCCATCCGCCAACTCCTCGCCGTGCCCTTGTTAGGCTCGAACGGCGAAGTGGTGGGGATGTTCGGCATGCTCGACCGGGTCGAACCCGGCCACATGAGCGAAGAGGACGTCCGGCGGGCGCGTTCGCTGGCCGCACAAGCGGCCATTGCTCTGGAACTGACGCGGAACCTGCACCAGTCCGAGCAGCACCGCCGCCGGGCCGAGGCGCTGGTCGCGCTCGCTGTAGAACTGAACACGGTTTTGCGCCTGCCCGAGTTCACCCGTAACTTTGCCCGGCGCGCCGCCGACCTCCTGGGCGGCCGCGGGGTTGCCCTCAGCCTCTTCCAGGAGACGGCCCTGGAGACCGTCCTGCTCCAGGGCACTGCCGAAGTCGGTGACAAAGCTCTGCTTCGCGGTTTCAATCTCGCCCTCACTGCCGCCCTCTCGAAATACGACCAGGATGTTGCGTTTGCTCCCGCTGGCGAGTTGCTCGGCGCCACCCTCGCCGCCAGCCTGGGATGGACGGACTGCACCCTGGTTCGCCTGGCGGGCGCGTCGGGTGAGCTGATCGGAGTCCTCTGTCTGGCCGACCGCGGCGCTCCACCCTCGGCCGACGACGACCAGTTATTGCGGGCGCTGGCCGGCCATGCCTCCATTGCGCTGGAGAACGCCTGCCTGTTCACCCGCATGGATCAGGCCAACCGCCACTGGGTGGAGGTCTTCGACGCCATCAGCGACTTCATCATTGTGCACGACGAGGCGCACAACATCCTGCGCGTCAACCGCGCGCTGGCGGATTTCGTCGGCCTCGCTCCCGAACAACTGATCGGAGTGAATATGCGCGCGCTCGAGGCCCTTTCCACCGGCGCCCCGCCCCACTCCTGTCCGTTCTGCCGTTCCGGGGATGGCCTCGACGAGTACTTGCACCCCATTCTGGAACGCGCCTATCTGATCTCGACGTCGCGCATTCACGCCGCTTCCAGCGCCCGGATGCAGACTGTGCACGTGCTCAAGGACATTACCGACCGCCGGGAGGCGGAGCGCCGCTACCGCGAGCTCTTCGACAACATTCAGGAAGGCATTTTCTTCAGCACGCCCCAGGGCCGCTTCGTGGAAGTCAATGATGCCCTGGTGCGCATTCTCGGCTACAACAGCCGGGAAGAGGTGCTGCAGCTCGATATACCCAGCCAAGTCTACCTTTCTGCCGAACAGCGGCAGGAACTAACCGCCCGGATAGAACGCCAGGGCCAGGTGCGCAACTTCGAGGCGGTGCTGCGCCGCCAGGACGGATCGCCCATCCACGTCCTCATCAACTGCTTTGCGGTGCGCGATCCCGGCGGGCAAATCCTGCAATACCGTGGACTCATGCTCGATATCAGCAGCCTGCGCCGGTCGCAAACCGAACTGCAGCGCGAGCGTGACTTCTCCAACAAAATCCTGAACCACACCCAGAGCCTGATTCTGGTAACCGATACCGAGGGCGTCATCAGCTATGCCAACCGGCGCTGGAGCGGCCTGGGCTTCGAACAAAGCCAGCTTTTGGGGGCTTCTCTGCCGGAACTGATCGCGCCCGCGCGCCGCGCCGCTCTGCGCACCGCGCTGCTCGCCGTTTCCCATGGACAACAGGTGGACAATCTGGATTTGCAATTGCTCCGTGGCGATGGCGGCAGCGGGCAGTTCTCGGTCAATCTCAGCCCCATCGGCGGCGAGGACGGCGTGGTGAACAGCATCGTCGCGGTCCTGACCGACGTCACCGACTCGGCCGTGCTGCAGTCCAAGCTGGTCCACGCCGAGAAAATGGCAGCCGTCGGACAACTCGTCTCCGGCGTAGCCCACGAAGTCAACAATCCGCTCACCGCTATTCTCGGGTTCGCCGACCTGCTGATGGAAAACCAAGACCTACCCGATCACGCGCGCCGCGATTTGCGGGTGATCCTGCAGGAGGCGCAGCGCACCAAGCAGATCGTTCAGAACCTGCTGAGCTTCGCCCGCCAGATGCCGCCCCAGCGCCGGCCCGTGCAGTTGAACGCCATCCTCCGGCGCACCGTGCAGTTGCGGGCCTACGACTTCCACAGTCATGGCATTGAAGTAGTGGAGCGCCTGGACGAGTCTCTGCCGGAGGTCATCGCGGACCCCCATCAGCTGCAGCAGGTTTTCCTCAACATCCTGAATAACGCCCACGACGCGGTCCGCGAAACCGGGCGGCCCGCCCGCATCGAGGTCATAAGCGCCCGGATCGGTTCTCAGGTCGAGGTTTCCTTCCGCGATAACGGCATGGGCATCGCCAGCCCGGACCGTATCTTTGATCCCTTCTTTACCACCAAAGAAGTTGGCAAGGGAACCGGATTGGGCTTGAGTATTTGTTACGGAATCGTGCACGAGCATGGCGGCGAAATTGTCTGCCACAACAACCTGGATTCCGAAGGAGCGACGTTTGTGATTCGCTTGCCTTTGGCCTCGGAAGCCGCCTCCGGGGCGGTGGCGGGAGTGCAACCAAGATGACGCAAAGCGATACGAAACCTGCCCCCACTCCCGTACTGCTCATTGAAGATGAGCCGGCGGTCATGGCCTATGTCCGCGCCGCCCTGGAGCGCAACGGCTACCAGGTCGTCCCCGCCGAGTCCGGTGCTGACGCTTTGCGCCTGCTGGCGACCGGACAGTTTCATGGCGTGGTTTCCGACATGCGCACCCCGGGAGGCGTGGATGGCGCGCAGGTCCATGCCTGGATTGCTACCCACCGCCCCGAGCTGGCCGCCAAGCTCGTCTTCATCACCGGCGACATCGCCAGCGAGGAAACCGCGGCCACTTTGCGGCAGACCGGCGCCCCCTGCGTGGAAAAGCCGTTTCGTGTGCAGCAGTTTATTTCGGTCGTGGAAAAGACCATGGGCAGGGCAACGTCATGAAGGAGGATTTCCGTATCCGGTTACTGATCGTGGATGACGAGCAGAGCATCCGCAAGCTCTGCATGGCCGTCGGAGAGTCGCTGGGGTTTACCTGCCTGGAGGCGGAGAGCGGCGAGGCGGCCCTGGCGCTTCTGGAACGGGAGCCCGCACATATGGTCCTGACCGATATGGTCATGCCCCGCATGTCGGGACTGGAATTCCTGGAGCAGGTCAAGCGCCTGGTCCCGCGCATCGAGGTCGCCCTCATGACCGCGCACGGCTCGGTCGAAACCGCCGTCCAGGCCATGAAACTGGGGGCCTACGACTACATCACCAAACCCTTTGCGCCGCTCGATGAGTTGCGCCTCTTCCTGCGCCGCATGGCCGACAAGGTGCGCTTGGAAGAGGAGAACCAGTACCTCCGCGAGCGTTCCGAGACCGAGACTGCGGTGCACGGCATCATCGGAAATTCCCCGGGCATCCAGCATGTGCTGCGCTTGATCGCCCGTCTCAAAGACACGCGCACCCCGGTGCTGATCTCGGGGGAAAGCGGAACCGGCAAGGAACTGGTCGCGCGCGCGCTGCATTACCGCGGCACCTTTGCCAGCCGTCCGTTTGTCGCCGTCGATTGCGGGTCCCTCGTCCCCACGCTGATCGAAAGCGAACTGTTCGGGTATGAAAAAGGCTCGTTTACGGGGGCGTTCCGCTCCAAGCAGGGACTATTGCAATCGGCCGATACCGGCACCATCTTCCTCGACGAAGTCGGCGAACTCCCCCTCGAGATGCAAGGGAAAATTCTGCGCTTCCTGCAGGAGAAAGAAGTCCGCCCCGTGGGCAGCAATCAGAAGGTGAAGGTGGACGTGCGCATCATGGCCGCCACCAACCGCGATCTCGAAACCGAATACAAGAAAGGAACCTTCCGCAAGGATCTCTATTTCCGGCTCAACGTCGTGACCATTACTCTGCCCCCTTTGCGGGAGCGCCGCTCCGACATTCCCCTGCTGGCGAACTGGTTCCTGGAACGCCTCGCCCCCGGGCGCGGCGTCCAAGTCGCCGGCGCCGCCATGAAGGCTCTGCTGGGCTACGATTGGCCGGGCAACATCCGCGAACTGGAGAATTGCCTGGAACGGGCCGTCGCTCTGGGCGACCAGCGCCACATCGACCTCCGCGATCTGCCCCCCGCCATCGCCAGCGCCAGTGCGCCGGACACACCCATCCCGGCCGAGCGCGAGGCATTTTCTCTCTGCTCCACCGACCTGGAGGATATTGAACGCGCCACCATCGAACGCGTCTTCGCACAAGTGAAAGGGGACAAGGCGCTAGCCGGCAAGATGCTGGGCATCAGCCGCGCCACTCTCTACCGCAAGCTGAAGCGCTACAACATCGGTTTGCCGGAGGAGTCTTCCGCGTCGTCTACTTTGCAGTAGCGAGTTAGCGAGAGGCGAGCAGCGAGTCGTCGAGTGGTGAGTTAGGCTAGAACTGTGATAGCGAAGACTTGACCTTGCACACCGTGATGTCCGATGGGGTCGCTACTGTCAGACAGACCCTTGGGTGGGGGCGAAGGGACGGCGCAAGCTTGTGCAAACGCCTGTTAGCGTCAGTTGTCGGGCCGCACCAAGCCTACTCTTCTAGCTCGCTCTCTTCCGGCGCATCGGTGGGGCTCGCAAACTCCATGCGATAGCCGTCGGGATCGGTAACCGGCACAACCCACA
>JBAVUO010000089.1:0-66108 GCA_049696815.1 Terriglobales bacterium | reverse complement strand
GCGCGGCCGCGACCGCCGACTTCCGTCTGCAGCCGATCAACCCCGGGCCGCCGGGGGTAGAGAGCACGGTAGCCGCTGAGACGGTGGACACGCTTCCCATCAACGGAAGGGCCACTCTTGATGCGGCACGGCTGGAGCCGGGGGTCCAGGTGGTGGATGGAACGGTGCTCGATCCGGGCAAGACCGGATTCCAGACGCTCTCGATCGCGAGCGGCAGCGGCCGCACCGCGCACTACGATATCGACGAAGTCGAGGCGATGGATGAAACGCGGGGAACGGTTGTCCAAAACTTGCCTGCCGAAGCCGTGCAGGAGGTGGTAGTGACGCGCAACCTGCCGGAAGTGTTCCAGTCGCTGAACGCGGCGGGAGCGGTGCGGGTGACGACTCGCTCCGGCGGGGACGAGTGGCACGGCAATCTGTTTGGAAATCTGCGGGACCGGCGCGCCGGCCTGACCGGGTTCCCGTCTGGCAGTCCGAAATACAACCGGCAGCAGTATGGGTTCGGCGCGGGCGGCGCTCTGATCAAGGACAAGGCGTTCCTGTTCGTCGGTGCGGAGCGCTCTAAGCAGGATGGTGAATTGCCCGTGTATCAGGGGTTCCCGTTCAATTTCGAGAGCGTTCGGGACGCAACTTTTCGCGAGAACATGCTGTCGGCGCGCCTGGACTACAACTTCTCGGAGAACGCGAAGTCGTTTGCCCGTTTGGGCTACGACAACGCCGATCAATTCGGTCCCACCGACAGTCTGGCGAAGTATCGCGACCAGATCAACGCGCCTTCCGCGGTCTTCGGGCTCGATTGGAACCGTGGACGCTTCGCGCACAGCGGGCGCTTCGGATATCAGAAACTGGTGAACGCCATCAATCCGGCATTTGGCAAAGATGCCCTCATCCTGGGCGCGCCCTTCCACCAGCAGATTGGGTCGTTCGAGACGGGTCCCAGTGACCTGGGACCGCGGCAGACGATTCAGCGCGACCTTTTCGGGCGCTACGACGGCAGAACGGTGTACCAGAGCAAATTCGACATTAACCACACGCTGCGATTCGGCGGAGCCATCCATCGCATCGCCCAGGGCGATTTCTACACGCCGGGGAACTTCGGGCCGTCGATCGCGAGTTCGAACGGCTTGGATGTGATCACCGCCATCAATGCCAATCCGACGTTCCCGGCGCTAATCCCCGGCGATCCGCGCGGGCCGGCCGATAACCCTCTCAACTATCCCGTGGGCACGTTCACGATCTTTAATGGCCTGGGGAATTTCAGCGAGAATTCGGCATTCAACCGTCCGAACGGCGGGCATTTCGACACGCGGCTGGAGGGCTACGTTGCGGACACGTTCAAGCTCTTTCCCAATCTCAACATCACCGTGGGCGTGAACTACGTGCGCGACAGCGGCCGCACCAACAGCGACCTAGGCCCGATTCCGTGTTCTGCGATCAGCCCCAGCATTGCAAATCCGCCCTGTCAAGGCAGCAGTCCGATTCTCGATCAATTCGGAGGAATCGCCGGACTCGGCGCCGGCGTGCATCAGCCCAACTTGAACTTCGCTCCCCAGGTCGGGGTGGCGTGGGACCCGTCCCACAACGGCAAGACGGTGGTGCGAGCCGGTGGAGGAATGTTTTATGACAACTTCCTGCTCCAGAATGCGTATCAGGACCGCATGACCCGGCTGGCGAGCGGGCAGTATTTCCGCAGCCTGACGCTGTGCCCAACGGGGTCGGTGCTGTTTCCGGATGGGTCGCAAGTGAATTCGGTGAACGGGCTGAACATTGCGACGGACATTTGCGGACAACCCATCGGCAGCGTGGCCCCGGCGATTGAAGCGCTGCAGTCGCAATACCAGACGGCGCAGTCAGCCATGACCAGCGGGCCGAACATGTACTCTCTGGCGAACAGCCTGGCCAACTTCGGCGGCATGCTGGCGCCCAATTTCAAAACCCCGCGGGTGGTGCACATCAACCTGGGGATTCAGCATCAGTTCGGGGAGCGCAGCGTGCTCTCGATCGACTACGTGCGGCAGATTGGCACGCAGTTCCCGCTCGGCATTGACACGAACCACGTGGGCGATTCCACCCACCTCGATTCGGCGGCGGGCCTGGCCGCGATCAATGCGACGGTAACGCCCGTCGGCTGCACGGCGGCGGGGTCGCCGGGCGCCGAATCGCAGGCAGCGGTGGATTGCTATCTGAACGCGGTGCCAGGCGCCAGCATCGTGGATTTTGCCCGCAACGGCCTCGATTCCGCCAACGCTTACTGCGGTCCGTTTCCGTGCGCGGTGGTGAAGCCGGCGCCGATGGGGAACGCTCCCCCCAATGCCGCCGCCTTCAGCGGAATCAATCCTAACGTCGGATCGAACGTAATGTTTTTCCCCACCGGCCGGTCGAAATACGATGGCGTGCACGTCGCTTTCAAGACGACCACGGGAGAAAATCCGGTGCGCGGTGTGCGGCGGCTAGACCTGGGAGTGTCGTACACCTATTCAAAATACCGCAGCAATGTGGCCGCGGCCGATGGCAGCGGCGGCGATTTCTCGCTGCTGAGCGTGGCTGAGGATTACGTTAGACCCCACGTCGGCCATTTCGGGCCATCAGGTCTGGACCGGCGTAACCAGTTCACGTTTGCGCCGACGCTGGATTTGCTCCACGGCGTGCGCCTGGCCATGATCGCGCAGATGGCTTCGCCGCTCGAGTCGAGCGCACGTCTGCCCCAACTGAACGGCGGTGGCGCCGCCGGCGAGATTTTCCGCACCGATGTCACTGGAGACGGCACCGTCGGCGATCTATTGCCCGGCACTGGCGTTGGAGGCCTCGGCGGCTACTCGGGCAACAATCTGGGCAAGGCCATTGCCTACTTCAACGGCTACTACGGCGGGAACCCGACCCCGGCGGGATTTGCGCTGATCTCTTCGAATCAGGTGGGAGGTCAAACGATCCCGCCTCTGATGAGACGGGACCAACTCACCCCGCTCGGGGCGTTGATCCCGTTCCTGCAACCGTTATCGGCGCATCCGGCGGGAGCGACCTGGCTCAAAACCATTGATCTGCGCATGAGCCGGCCGATCCATGCGGGAGATCGAGTGATCGTCGAACCGAACTTCGCCGCTTTCAACGTGTTCAACTTCGCCAACTTCGGCGGTCCCGGACGGCAGCTCAGCGGGGTGCTCAACGCCGCTCCCGGTAGTTCGCTGAATTATTCGAGTGCGGCGGGCTTCTGCGGCGGCGTGCCGGGGCTGTGCACGGCGCGGCTCGACCGCATTACGGCAGGCTCCGGGACGTACGGCTACGGGGCGCCGCGACAACTCGAGTTCGGCGTGAAGATCGTTTTCTGACGGGCCGGAGCGGGCGCCCTCGACGAGAACTGGTTTGGCTCTGTTGACATCCCTTGATTCTGGGATTCGGGCTGAGGCGGCAGAAAGTAGCCGGCAAGATGCCGGCGCTACCCTTCGGCCAACCGCGCGGTGGCAATCTCGCGGTCAGGTACTAGTTCTTGCCGAGGCGGGCGCTCAGCTCATTCACCAGTTCCGTGTTCTTGCGGAGCGCATCGCGCAGGATGTCGGCTTGCTGTTGTGCGGTCTTCCAATCCTGCTTTTCCACCGCTTCGGTCAGGCCGGGCAGCTCCAGGTGGGCGTAGGTAAAACGAGCGCCATAGAGAATGTGCTTAAACCACGGGCGGCCGGGAATGCCGTCCGGATTCAGCCAGTTGCGCTCGACTTGCATCAGCCCGGCGTTGATCGCGTTGGCTGTTTTCGCGTCCACCTTGCCCGAGGCCAGACCGCGTTCGAGCGCGCCGTCCAGTTTCTTTCCCGCGGTTTCGAAGTCATTGATGCCGTCGAGCACAGGCTTGAGGTCGAGTTGGCTCATGTCCTTGCCCTTGGTGAGCTCCCCAACAAACTGCCGGATGTTATCGGCGTAGCTGGCGAAATCAAAGGGCAGGAGATCGGCGTTGGCCAGGCGCAGCGCCAGCACTCCCCAGAGTTGCGACATCAGCGTGTGATAACGGTAGCCGGGATCGCCGAAGTGGTTCATCCAGTAGAAGTCGTCGTACATGGAGTGATAGACGCCGTAGGGGCCGTTGAACTGCAACCCGATCACCGGCATGCCCACGAAATTCAGGAACACAGTGTGGTCGGAGCCGCTGCCGATGCGGGTATCGGCGAGGTTGGCATCGCTGACTTCGCGGGTGTCTTTCTCCTCCTTGCGAGTGCGGGCGATGGTTTCCTTCCACGCTTCATAGAGCGGCTTGCCGGAGGGATCCTGCAGCGTGCGGGATGTTTCCACCAGCATGGGCGCCAGTGAGGCGACCGCGCTGCCGTCGAAGTCGGGGCCGGAGGCGGAGGAATCGACATTGAGATAGGCCACAGCTTTCTTGCGCAGTTCGCCGGCAAACTGTTCGCCCCACTCCGTCGAGCCGGTCAGGCCGACTTCTTCGCCGTCCCAACTGCAGACGATCACGGTGCGCCGCGGGCGCACTCCTTGCTTTTTGAGTTGGCCCAGCGCCCGGGTCAACTCCATCATCGAGGCGGTGCCGCTCGAGGGGTCCACGCCACCGAACACCCAGGCATCGCGATGGTTGCCGAGCACAACCCACTGGTCCGGCAACTCCGAGCCGCGGATGCGGCCTTCGACCACGTAGTAGGGCTTGATCGAGTTATCCATCTCGATCCTCAGGTGCACCCGCACTTTCTCTCCGCCGAGGTGATACTCGATGGGCAAGCCGCCTTGCCAGTCTGGCGGCGCCAGCGGCCCGCCCAGGTTTTCGAGCAGCGGCTTGGCATCTTTCCAGGAGAGCGGCAGCGCCATGATCTTTGGCACCGACACGGCTTGCGCAAGAGGAATCCGCCTGGCTCCGGGCACTGACGCCCAGCCGGGCGTGAGCGGATCCCCCGGCACCATGAAGTCGTAGGTGATGGCGCCGCGCTGAATATGGCTCTCTGGGCCCCAGGGACCGTCAGGAAAGACCTTGCCTTTCTTGAAGCCGTCTTCGGCGGGATCGCTGTAGATGAGGATGGCCGCCGCGCCTTCGCGTTCCGCCGTCAGCGCCTTGAAACCGCGATAACTATAGGGATTCGAATAGCGCACCAGCACGATCTTGCCTTTGACGCCGATGCCTTGCTGGCGCAGCCGATCATAGTCCTCGGGATTGCCGCTGTGCGCGTACACCACCGGGGCCGTCACCTCGCCCGAAATCGACATGCCGCTCCAGGCGGAGCTGACGCGGGGATTCTTGGTGTCGGGGTCGGCGGCATATCCCTCTTCCCTGAGTCCGGCGCGATAGGCAACGGGCGCGATCATCTCCAACGAAGCGCTCTTCGGTTCCGTCGCGTACACGTCATAGCGGCGGATGACGACGTCTTCCAGTCCCTGCTTGCGCCACTCGCGGGCGACATAGCGCGCCAGGTCGTTGTTGCGCTTCGATCCGGCCAGATGCGGTTCGGCGGTGAAGATGCGGTGCTGGCGCCGCTCTTCGGCGGGCTTGGGAATCGCCTTGAACTTCTGTTCCAGCTTGAGTTGGTGCGCCGCCGAAGACGGCGTGAAGCCCAAAACGCTTTCCTGGGAATTGGCGCGATGAAGAAGGATGAAGAAAGAAATAACGAGCAGCAGAGAAAACCGCCTGCGCTGGATCATAGTTGTATTCGGAAACCTCGAACGGCTGTCGAGCCGGTAATTATAACCGAATAGCCGACGCCCGCGGCCGGAGCGCCGCACGAGGAGCGCGCGCTGGTAGAACGAAACGAGCGGCAGTCCGCCAATCGCCCGCAAGTGACACCTTCTGCGGCTTTCTTGCCTGCGCGCGGATGAGGCGTCTTCAGCTTGAAGTCGGCGTTTTGCCTCAACAGTGCAAAGTTTTTCTCTTCGCACCGATTTTTTTTGGGAAGGCTCCATTATGGGCTTGACATCGTTTGGGAATACGCTAGACTGGCGCTCGTTAGTGCCAGCCTACCTTTCCCCCAGGCCAAGCGGCACTCAACTTCGGGGTAGAAACTCTAACGTTAGAACCTAACTTCCAGGAGGAAAAAATCTGTGAAACTGAAACTCATGTTGGTTCTCGCGGTACTCGCTCTCGGTACTCTCGCCTCGGCGCAGACCTTCGGGTTTGGAACGTCCATCGGCGGAAGCGGTCTGTATTGCAACTTTGAACAGCTGAAGTATTACGGTGGCGGTCTGTGGGCTGGCCTTGACAACCTGAGCGCTTGCGGCTCCAGCGTCAATGCTACCATTTCGGGCTTCACCGCCAGCGTTCCCGCCGCCGCGGGCGCTCAGATACGCGGCAAGGGCGTTGTCTACGGCGACAGCATTTATGCCGCGTACAACGGCGATCCGTTTGCTCAGTGGACGGTGTTCTCGAAGACGAAATGCAACAAGGTGAACAAGTTCGGTCTGTTCACCGGTGTCGATGGCTGGGAAGGCGTTGCGGCGTTCAGCGGCTATCTCGCCGGCACCAACCAGGGCCCGCTGTCCTGCTCGATCCCTGGCAAGAACGGCGCTGTTCCGACTAAGGGCGTTTCGATTCGTGAGAAGAAGTAACAACTTATTGGTCTAGCTTGACCTAAAGCCATGCCAGTTCACGGCATGGCTTTTTTCTTATATTCTGAAGGTCGTTTGTCGTTGGTCATTGGTCGTTAGTCGTTTGCCATTCGGCGGAGGAACGCGGACCTTGTTCGCTACTCGCGAACGGCCAACGAGGAGCGACAAACGACGGTTTAGGGGAGATCACAGAAATGGGTAGAATCACCTTGGGTTTACTGTTTGCAGGCTGCCTGGGCCTGTGTGTATGGGCACAGGCACCGCAAGGAAAGACGCCGTCGGAGCAAGCTCCCGCGGCAGAACCAAAAGCGGCCGATCAGAATCATCCTTCCGCACAACCGTCCGCCGATGCGTCTGCCCCAGGGACTGAAACGACGGAATATCCCCTGGACAAGTTCAAGAACTTCTCGGCCATTATGAATGGCGGTCCTCTTCCCGGGCTGGACTCGGATATTCATATTTATCGTTCCGGCAACCTGATGAGAATGCAGGGTCTTCACGCCGTGCCCAACTATTACGTGACCGATCTGACAAAACAGAAAACCCACGCGGTCTCGGCGCACACATGCCTGGCGATGAGTACCGCGTACGTGCGCAGCTTTCCGTTCTTTTTGTCGGCACTAGCCGACAAGTACGAGATCATCCCGATCGGCGAAGAGACGGTGGACGGACATCGATGCCGCGTAGAAGACCTCAAGATTTACAGATCAACCCGCCCCGGGGCACGGCATTTCAGGTTATACGAGGCGGAAGATTTACAGGGATTCCCAATCAAGATCGAGAACCGGCGTACGGATGCACATCCTTGGGTAATCCATTACAAGGACGTAAGGCTGGAGCCCCAGGATCCCTCGCTCTTCATCGTTCCCGAAAAGTGCGAATCGGACGCAGGCTGGAAGAACATGGGTGCGGGCGCAAAGCCCAAAATTGCGCCGCCCAAGAAGCCGCAGTAGCGAAAGAGCGGCCCTTTAGGGCCGCGTATGTCGTTTCGCATGACCGGGGCTTCAGGCCAATGGTCGCCTGCAGACTCCAGGGGACGTTTTTCGCAGCTTGGAAGCATGGGTGCAAGGGAAACATCATCGAGCCCCCAGCGGGCCGAAAAGAAAAGTTGTCAAGCACAACGGTAACCGGCCTCGCGGTCAGGACACGAGCCGCGGTTCCCAAAGTTGTGTAGAATGAAATCACTCCCTCCAAAACTCTAAGGGTCATTCACAATGCGTGGAATTCGTTGCTTCGTGTGCATAGTCATGCTGGTCATCAGCGCCTTCGCGGCCGGTGCGCCCAAACCGCAATCGGAAACTGCCGCCGCTGATGCGCCAAAACCTGCGTATCCAAATATCGTTCTCATCACCATGGATACTACCCGCGCCGACCGCATGGGTTTTCTCGGCTCAAAGGGCGGATTGACGCCAAATCTCGACGTGCTGGCGCGCGATTCGGCCGTCTTCACCCGCGCCTACGCGCAGGCCCCGCTGACGCCGACCTCGCACTCCACCATTCTTACCGGAACCTATCCACAGTACCATCAGGTGCTGACGTTCCCCATCCCGCTGGCCAAGACTATGCCGTACCTGCCGGCGATCCTGAAGGATCACGGGTATTCCACGGCAGCATTTGTCGGGTCGATCGCGACGGATTATAAGTGGGGAGTTCCGGGATTCGATCGCGGCTTCGATACCTACGACGCCGGTTTTCAATGGGATGGTTACACGCCGAAGACCCGCTACCAGACCGTGGAACGGCGAGCCGGCGATGTGGTGGCACACGCCCTGGACTGGCTCAGCAAGCACCAAAAGGGTCCGTTCTTTATCTGGGTGCACGTGTACGATCCGCATGATCCTTACGATCCTCCCCAGCCCTATAAAACACGCTATGCTAAGGCGCTGTATGACGGTGAGATTGCCTACTCGGATTCCGCCTTGGGCAAACTCTTCCGGCAGTTAAGAACCTCGGGCGTTTACGACAATACGGTGGTCGCCGTAACGGCGGATCACGGCGAGGCGCTGGGGGCGCATGGAGAAGAGGAACACGGCATCTTCCTTTACGACGAAACCATCCACGTCCCGCTGCTGATCAAGCTGCCGCATGGCGCGACAACGGGCAAGCGGATCGAGGATCGCGTCGAACTCGCCGACATCGTGCCCACGGTGCTGGGAGCGGCGGGCATCGCGGTGCCGGAAAAAGTGCAGGGTCAATCGCTCCTCGGGTTCCTGGAACCAGGCACTGCCGCAGGCGCTGCGGCAGCGAAGGCTTGGCAGGATCGCGGGGCCTACGCCCAGGCCGATTACGGCCACCTCAACTTCGCCTGGAGCGCTGAGCAATCTTTACGCACGGGCAAATACTTATACATTCAGGCGCCGCGCCCCGAACTCTATCAAGATGGGACGGACCCCAAGGCCGAACACAACCTCGCCTCCGCATCTTCCGCGGTCGCCGACACGCTGTCAGGCAAGATAAAAGATTTTCTGGCGACCACGACTAATACTGAAAAGACGCCGAAGGCGCGCATGGATGAGGCCAAGGCCGAAAAACTGGCTGTATTGGGATACATGGCATCCCGCGGCGAATCTTCGTCTACCGCCCCAGGTGAGCAAGGAGCCGACCCCAAAGACAAAATCCAGATTGCGAACGTTATCCTCCGGATCAACGATCTCCTTCAGAGTCTCCCCCGAGAAACCCGCTGCGATAAGGGCGTGATCGCAATCAAGAAGGCTATCCGAAGCTACCCCGACATCTCGCTGCTGCATTTCTTCCTCGGTGGATGCTACATGGATAAACAGGAATTTGCGAACGCTGTACCGGAGTTGCGCGAGGCGGTGAAATTGGATCCGGGTTTCAGTCACGCGGAAAAGAATTTGGGTCGCGCCTTGATGCGTACCCAGGATTACGACTCGGCTAAGAAAGAGTTTGAGCACGTCGTAACATTAGACCCGGCTGACGTGGACGCCCATACCTTTCTGATCATTCTCTACAACAAAGCGAACCGGCAGCAGGATGTCATCAAAGAGTGCCAGGCTGTGCTGCATTACATCCCGGAGAACTACGGTGCGAACGTGAATCTCGGACAAGCCTTGCTCAAAACGGGAGACGCCCAGGGCGCAATCGCGCCGCTGCGGAAGGCGATCGAAGGCGAACCTGAAAAACCTGCACCGCACATGTTTTTGGCAGATGCTTACGATAAGGTAGGACGGCAAGAGGACGCGAAGCGGGAGCGAGGGGAAGCCGAACGCCTGATGGCGGTTCCAAACGGCCCACCGGACGCTGCGCCGAACGGTCAGCCGGAGAGCAACAAGTCCGAGCGGGAGTGAGCCGCTTTTGTTGCGAAACATTCAACCGCCGAGATCGCCCAGGGGGTCTCTGTAGATTTCGTCAGGAAGCCAGGCCTGCTTTCTCTCTGCGTGCTCAGCGATCTCTGCGGTTAAGGTTCCTCGAGTGAATTTTCAGTAGGGGTGGCAAATGGCTGTAATTCGTTGGCTACTGTGCCTCGTCATTCTGACAACGGGTGCGCTTGCGAGGGCTCCCAAAGAACCTTCTTCGAATGTAAAGTCTCCTAACATCATTCTGGTCACCCTTGATACCACGCGCGCCGACCGCATGGGTTTCCTCGGTTCGAAGCGCGGTTTAACGCCCAATCTCGACGTCCTGGCGCGCGATTCGGCAGTTTTCACCCGCGCCTACTCGCAGGCTCCGCTCACGCCTACCTCACATGCCACCATTCTCACCGGAACGTATCCGCAGTATCATCAGGTGCTGACCTTCCCCGTTCCTCTCGCGAAGGATATGCCGTACCTGCCCGCGATCCTGAAGGACCACGGTTATTCCACGGCAGCAATTGTCGGCTCGATGGCGGCAGACTACGAGTGGGGAGTTCCGGGATTTGAGCGCGGCTTTGACAGCTACGACGCCGGTTTTCAACAGGAAGCCTACACGCCGAAGACCCGCTACCAAACCGTGGAGCGCCGGGGGGGCGAGGTGGTGGCGCACGCTCTGGACTGGCTCAGCGAGCACCCGCAACGGCCATTCTTCATGTGGGTGCATCTCTACGATCCGCATGATCCCTACGACCCGCCTCAGCCTTACAAAACGCGCTACGCCAAGGCGCCGTACGATGGCGAGATCGCGTATGTGGATTCCGTGCTGGGCAAGTTCTTCCGGCAATTGAAAGCCTCCGGCGTTTACGATGACACCTTGGTGGCTTTGACCGCGGATCACGGCGAAGGGCTGGGAGCGCATGGAGAAGACGCACACGGCTATTTCCTTTATGACGAAACCATTCACGTCCCGCTGGTGATCAAGCTGCCCCATCGCGCGACAGTCGGCAAACGGATCGAGGATCGCGTGGAACTTGCCGACATTATGCCGACGCTGCTGGGATTTGCGGGCATCCCCGTGCCGGACAAAGTTCAGGGTCAATCGCTACTCGGCTTCCTGGCACCAGAGACGACCGAAGGGGCGGCGGCAGCGAAATCTTGGCAGGATCGCGGCGCCTACTCCCAAGCCGATTACGGCCACATCGCCTTCGCCTGGAGCGCTGAGCAATCTTTACGCACTGGCAAGTACTTGTACATTCAAGCTCCCCGTCGCGAACTCTATGAAGACGGGACGGACGCTAAAGCCGAGCACAACCTGGCTGCCCAATCTTCCGCGGTCGCCGACACGCTTTCTGGCAAGATCAAAGACTTCCTTCAGACCACGACCAACACTGAGAAGACGCCGAAGGCGCGCATGGACGAGGCCAAAGCCCAAAAGCTCGCGGTATTGGGGTATATGGCTTCCCGCGGCGACTCAGCCGATGGCGCGCCGGCTGACGCAGGTGCCGACCCCAAGGACAAAATCCACATTGCCAACACCGTCAGAAAAATCAACGACACCATTCAGGATTTTCACTGCGAGAAGGCCGTGCCCGCCATCAGGCAAGCTCTAAAAAAGTACCCCGAAATCGCCCTGCTGCATTTTTACATCGCCGGATGCTACGCGCAGAAAGAGGAATACGCCGGCGCCATACCGGAATTGCGCGAGGCGGTCAAATTGGATCCGGGTTTCACTAGCGCGGAAAAGAATCTGGGCCGCGCGTTAATGAGAACGCAGCATTTCGATGAGGCCATGACCGCGTTTGAGCACGTTGCCAAATCCGTACCGAGTGACGTGGACGCCCATACCTTTCTGATTGTTCTCTACAACAAAGCGAACCGGCAGCAGGATGTAATCAAAGAATGCCAAGCTGTGCTGCATTACATCCCGGAGAACTACGGTGCGAACGTAAGTCTCGGGCAAGCCTTGCTCAAAACGGGAGACGCGCAGGGCGCGATCGCGCCGCTGCAGAAGGCGATCGAAGGCGAACCTGAAAAGCCTGGTCCGCACATGTTTTTGGCAGATGCCTACGATAAGGTAGGACGGCAAGAGGATGCGAAGCGGGAGCGAGCCGAGGCCCAACGCTTGGTGGGCGCGGAATCCGGCGGAACGGATGCGGCACCGGAGAGTCAGCCGCAGACCAACAAGTCGGAGCGGCAGTGAGCCAAAAACCTTACCCGCAGAGATCGCCGCAGAGGAAAAGCGTGCAGTTTCCTGAAGTGATCGGAGACCTTCTCTGCGATCTCAGCGTGCTCTGCGGTTCAGCGGATTTTTCAACAGGATCCAGAATGGCTGTGATTCGTTGCTTATTGTGTGTCGTTGCTCTGACGACGGGGGCGCTGGCGGCGACTCCCAAGGCGCCTTCTCCGAATGTAAAGTCTCCTAACATAATTCTGATCACGCTCGACACCACGCGCGCCGACCGCATGGGATTTCTGGGCTCGAAGCGTGGGCTGACGCCCAACCTCGACGGTTTGGCCAAGCAGTCGGTCGTTTTCACGCGAGCGTATGCGCAAGTTCCGCTGACGCCGCCATCGCACGCCACTATTCTCACGGGCACGTATCCACAGTTCCATCAGGTGAATGACATGCAGACGCCGCTGGCAGCGGATCTGCCCTACGCCCCGGCGATCCTGCGTGCGCGCGGATATCACACAGCCGCGTTTGTCGGCTCCATTGTCCTGGAGCCGGATCCACCGTACGCCACCGGCTTTGACCGAGGCTTTGATACTTACGATGCCGGTTTCCACAATGAAGGCCCGGGAGAAGATCCTTATAGCACTGTCCAGCGCCGCGGAGCTGAAGTGGTGGCGCATGCGCTGGCGTGGTTGAACAAGCACCCGAAAGGCCCCTTCTTTATTTGGGTACATCTGTACGATGCGCACGATCCCTACGATCCGCCGGAACCGTACAAAACCCGGTATGCGTCGGCACCGTATGACGGGGCCATCGCGTACGAGGATGCGGCAATCGGAAAGTTGTTTCGGCAACTGAAACTGCGCCACCTATATGACAATTCGCTGATCGCAGTGATGGCCGACCACGGTGAGTCGCTGGGAGCTCACGGGGAAGATACACACGGAGTTTTTCTCTACGACGAAACGATGCACGTACCGTTGCTGATCAAGCTTCCGCATGCCGCCGCCGGGGAAAAGCTCGACAATCGGGTAGAGCTGGTCGACATAACGCCCACGCTGCTGCAAGAGGCCGGTATCGCGATCCCAGCGGAGATGCAAGGAGAATCGCTGCTGCCTTTGCTGAAGGCCGACGCAGCAGCAGTCAATCCAACTGCGGGAGCCTGGCATAACCGGCCGGCCTACTCGCAGTCAGAGTATCCACATACTTTCGGATGGAGCGCATTGCGGTCGCTGCGATCGGAGAAATACTTGTACGTCCAGGCGCCGCGCCGGGAACTGTATGACGAGTCCGCAGATCCGAAGGCCGAGCACAACCTGGCTGCCTCGTCGACGGCGGTTTCGGACACGCTAGCAACTCAACTGGAGGCTTTGCGCCGGAAGACGAGCAGCACGCACGAGGCGCCCAAGGCTGCTCTGGACCCATCGGCACAGGCGAAACTGGGAGCGCTGGGATACATGGCATCGGGCAGCGATTTTTCTAAAACTCCGCCCGACCAGGGGCCCGATCCGAAGGATAAGATCGAAATTGCCAACATGGTCCATCGTGCCGAGATGTTGCAGCAAGACATGCATGCCGACGAATCGATTGCGCTGCTCGAGCAGGTAATCGCCCAAAATCCTATCCCCTCCTACTATTCAAAGTTGGGCGACTGGCTAATGCGGAAGCAGGACTTCCAAAAAGCTGTGCCCGCTCTGCGGAAGGCTCTGGAAATGGATCCTGATTCGACTGGGACCCGTTTCCTGCTGGGTAAGTGTTTGATGCTGACCCAGGACTACGCTGCCGCAATCCCGGAGTTGGAGAACGTTGTCGCCAAGATACCAAACGCGGTGGACGTACACAGCTACCTGGAGTTGGCCTATGCCCGCACCAACCGCCTGTCGGAGGCCATCCGGGAGTGCAAAACGGTACTGGGGTACGATCCGGAGGACCACGGAAGCTACCTGATTCTTGGGCAGTCCCTGGCGCGGTCGGGAGATCCCGAGGCGGGGGTGGCGGCGCTGAAAAAGGCGGTTTCGCTTCGACCCCAAGAACCCCTGGCGCATGTCTGGCTGGCCGAGGTTTACGATCAGTTAGGCCAGAAGGCGGATGCTGACCGCGAGCGGGCTGAAGCCAAGCGCCTGGCAGGCGAACCCTGAGTAGGGGGCGGAAGCGGGTCCGCCGTGACCGCTCCATCCTGGGGACAGAGCCGGAGAACAAGATAATTAAAGAGTGCCCGCCCCTTCACCGGGGCCCGAAGCGCAGTTCGATCAGTTCGTGCGTTTCCTCAGCGGCGGGAGCGAACTTCCAGTTTCCCACGGCCTCTTCGGCGGCCTGGATCAGCACCGGGTTTCCGCCCACCACCTTCATGGACTTGACGCTCCCGTTGGGAGCGACCGTGGCGTTGAGTTTCACCACGCCTGAGATCTGCAGTTTGCGAGCGAGGTCGGGATAAGTGGGCACCACCCGGCGAACCACCTTCCGTTCCCGCTCGGGTGGTGCAGAATTCTGCGCCGCTGCACCCATTACTACCCCGAGCACAGCCATAAAAAGAATTGCAACGCGACGGCCCATGAGAAATGGGACGGGTCCTTGCTTCAAGTGTAGCTTTTTCGGGTCACGGCAAAAGTTACGGTGGTCACGGCGAGCGCAGGGAGGTGGTGAACAGAAAAAACTGGCGCGCCCGGAGAGATTCGAACTCCCGACCTACAGCTCCGGAGGCTGCCGCTCTATCCAGCTGAGCTACGGGCGCGCTGCGGATTCTTCAAGTTTACCTTCTTCCCCAGGCTGCTATCAAACACGGGCTCAGCAGCCGCCGACTTTCCAGAAGCGCTCCTGCTGGTAGTCGAGGTGGAGCAGGCGGTTGCGCGGATCGTGACGCTTGCCGCAGTTAGGGCAGGGAATGAAGCTGCGGATGTGCATCCCCTTGTGATCGTAGTCTTCCGAAACAGCAAAGCTGGCGCCGCAACTGCAGGGGATGAGGAACATGCGGTAGTGGCTCTTCGCGGGCGCCTTTGCCGATTTGGTTGTGTCCGGTTTCATCGGCGGCTGAATTCAAGTATCCCAATCATCGCAGCACAAAACAACGACACGCAAGAGAGCACAAGCCACAGCATCGCCGGGATCGCCCCAAACGACCGGCGAACCATGCCCCACACCCACGCGGCGAGCGCCGCCGCCAGCGAGGCGAGCAGGACCTCAAAGCAGACGGTCTCGACAGTGAGCGGCCGGATCATGCAGCGTTCCGGGTGGAGGTTTAGGAGGTTTCTTCCACCACCGCCATCACACTTCTCTTGCGCTTGTTCGACTGCAGAACTTTCTTGCGCAGGCGCAGCGTTTTCGGCGTAACCTCAACGAATTCGTCGTCGGCGATGAATTCGATGGCCTGCTCCAGATTGAGTTGTCGATGCGGCACCAAGCGGATCGCTTCGTCGGAGGTCGAGGCGCGCATGTTGGTCAGCTTTTTCTCGCGTACGATGTTGACGTCGAGGTCCGTGTCTTTCGCGTTCTCGCCGATGATCATCCCTTCGTATACATCCACGCCCGGCCCGGCGAATAGTACACCGCGCTCCTGCAGATTGTAGAGAGCATACGAGGTCGTGATGCCGGGACGGTCGGCGACCAGCGCCCCGGTCGGGCGATGCGGGATTTCGCCCTGCCATTCGGTGTAACCGTCGAACAGCGAGTTCATGACGATGGTGCCACGCGTGTCGGTGAGCAGCTGGCTGCGCAGGCCGATCAGCCCTCGCGAGGGCACACGGAACTCGATGCGCACCCGGCCGTAGCCGTGGTTGTGCATGTTGGCCACTTCGCCTTTGCGCGAGCCCAGTTGCTCCATGACCACGCCCACGAATTCTTCCGGGATGTCCACGGTGAGGTGCTCGACCGGTTCCACGAGCTTGCCGTCGATGCGCTTGGTGACGATCTCGGGCTTGCCGACCATCAGTTCATAACCTTCGCGGCGCATCATCTCGATCAGGATCGAGAGCTGCAACTCGCCGCGGCCGAGCACTTTGAATGAGTCGGTGCTGCCCGTCTCTTCCATGCGCAGCGAGACGTTGGTCAGCAGTTCTTTCTCCAGCCGCTCCCGCAGATTGCGGGACGTGACGTAGCTGCCGTCGCGTCCGGAGAAGGGCGAGGTGTTCACCGTGAAGAGCATGGCGATGGTCGGCTCGTCAATGATGATCGGCGGCAGCGGCGCGGGATGTTCGGCGTCGGTAATGGTTTCGCCGATGGTAATGCCTTCGACGCCGGCGACGGCCACGATGTCGCCCATCTCGGTTGCCGTGCTGTCAGTGCGCTTGAGTCCGGAGAAGCTGAAGAGCTTGGTGATCTTCGTCTTGTGAAACGAGCCGTCGCGCTTGGCGATGGCGACTTCCTCGCCGGTGCGCAGGGTGCCAGAAAAAACACGGGCGATGGCGAGGCGGCCGAGGTAGTCGCTGTAGTCGAGATTGGCGACCAGGATTCGCAACGTGCCGTTGGCGTCGCCGCGCGGGGCGGGGATGGTGTCGATGATGGCCTCAAACAGGGGACGCAGGTCCTCTCCCGCCGCGCCCTGGTGGACCGCCGCCGTGCCCGCCTTGGCGTTGGTGTAGAGAACGGGGAAATCGAGCTGCTCTTCCTTGGCGTCAAGATCAATAAAGAGGTCGTAAACCTCGTTGAGAACTTCCTGCGGGCGGGCGTCGGGGCGGTCGATTTTGTTGATGACGAGGATGGGCTGGAGATTCGCTTCAAGCGCCTTGCTGAGCACGTAGCGCGTCTGCGGCAGCGGTCCTTCGCTGGCATCGACCAGCAGCATGACGCCATCGACCATTTTCAGCGCGCGCTCGACTTCGCCGCCGAAATCGCTGTGGCCCGGGGTGTCGACGATATTGATCTTCACACCCTTATAAAAGACCGCCGTGTTCTTGGCGAGAATGGTGATGCCGCGCTCGCGCTCGAGATCGTTCGAGTCCATGACGCGCTCGACCAAGGTCTCATTGCTGCGAAAAGTCCCGCTCTGGCGGAGCATGGCGTCCACCAGCGTGGTCTTGCCGTGGTCCACGTGGGCGATAATCGCGATATTGCGGATACTGGGGTTCAGATCGAAAACTCCTCGGGGTTGCCGTTGGGGCTTACTACTACTTTACTATGGCGGATGGCATGAAGGCTGCTTGCTACGTCTTATAGTTTGTCATCCTGAGCGAAGCGAAGGACCTGCTGTTTGCTGGCGGTCGAGGAGAACTATGCCCAGGCTGTCCAAGGGAGCGCACGAATGCGTAGACCACCGTGGAAGAGCGGCCCTTCAGGGCCGCGTAAGCCCCCAGAATCAGCGCCGGCGTTAGCCCCAGTGGTCTTTCTTCTGCGGTACACTGCAAAAGCTGATGGAAGATGCGGAAATGCTTGCAGACGTAAAGGCCTACGAGGCCGCAAAAGCGCGTCTCGATGCTGGCGAGGACGAACTCATACCGCTGGAGATCACCGAGCGCCGACTGAGGGGAGAGGCCGCGCTCCGTACTTGGCGTGAGTACCGGAAGCTTACTCAGGAGCAGCTTGCGAAGAAGTCGAAGGTATCGCGCGCCCTGATCGCGGCGATTGAGACCAACCGCAAGGCCGGCTCTGTCAGCACGTGGAAGAAGTTGGGGGCCGCCCTCGACGTCAGCTGGGAGCAACTGGCATAGGGCTTATTTCTTCTCTATCGCGGCGGGAGTCTTCCACTTGGGCGATTCGTACACCACTTTGCCGCCCACCATGGTCAGCAACACTTCCGTTTTACCGATTTCCGAGGGCTCAATTCTGAACAGGTCGCGGTCGAGCACGATCAAGTCGGCCAGCTTGCCGGGTTCGAGCGAACCTTCGGTTTTTTCGCGGCGGCCGGCGAAGGCCGCGCCCAGGGTGTAGGCGCGAATGGTGTCTTCGAGGCTCAGGCGCTGCTGCGGAACGAATCCGCCGGCCGGTTCGCCCTCGGCAGTCTGGCGCGTGAGTGCGGTCTGTACGCCGGGCCACGGGCTCAGCGTGACCACCGGCCAGTCGCTACCGAAGGCCAGCGCCCCGCCCTTCTGCTCGATGCTTCGCCAAAGCCACGCGCGCGAGGCCCGTTCCGGCCCGATGTTGCGCGCCCAGATGCCCAGCGTGTCGTCGTCGGGATAGGAATGCAGTGGCTGCATACTGGCGATGACGCCAAGCTTGCCGAAGCGGTCGATGTCCTGCGCGCTGATGGTCTCGATGTGCTCGATGCGTGGCCGCGCCTCTTTCGTGTGATTCACTTCGGCCGCGTTCTGGTAGGCATCGAGCGCCAGGCGCACCGCCTTGTCCCCAATCGCGTGGGTAAAGATCTGCAAGCCCCGGGCGTCGAGGTCGGCGACCGTCGCCTTGTATTTATCCGGATCCCAGAAGAGCTTGCCGCTTTGGGCCGGGTCGTCGGTGTAGGGCGCGAGCATCGCAGCGGTGTGCGCCTCGACCACGCCGTCGAGCATCGTCTTGACCACGCCGCCGGAGATCCTATCATCGTTATATTGCCGCCGCGCAGCTTCGATCTGCTTGTTGATTTCCGGCGTCAGTCCGGGCGGGTCGAGAAAATACGAAATGTAGAAACGCAATGTGAGTTCGCCGCGGTTGCGCAGTTCGTTGTACAGATCGAGATATTCGAAATCCCCGCCGGCGCTGTGTACGCGAACCAGGCCCACCTTGTTGGCTTCATGAATGCCCATGCGCAGTGCATCCAGGCGCTCCTGTCGAGTGGGCTTCGGAGCTTTGTCGCCGACCAGGTCCCCCGCGGCTTCCTTCAGAGCGCCGGTCGCCTCGCCGTTGTCGTCGCGGACAATCTTCCCGTTGGGCGGGTCGGGAGTGTTGCGATCAATTCCCGCCATCGCGAGGGCTTTGCTATTGGCCCAGGAAGTGTGTCCGTCGAAGGCGACGAGAAACACGGGCCGGTCGGCGACGACTGCATCCAGAATTTTCTTGTCTGGCAGCCCGGTGGGTTTGAAGGTCGGATAGGTCCAGCCCATGCCCTGGATCCAGGGTTCGCCCGGGTGAGAGTTGGCATAGGCTTTCACACGCTCTTGGATTTCCGCAACCGTGCCCGCGCCGTTCAGATCCACCCGTGTCAGCCCAATCGAGCCCTCCATGAAGTGGATGTGGCAGTCGGTGAAGCCCGGCAGAACCAGCCGGCCCCCAGCGTCAATGACTTTGGTTGTGCCACCGCGGTAAGCGTCGATCTGCGCCATGTCGCCAACGGCAAGAATCCGGTCGCCGCCAATGGCCATCGCCTCGGCCCAGTGGTGCTGCGCATTGACCGTGTAGATACGGGCATGGATGACGATGACATCGGCCGGCAGGAGCGCCGCGTCGGACGCCGCCAGAGCACAGGTCCAGAGCAGAACGAAGAGCAAGAAGCCAAAACGCAGTTGGGGGAGGCGCATAGTCCCTTCTCGTAAGAATCAGAATGTCGGCGGAGTGTTGATCCACAACACCCAGGTTTCACTCCGGCCCGGATTTTTCCAGTGGTGCGGGGTGGCGCTCTCGAAATAGAAACTGTCGCCACGTTTCAGATGGTACTCCTCGCCCGCCAGAGCGATCTTCAGTTCCCCGCGCAGAACGAACAGGAACTCTTCGCCTTCGTGGGCGTACGATTCGCCGCTGCCCGCTTGCGGGGCGATGCGAAAAAGGTGCGGCTCCATCACCGTGTTGCCCCAGGCGAGCAGCTCCATGCGCACGCCGGGACCGGCCTCGAGCACTTTCCGCGCCGGCGGGCGCACCAGCCGGGTATTGAATTCCGTCGGATCAAAAAAATCGAGAATGTTGGTCTCGTAAAAGCGCGCCAGCTTGCGCAGCGTGCCGACCGAGGCGCTCATGTGCGAGCGCTCGATGGCGCTGAGGAAGCCGACAGAAATCCCGGCCGCGGCCGCGACTTCTCGAAGACTGACTCCGCGTCTTGTGCGCAACTGACGCAGGCGCGGGCCGATGGCGCCGTCCGCGGGAGTTCCGATGATGCCCTCGCGCTTCAGCATTTGCACGATCGCGGGAGCATTCAGGCCGCGCACTTGGCGCAGGTAGCGGGTCCTCTTCAGCAGGCGGACGTCCTCCCGGGTATAGAGACGATACTTGCTTTCGGTGCGGCGCGGATGCGTTAGTCCAAGGCTTTCCCAGCCCCGGATCGCGGAAGGAGAAATCCCCACCAGGCGTGCCACGTCTCCGATTTTCAGATAAACTCGGGCGTTACTCGACATGAGTTCCGAATATGCCTGCAGGCTCTCAGAAGCGGGGGAATTTTTCCCCTTGACAGGCGCCAGCGGAGTCACTAACCTTACAAAATTATAGCAAGGTTTGCGTCTCTGGCAAGCCAATTTCGGACCGGACAGTTGACCTTTCCGTCGAGGGTCCTGGAGGTCGGTTCCATGCCGTCGGCAAGAGCGATCTGGATGAGCCGATCGCTCGGGGTGTTGAGCTCGTGCCTGGTGTGTGTAGCGCTGCTTTCCGCCCCAAGTACCGGCGGATGCGTCCTCGGCCGGGGGGCCGACGATATCCCCGGGCGGCCTGCCGCCCGGACCTAATCTAATGGCCTTATCCGGCCTGAGCTTACTGGAGAAATCACGATGTACCCCGCACTCAAGAAAGAGCTCGAAATCTTCGAGCATCGCACTCCGAAGTCTGCCGCAGCGCACAAGAAGAATCTGAAGCGCCTGCCGCTGGGCGTGGCCAGCAATTACCGCGCCTATGATCCCTATCCGATTTTCGTGGAGGAGGCATCGGGCAGCAAATTTCGCGATCTCGACGGCAACGAGTACGTGGACCACAACCTCTGCTTTGGCACGCTGATGGCGGGCCATTCGCATCCCGCTGTCATCAAGGCGGTCGAATCACGCCTGCACAAGGGCACCGCCTACGGCATGTCACACAACATGGAGTGGGAACTGGCGGAAGAAATCTGCACCCGCTTTCCGGTGGAAATGTGCCGCTTCGGCAACAGCGGCACCGAAGCCACCATGCACTCCATCCGATTGGCGCGTGCCGCCACCGGCCGCGACAAGATCATCAAGTTCGAAGGCGGCTACCACGGCCTGCACGACTCCGCGCTGGTCAGTGTGAAACCGCACCCGCCCCAGGACGACTTCGGCGACATCAAGAATCCCAAAGCTGTGACCGGCGGCTTGGGCGTGCCCAAGGCCAGCATCGCCAACGTTCTGATCGCCACCTTCAACGATCTCGAGACCGTCGAGCGCCGGTTCAAGGAAAATCCCGGCGAAATCGCCGCCATCATTCTCGAGCCGATCATGATGAATGTCGGGATGTGCTTCCCGCAGAAAGGATTCCTCGAGGGTCTGCGCCACCTCTGCGACCAGTACGGCGCGCTCCTGATCTTCGACGAAGTCAAGACCGGCGCCAAGCTCTGCTGGGGTGGCGCTTCGGAATATTTCGGTGTCCTGCCCGACATGATCTGCCTGGCGAAGTCGATCGGCGGCGGATTCCCCATAGCCGCCTTCGGCACCTACAAGCGCGTCATGAACCTCATCTCCGAACACAAGGTCTTCCACGGCGGCACCTACAACACGAACCCCATCTCGATGGCCGCCGGCCTGGCCACTTTTCGCCACGTGCTCACACGGGAAAACTACGCACATGTGGAGAAGCTCAGCAAGAAATTGACCGACGGCTACAAGCGAGCCATCGCCAAGGTTGGTCTGCAAGCCTATGTCCCGAGCGCGGGCGCAAACGGCTGCCTCATGCTCTATCCGCAGGAGGTTCTCAACTACCGCGACTGGCTGGCGATTGACATTGACCTGTGGCGGCACTACTGGTTCGGCATGGTCAACCGCGGGGTCATGTGCCAGCCCTTCTGGTGGGACGAGCAGTGGACCATCTCCGTCCAGCACACCGAGGCCGACATCGATCAGCACTTGGCGGCCTTTGACGACATCGCGCGCTCCCTCGCGGCGGCGCAGCACGAGCGCATGGGAGCGGTCGCAACACACTAATGTAGCGCCGGCGACTCGCCGGCAAGCATGTGGGGCGGACACTCCTGTCCGCCTCCGTGCAGAACACGCAAGGACGGCCGCCCCCGGATGTACAGGCCGAGCGGAGTTCGGCCTGGCAGCAGAGCGCTGGAATGATTGTGTCCACCACGGACCCCAACCCGCCGCAGCTGAAGCGCGTCCTCGGTCGCTGGGACCTGGTGTTGCTCTTTGTGGTGGCGGTTTTCAACCTCAATGTTGTGCCGTCCATCGCCGCGAACGGCGGCGTGACCGTCTGGCTGTGGCTCATCTCGCTGCTGCTCTTTTTCTGGCCGCAGGGGATTGCCGTGATCGAGCTCGCCCAGCGGTACCCCGGCGAAGGCGGAGTCTATCTCTGGGCAAAAGAAGTTTTTGGCGACTTTCACGGATTCCTCTCCGGCTGGTGCTACTGGACCAACAACATGCTGTATGTGCCGACGGTCATGCTCTATTTCGTCGGCGTATCGGTGTTCGCGCTCGGCCCGGGCCATGCCGCGCTGGCCGAGAGCAAGAGTTTCGCCATGGTGGCTTCGGTCGCGCTGCTCGCGTTCCTCACCGTGCTGAACATCGTTGGGCTGGGAGTCGGGAAGTGGCTGAACAACCTGGGCGCCATCGGGACGTTCGTGGCCGCGGCGGTGCTCATCGGGCTGGGAATCACGGTCTGGTCGCGCTTCGGCACCCCGGTCACGTCGGCGGAGTTCCGCGTCCCCGCTGACCCCAGGTTTGTCCTGAATTCCTTCGGCGTGATTTGCTTCGGCCTGGTCGGACTGGAACTCGCCTCCGTCATGGGCGACGAAATCCGCGAACCCCGCCGCACTCTGCCGGGCGCGGTGGCCTGGGGAGGGACAATTTCCGGCGCGCTCTACATCGGCGCAACCCTGACTCTTCTTGTCGCGATCGGCAAGAACGACATCAGCGTGCTGCAGGGAATTGTGCAGGGCGTCAGCCACATGGCGAACAAGGTTGGCGTCGGATGGATCATCGCCCCTTTCGCGGTCATGCTTAGCCTCTCAATTGCCGGCATCGGTTCGGCCTGGATGGGCGGCTCGGCGCGCATTCCCTTTGTCGCCGGCCTCGATTCCTACATGCCTTCGGCGATGGGGAAGGTTCACCCCAGATACTCGACCCCTCACGTCGCGCTCATCGTGCAGGCGGTGGTCTCGCTGATATTGATCGTTATCAACTTCACTGCTTCCGGAGGTGTCCAGGAAGCCTTCCAGACGATGCTGTCGCTGGCGGTGGTTCTGCAGCTCGTGCCGTTCCTTTACGTCTTCGCCGCGCTATTAAAGTTTGCTTTCCGCGGAGACCTCGCCGGCGGCCGCTACAGTAAGAGCACGCTGATCTTCGCCGGCCTGAGCGGTTTTGTGACCACCGCCCTGGGAATCGCGCTGGCCTTCTTTCCCGCGAAGCAGATCACGTCGCTGTGGAAGTACGAAGCAAAGATGTTTGGATTCACCCTGTTTTTTCTCGCTCTGGCCGCGTTCTTCTTCTTCGTTTACGGAAGGCTGAAGGAGCCGCGAGCGGCCGCAGTCGAGCAGAAGAATTTGGGAGCGGCCGGATCCACGTAGGGCTGAAACGGTTTCAGGAATCGGTTTTGGGTAGGGCGCGGCTTCAGCCGTGCCGAACGAGCCGCCAAGAATGCGGGCTTTAGCCCCTGAGGGTCGCCTTTCTTAACCCTCAAGAGATTCTTGAAACGACTTCAAGAGATTTTAGAAGGAGGCTTTCTATGCCAAGGGGAGTCAAGTCCGAAGTTCGCAACTATCAGATGTACGTCAATGGCGAATGGGTGGACAGCGTGTCCAACAAAACCGCTGCCATCATCGATCCCTCTACCGAAGAGGTGATCGCGCAGGTGCCCTCGGCCAACGCGGAGGACGTAAACCGGGCGGTAGCCGCCGCCAAGGCGGCCTTCGAAACCGGCCCGTGGGCGTCGACCACGCCCCAGGAGCGCGGCCGCGTCCTGTTCCGCCTGACGGAAAAGATTCGTCAGAATTTGCCCAAGCTGGCGGAAATCGAAGCGCGCAACTGCGGCAAGCCGATCGTCGAAGCGGAATACGACATCACCGACGTCGCCACCTGCTTCGAATACTACGGCGGGATGGCCACGAAAGTCCTGGGAACGGTCAACCCGGTTCCCGACAACGCCGTCAGTCTCACCATGAAGGAACCGATGGGCGTGGCCGCCATGATCACGCCGTGGAACTATCCGCTGCTGATGGCGACCTGGAAGATGGCGCCGGCGCTGGCCGCGGGGTGCACTTGCATTTTGAAACCGCCGGGGGTCACGCCGCTGAGCGCGCTGGAAATGGCGGGTTGGCTGGACGAAGTGGGCCTTCCGCCGGGCGTGCTGAACATCGTCACCGGCTCGGGATCGGTCTGTGGCACCGCGCTGGTGCGCCACCCCGATGTGAACAAGATCGCTTTCACCGGCAGCGGCGCCGTAGGCAAAACCATCGTCAAAGAGGCGGCCGATACCTTGAAGCGCGTCACCATGGAGTTGGGCGGCAAGTCTCCCAACATCTTTTTCGCCGACGCCGACTTCGAAAATGCCATTGACGGCGCCCTCTTCGGCGTCTTCATCAATCAAGGAGAAGTATGCTCGGCAGGCAGCCGCATTCTGGTCGAGCGCTCCATCTACAAAAAGTTTGTCGAGGCCATGACCGAAAAGGCCAAGAGAATCCGGCTCGGCCCGCCACTCGAGCGCGAAACCAAGATGGGGCCCATGGTCAGCAAAGATCAGTACGACACGGTGCGCTCCTATCAGGAACTCGGCAAGAAGGAAGCCAAGATGTCGATCGGTGGCGGCCGCGCGAAGAAGTTCGCCAAGGGCTACTACATCGAGCCCACCATTTTCTACGACGTGGACAACAGCGCCCGCATCGCGCAAGAAGAGATCTTCGGCCCGGTGGCGACCGTGATTCCGTTCAAAGATGAGAAGGACGCCATCCGGATCGCCAACGATACCCCCTTCGGTCTCGCCGGGGCGGTGTGGACGCGCGATATCTTTAAGGCCTTCCGCACCATTAAGGCGATGCGCGCCGGCATCATCTGGGTGAACCACATGCAGCCCACTTATGTCGAGGCGCCCTGGGGCGGCTACAAGCAGTCCGGCTTCGGCCGGGAGTTGGGGCCGTGGGGCATTGAAGAGTATCTGGAAAGCAAGCAGGTGCACATCAACCTCAACGAGCAACCGATCGGCTGGTACTGAGAGCCAGTGGTCAGTGGTCGGTGGTCAGTGGTCAGTGGTCAGTTAGAGTCGCATCGTCGCTGGACACTGAGTTACTGACTCCGGATGACTGACTAAGAACTGGTTTCAAGAAAGAAGGTTTTGGGAAGGGCACGGCTTCAGCCGTGCCGCTAAGCGCCGTAATGAATGCGAGCTTTAGCCCCTGAGAGCCGCGATCGCTGTCCTTGAGTTACCGATGACTCTACTGGGACCTGTGACCTGAGAACCGAGAACCGAGAACTGAGAACTTATTATGTCTTCCATTCATCTCCGCACACCCATTCCCGGACCGCGCTCGCAAGCGCTCATGAAGCGGCGCAACGCCGCCGTCGTGCAGGCGGCCTATCACGCCACTCCCGTCTTCGTCGCCAAAGCCGAGGGCGCAGTCGTCGAAGACGTGGACGGCAACCGGATGCTTGATTTCGCCGGCGGCATCGGCTGCCTCAACACCGGACATCGCGCCCCAGCGGTGGTCGAAGCCGTCCGCCGCCAGCTTGACCGCTTCCTGCACACCAGCTTCAACGTGCTTCCCTATGAAAGCTACATTGCAGTCTGCGAAAAGCTGAACGCGCTCGCGCCCGGAAAAGGACCGAAGAAGACTGTGCTCGTCAACACGGGCGCTGAGGCGGTCGAAAACGCGGTCAAGATCGCGCGCTGCTATACCAGGCGGCCCGCCATCATCAGCTTCGAAGACGCCTTCCACGGCCGCACCTACATGGCGATGGCTCTCACCAGCAAGACGCATCCCTACAAAGCTGGATTCGAGCCGTTTCCCAGCGACGTTTACTGCATCCCGTTCGCCTATTGCTACCGCTGTTCGTACTCGCTGAAATATCCGTCGTGCGACGTGCACTGCGCGAAGCACATCGAAGACACATTCAAGCGCGTGGTCGCGGCTGAATCAGTAGCGGCGGTCATCGTCGAGCCGATCATGGGCGAAGGCGGATTCATCACGCCCCCGGCGGAGTTCTTCCCCATCCTCGGCGAGATTTGCCGCAAGCACGGCATCCTCGTGATCGCCGACGAAGTGCAAAGCGGCTTCGCCCGCACCGGTGCGATGTTTGCCTGCGAGCGGCTGGGGCTGGAGCCCGACCTGGTGACCGTGGCGAAATCCCTGACCGGTGGCCTGCCGATGGCTGCCGTGACCGGACGCGCCGATATCATGGACGCGCCGGGCGTCGGCCAACTCGGTGGCACCTTTGGCGGAAATCCCGCGGCCTGCGAAGCGGCGCTGGCCGTGCTCGACATCATCGAGAAAGAAAACCTCTGCGCCCGCGCCAACCTGCTCGGCGAGCGCTTCCGCAAGCGCGCTGCGAAGTGGCAGTCGCAGTGGGAACTGGTCGGCGAAGTCCGCGGACTCGGTGCCATGCAGGCGCTCGAACTAGTGCACTCGCGGACAACCCGCCAGCCCGCTGACGAAGAAACCAAACAAGTGTCACAATACTGTTACCAGCATGGCCTGGTGACGATCACCGCGGGATCCTACGGCAACGTGATTCGCCTGCTGATGCCGTTGGTTATCACTGATACCCAGATGGACGAGGCTATGGACGTGCTCGAAGCCGCGCTGGCCCAAGTCGCCGAGAAGAAAGGCGCGCTGGCCGCGCAGCTTACGTAGGGACAGCCGCCCTCGGCTGTCCAGTCGAGCTAAGCTCGACGGTTTCTAGTCAACCGCAGTTCGAACGGGGCTCTGCCCCGCGGACAGCCGAGGGCGGCTGTCCCTACGCACTCATTCTTCGCGATTGCGAAAGGTGTTTCTCCATGTCAACCGTAGCCGCTCCTCCCGCCACAAACATTCCCCAATACATCAACGGACAGTGGGTGGAATCGCAAGCCACCGAGTGGCAGGACATCATCAATCCCGCCACCGCCGAAGTCCTAGGCCGGGTGCCGATGGCCGGCGCCGCCGAGGTCACGCGCGCCATCGAGGCCGCTGCGGCCGCGTATCCCGAGTGGCGCCGCACTCCCGCCGAGGACCGCATCCAGCCCTTGTTCAAACTGAAGATGCTGCTCGAGGAACACCTCGACGACATTGCCCGCATCATCACGCAGGAAAACGGCAAGACCCTCGGCGAAGCCAAGGGCGAGATGCGCCGCTCCATCGAGAACGTCGAAGTCGCCTGTGGCATTCCCACCATGATGCAGGGCCACAATCTCGAAGATGTGGCCCGCGGCATTGACGAGATCATGATCCGCCAACCCCTCGGCGTGGTCGCGGCCATCACCGCCTCGAATTTCCCGGGCATGATCCCGTTCTGGTTCTTGCCGTACGCGATCGCCTGCGGCAACACGCTGATCATCAAGCCCTCCGAGCGCGTCCCGCTTACCATGAAGTTCGCTTTCGAACTGCTGGAAAGAACCGGAATTCCAAAGGGCGTATTGAACCTCGTCAATGGAGGCAAGGCCGCGGTAGATACGCTGCTCGACCATCCTGCGGTGCGCGCGGTCAGCTTCGTGGGATCAACTCCGGTCGCGAAGTACATCTATGCCCGCGCCGGTGCGAATGGCAAGCGCGCGCAATGCCAGGGCGGCGCCAAGAACCACGTCATTGTTCTGCCCGACGCCGACATGCAGATGGCGACGCAGATCATCTCCGACAGCGCTTTCGGATGCGCCGGCCAGCGCTGCCTCGCCGTCTCCGTTGCGGTCACCGTCGGCGAAGCCCAGAAAACTTTCCGCGATTCGATCAGCGAAGCGGCTGCGAAACTTCGGGTCGGTTACGGTCTCGACGAGGGCGTGCAGATGGGGCCGGTGATCACGCGTCAGAGCAAAGAGCGCGTCCAGAACCTGATCGGTGTGGGTGCGAAAGACGGCGCGAAGGTTGTGATCGACGGCCGCAATCCGAAAATCGCAAAATACGAAAGCGGGAACTTCGTGAAGCCGACGGTCCTCGACGGAGTCCCGGCCAGCAGCGAACTGACGCACACCGAGATTTTCGGTCCCGTGCTCAGTCTCGTCCATGCCAACGACATGGACGAAGCCATGGATTTTCTGGCGCGCAGCCCGTTCGGCAACCAGGCCTCGCTGTTCACGTCCACCGGCTCGGCGGCGCGCCGCTTCCGCTACGAGGCGCCGGCGGGCAACGTCGGCATCAACATCGGCGTGGCGGCTCCCATGGCGTACTTCCCGTTCAGCGGCTGGAAAGACAGCTTCTTCGGGATCATGCACGCTCAGGGTCGCGACGCCGTCGAGTTCTACACCGAGAAGAAAGTCGTCATCGAGCGCTGGGCCAAAGAGCACTCGAGAAAGTTTTAGTGAAACCTCTGTGGGGACGGGCGCCCTCGCCCGTCCAGGCCGAGCGAAGCTCGGCAAGAATTTCATTCGTGAACCTTCGTGTCCTTTGCGGTTCACTCTTTGTTGCTAAACCACTAAGGACACGAAGGAACACGAAGAAGATCAGGAGTTATACAAAATGACTACCGCCGCCACCATCCCCACTATGACTGGTAAAGAAATTGTTGATCTAACCCGCAAACACACGCTCTTCGAGTGGTCCGCCCAAGCGAAGGTTGACCCCATTCCCGTCGCCCGCGCCAAGGGCATTCATTTCTGGACGCCGGAAGGCAAGCGCTTCATCGACTTCAACAGCCAGCTCATGTCGGTCAACATCGGACACGGCGATGAGCGCGTCATCCGCGCGATTCACGAGCAAGCGCAAACGCTCTGCTACGCCAACCCGTTCATGGCCACCGAACCGCGCGCCCGCCTGGGACAGAAGCTCGCCGAGATCACTCCCGGTGACATCGACACCTTCTTCTTCACCAACGGCGGCGCCGAAGCCAACGAGAACGCCATCAAGATCGCCCGCTTCTTCACCGGGCGCCACAAAATCATTGCCCGCTATCGTTCGTATCATGGCGCGACCGCCGGCGCCATCACTCTGACTGGCGATCCGCGCCGCTGGGCCGCCGAGCCCGGCATCCCGGGAGTCGTCCGCGTTCTTGATCCCTATCACGGCATCGAGCGCGGCTGGGAGTCGGCGGAAACTTCGCTGGCCATGATCGAGGAGATCATCCAGCTCGAAGGCCCGCACACCATCGCCGCCTTCATCCTTGAGACCGTCGTCGGCACCAACGGCATCCTCATTCCACCCGATGGATACATGCAGGGCGTGCGCAAACTCTGCGATAAGTACGGCATCCTGATGATCGCCGACGAAGTCATGGCCGGTTTCGGCCGCACCGGCGAATGGTTTGCCATTGACCACTGGAAGGTCGTGCCCGATCTCATCTGCATGGCGAAAGGCCTGACCTCGAGCTACCTGCCCTTGGGCGCCGTCGGCATGCGCCACCACATCGCGCAGCACTTCCAGGATAAAGTTTTCTACGGCGGCCTCACTTACAACAGCCATCCCATGGGATGCGCCGCCGCGCTCGCTACTATTCGCGTCTACGAAGAAGACAAACTGATCGAAAACGCCCGCCAGATGGGCGCGATCATGAAGCAACTGGGGGCGGAACTCGAAAAGAAGCATCCCTCGGTCGGCGCGGTGCGCTCCATCGGACTGTTCGGTATCGTCGAACTGGTCCGCAGCCGCAAGACGCGCCAGCCCATGGCTCCGTTCAACGGCACATCGGAGGAAATGGCCGCGCTCGGAAAATTCTTCCGCGAGAGCGGCCTCTACACCATCGTGCGCTGGAACACCTTTTACACCAATCCGCCGCTCTGCATTAACGAGCAGCAGCTTCGCGAGGCCTTCGCCATCATTGACAAGGGTCTCGAGATCACGGACAGGGCGGTCAAAGACTAAGAGGATCAGACTCCGCCCTAAGGCCGACCATCCTCAGTGGTGACGGCGCCACCGGCCCACCCGCGGGCCGGACCGCCGACCAGGTCTACCCTTCCGATAGTCTGTAAGGCGCAATCTGTTTCCCATACAGTGCAATTCCCTGCACTCCAGGCTGTCGGTATTCGGCTCATGAATGGCGATGGCAGCCGCGTCTCTCGGTTTCTTGACAGATTCCGAGCAGGCTTTTGGTGCGTAGGTTGCAATTGCGTGAAAAGCTGTGCGGGGCGCACATTTTGGTTGTTTTTCGCTAGACGAGGTATATACTACGGCGCGATAGTAGTTCCCCCATTCACCCGCGCGCAGTGCCGGGTGTTTCAATCAGGCATGTTCACCAGGTTCCGATGTGGCGGTTCTGTGGGCATGCTACGACCAGAACATCTTCCAGGAGGTTTGCACCTTCAGCTATGAGTGCCTGTCCGAGCAGGTCTTATCTTCTCTGTTTCGTTTTGTTCCTGATCTCATTCTCCATTCCACTTGCTGCGCAAGAGAAAGAACCAGGCAAGGCGAAGACCGGCGGCAGCGACAATTTGGTGAAGGTCGAAGGGACAGTTCACTGCGATAAGCCGGAGCTGGCGTACTCGATCGACGTTCCGGATCGTTCCGGGCATGCGCTGATGATCGCGCAGCGCAAATGCACCTGGACCAAGCCGCTGGTGGTTTTGGACGCGAAGACCAAGGTGGGTGTAGCGGTCAATTTCATCGAAAAAATGGAAGGCACGCTTCACATGCACGGCTACGAAGTGGACACCTTGGACGACGGAGAAAAGCTCACCATGCGCAACATGACCCAAATCCTGTCGGAAAAGGGCCCCGCGAGCTTCCGGGGGAACTGGAGCTTCATGCGGGGTACAGGGAAGTTCAAGGGTATCAAAGGTGGAGGTACGTACGAAGGAAAGTTGGAAGAGGATGCTGGTCTAACGTTGGACCTGGAAGGGTCTTACGTGCCAGAAGAAATGGCTGCGGGAAAGAAATAATCCAGGAGGAACAAAGTGACAAGTAGACATCCCAGTTCGTATCTAGTGGCAGTGGCGCTCTTGATGCTTGTCTGTCTAGCGTTGCCGGCCTTCGCCAAAACCAGCAAGAACAATACAATCGTGACTTACCCGTCCGGCTTCGCGGTTTCGCAGCCGGTCGCGGACCTGCCAGTCGATTTCTCAATGTTCCCAGGTCAGGAAATGCCTGAACCGCGGCCGAGTCCCAACAAGCAGACCGGCCCCTGGCAGAACGAAGATCCCGTTCTGCAAAAGGAGACGCTGCAACCACTTGGCGTCGGCAAGGGCATCGACTTTGATGGCATCGCCTCCAATGGTTATGCTCCGTCCGACTCCAACATGGCCGTTGGTCCCAACCACATCGTGGAGACCGTTAACGTTGAATTCCAGGTCTTCAACAAAAGCGGCTCGAGTCTTGCCGGTCCAACCAGCATCCAGACCCTTTTCAATCCCCTCGGCGGCGTCTGTGCGAGCACCTTCGGTGATCCCATCGTGCTTTACGATCGCGCGGCCGACCGCTGGCTCATCAGCATGATCGGCGGCAGTGGTGCCTTCGGGGAGTGCATTGCAATCTCCAAAACCAACGATCCTACCGGCGCCTATTTCCTCTTCGCATATTCGTTCGGCAACAACCTGAACGATTATCCGAAACTGAGCACCTGGGCCACGGCCAGCAACAGCGCGTACCTGGCGACCTACGACATTTTTGTGAACGGTTCGTCCTTCGGCGGCTCGGATCTCTGCGGTTTCGACCGCACCAAGCTGCTGGCTGGCAACTCTTTGGCAGCCCAACTCTGTAAAATGACGCCCGCCAGCGAGTTCAGCTATCTGCCCTCCGATATGGATGGTCCCACTCCTCCAGCCGATGGAACACCCGGAATTTTCATCAATCACCACAACGGAGCTAACAACCGCTTGTACCTGCGAACCCTCGCGCTGGACTTCGCATCCGGTACGGCTACTCTCTCCTCGCCGACAGCCATCACCGTCGCGAGCTACTCTGAGGCATGCCACAGCAGTTGCGTTCCTCAGTCGGGGACCACTCAACGGCTCGATGGGCTCGGGGATCTCCAGATGTACCGCTTTCCCGTGCGGCATTTCCCCGATCATGACCGGGCAGTGCTCAACCACTCGGTCGTAAACGGCAGCCAAGTGGCCGTTCGCTGGTATGAACTCTATGACCCAGCCGGCAGCGTAACCCTGAATCAGCAAGGGACCTACGCTCCGGATTCAACCTACCGCTGGATGGGCAGTATCGCGGAAGATCAGGCCGCCGACATCGCTGTCGGCTATAGCGCTTCCAGCAGCAGCATCCATCCCGCGATCCGCTTTGCCGGTCGCGTCCCCAGCGATCCCTCGGGTTCGCTCGAGAGCGAAATTAGCATCATTGAAGGTGCTGGATCGCAAACCTCTGGCCTGTCCCGTTGGGGTGATTACTCCGCGATGCAGGTTGATCCCAGCGACGATTGCACCTTCTGGTACGTGCAGCAGTACGAGCAGACCAGTGGTACGTTCAACTGGCACACGCGCATCGGATCGTTCGCCTTCAGCAATTGCTCCGGATCTCCGGACTTCAGCCTGAACGCGAACCCGAATGCGTTGACCATTGCACCGGGCAACCAGGGGACTAGCACCATTACAGTCGTTCCCATCAACGGCTTCAATGGCAGCGTGACTTTGAGCGCGACGGGCATGCCCAGCGGCGTGACTGCCGGCTTCAATCCGAATCCGACAAGCACAACCAGCACGATGACCATCACCGTTCCTCTAGGGACTCCGTCCGGTACGTCCACTGTCACCATTACCGGCGTATCGGGAAGTTTGTCCCACAACACTACGTTGCAACTCACGATCTCGGGCGGCGGCGGAACGACGGTCACCCTCACCCCGTCCTCACTGGCCTGGGGCAAAATTGTCGTAGGTGTGAAATCCGCAGCGAAGGCCGCAACTCTCACCAATACTGGTACCTCGACCTTGAACATCAGCAACATCGCAGCGAGCGGCGATTTTGCCGTTAGCTCGACGACCTGCGGCGCCACGCTGGCTGCCGGCAAGTTCTGCAAGATCAAGGTCACCTTCACTCCAACCCAAACCGGAACGCGCACTGGTACCCTCTCGGTCACCGACGATGGCCAGGGCAGTCCGCAAACCGTTGCACTCTCCGGCACGGGCACTGTCCAGGCCACGTTGACACCTACTAGCGCGACCTACCCGGCACGGCTCGTGGGGACGACCAGTCCAGCGAAGACGTTTACCCTTTCCAACAAACAGAACGTAGCGCTGACCGGCATCTCGATCGGAACGACCGGAGACTTCGCTGTCTCCACGACGACCTGCACGGCGAGTCTGGCCGCCAAGACCAATTGCACCATCGGTGTGACGTTCACGCCGACCGGCAAGGGGACGAGGACGGGGACCTTGAGCGTGAGCGATAGCGCCAACAACAGCCCGCAGACTTCGAGTCTAACGGGTACCGGCAAGTAAGATCGTTTGCTTGCATCAACCAGCCCCGCAGAGATGCGGGGCTTTTTTGTTGCGTCCACAAAAGACCGCGCACGGGTGCCGTGGCGATAACCGACAACGCCGCCAACAGTCCGCAGAGTATTGCTCTGAGCGGAACCGGCAAATAACCGAAGGGAATACTCTGAACCGCTTCACGGACGGGGCTGCACAAGCAGCCCCTTTTCCTTGCAGAGACAGCGGCCCCATCGGATTGAATCCTTCCAGCATGAGCTTGATTCGGCCACCGTCTTGTGGAGACAAACGGCGGCCAATGGCAGATGGACCTGCAAGAAAATGCGCATAAGAACACACTGAGTGTTGCACTTGCGCACTACTATCACTGATCGTCGTACGCAATCGCAAATTCTCTATCGATCTACTGGGCTTTTCCCTTGTGTCAACGGTTTTTGGCGGTATACTGCTGCCGATATGCGCGGCGATGCCGTCCGTGATTCCCCGCTTTCAGATGCAAAGGGTCGTTGCTCTCGGCGGTTCAATCTGCCCCGTCGCACCGAATCTAGACGTCGGTTGTGGGGCCATTGCAGACCGGAAGAATCTTCCAGGAGTTAGCACTTCACTAAGGAGAAATGAAACCATGATTCGAAGATTAAGTGTATTCCTGCTCGCGGTCGTCGCGATGTTGACGGTCGTGAATGTCGTCTGCCAGGCGCAGCCGCAGACCCTGTTGACGCGTCATGTGCGCGATGCGGTTGTCAATGGGGAGGCAAAACCCGTCGGGCAGCTCCCCGCAACCCAGTCCATGCACTTCGACATCGTTCTGGCGCTGCGCCATGCTCCAGAACTCGAAAACTTCCTGCAGGACGTCTACGATCCAACCAGCCCGAACTACCGGCATTTCGTGACGCCGAAGGAATTCACCGCGAGATTTGGCCCGAGCCAAGAGGATTACGATGCCCTGATTCAGTTCGCGAAGGCCAATGGCTTCCAGGTAATGCGCGGCTCTCGCGATGGTAGGGCCGTGCAGCTGAAGGGCACAGTGGGAGCGATCGAGAAAGCCTTCCACGTGACCATGGGCGTGTATCAGCACCCCTACGAGAATCGCACATTCTATGCTCCAGACCGCGAGCCGACCGTGGACCTGCCCTTCCAGTTGTGGGCCATCACTGGTCTGGACAACTACTCGATCCCGCGTCCTCTCGTCCAGCATAGAGATTCACGTGAGGGACCTCAGGCCCGTCAGGGCTCTTGCCCTGGGGGCTACTATTGCGGCAGCGACATGAGGGCGGCTTACTACGGTGGATCGGCCCTCACGGGCACCGGCCAGAACATCGCCCTGCTCGAGTTGGCAGGTACCACTTTGTCCGACCTGAGCCTCTATTACAAAAACGCCAACCAAACACAACCCTACACTCCCACTCTCGTTTCGACGGGCGGGTACAGCACGTCCTGCACGGGTTCCTGCGACGATGCCGAGCAGACGCTGGACATGACTCAGGCGATGGGCATGGCCCCAGGCTCGACTATGCTCTACAACTTCGTCTGCGGTGACGCCTACAATACAGGAACTTTCGACGAAACTGCCTGCCTCAGTTCAATGGTTTCGACTGCGCAGGCCCCATTGAGCCTGCAAATCAGCTGTTCGTGGTCTTGGACGCCCGCGGATCCCCAAACGGACGATCCCTACTACCAGCAGATGGCGGCCCAGGGCCAGAGCTTCTTTGCTGCGTCTGGCGACAGCGCCAAGTGGGTAAGCGGCGGCTTTGTTTACCCGCAAGAGGATGCTTTTATCATCTCTGTCGGCGGCACGGACCTGTTGACCAACGGGGCGGGTGGCGGCTGGCAGTCGGAAACCGCATGGTCCAGCAGCGGCGGCGGAATTTCCCCCGACCACATTGCGATACCGTCGTGGCAGCAATTGCCAGGTGTGATCAATTCCCAGAACAAGGGATCCACCCAGTATCGGAACGGTCCGGATGTCGCGGCAGAAGCCAACTTTGACTTTTATGTTTGCCACAAGGGCTCATGCGGTGGCGGTTGGGGCGGAACGAGCTTTGCTGCGCCTATGTTTGCCGGCTACCTGGCTCTTGCAAATCAGCAGGCGGTTGCCAACGGCGTTCCCGCACCCGGCTTCATTAATCCAACCATTTATCCGCTGGGTCTGAGCGGAGGCTATGCCGCCGCTTTCCACGACATCACCAGCGGCAGTAACGGCTTTCCTGCGGTGACCGGCTACGATTTGGTCACTGGCTGGGGCAGCCCGAACGGCCCCGGCCTGATCGACGCGCTGACCCAGCCGCAAGGCCCATCCTTCACGCTGACCGCGAACCCCAACGCACTAACCATTGTGCAAGGCAGCAGCGGCACCAGCACTATCACTGTCAATCCGTTGAACGGCTTCAACGGCAGCGTTACGCTAAGCGCTTCCGGCCTGCCGAGTGGCGTGACAGCCGGGTTCTCTCCCAATCCGACAAGCACGACCAGCACTCTGACCCTCACCGTTGGTTCGGGGGCTGCTCTCGGGACCTCGACCATCACTATCAGCGGCGTTTCGGGCAGCTTGTCAGCTCAAACCACTATCCAGCTCACGGTTACAGGCACCGGCACGACCGTCACTCTCACCCCGTCTTCCCTAACGTTCGCGAACACGGTCGTGGGCGGGACCAGCGCTCCGAAGACGGCCACTCTCACCAACACCGGCACCTCGACGCTGAACATCAACAGCATCGCGGCCTCGGGCGACTTTGCGGTCAGCTCGACCACCTGCGGCGCCACGCTGGCCGCCGGCAAGTTCTGCAAGATCAAAGTCACCTTCAAACCGACCCAACTCGGGTCGCGTACCGGTACTCTGTCGGTGAGCGACAACGGTCAGGGCAGTCCGCAGACGGTAGCACTCTCGGGCACTGGCATTGCGCCGGTCACGCTAACACCGGCCAGCAAGACGTTCCCAGCCACGAAGGTGGGGGCGACCAGTGCTGCGAAAACGTTCACTCTTCACAACAAGCAGGCCGTATCGCTGACCGGCATTTCCATCTCGACGACCGGGGACTTCAGTGTCTCGGCGACGGCCTGCGGGGCAAGTCTGGCGGCCAAGTCCAATTGCACGATCAGCGTGGTCTTCAAGCCCACGCAGACCGGGACGCGGACGGGCACGTTGCAGGTAAGCAATAGCGCTTTTGGCAGCCCCGAGACCTCGAGTCTAACGGGCACCGGCAAGTAAAGATCGTTTGCTTGCCATCAACCAGCCCCGCAGAGATGCGGGGCTTTTTTTGTTGCGTCGACAAAGGACCGCGCACGGGTGCGCTGACGATTACCGACAATGCCGCTGGCAGTCCGCAGAGCATTGGTCTGAGCGGAACCGGCAAATAACATTAACCAGGGAACACCGATTGGGCGGGACTTCGGTCCCGCCTTTTCTTCTTGCCTCGACGCTTTGCGCCCTGCGAGCGCGTTATTTTGTCAGCCGGTTGTATTTCTTCAGCACCTCGCGCAGGCGCTCGTGCGGCAGGGCGATCACGGTGTGGTTGTCGATGCCGGTCATGGTTTCGGCGGCGACCATGGCATTGGCCACGGCTTCTTCGGTCGCCTCGACGGTCGCGAGAAATAGCGGGTCCAGTTGGTCGTTGGGCAGCATTTTCAGATCGCGGACTCCTTTCGGAGCTATCGCTCCCGGGTTCGCGGTTGAGAAGGCGATGAAGATGTCGCCCGAGCCGTCGCCGGAGTAGCTGCCCACACGGCCGAGCCCGAGGGAAACTTTGCGAGCGATCCGCTTGAGTTGCGTCGGAATCAGAGGAGCATCCGTGGCAACGACAATAATGATCGAGCCAACGTCTTTGCCGTAGGCGGGGTGCTCGGGAATTTCCTTGCCCACTGGGACTCCGGCGATGCGCAGTTGTTCCCGATTGCCGTAATTGCACTGCACCAGCACGCCAACCGTGTAGCCGCCAGACTTGGCATCCAGCAGGCGCGACGCGGTGCCGATCCCACCCTTGAATTCGTTGCAGATCATGCCCGTCCCGCCGCCGACATTGCCTTCTTCCACCGCTCCGCCGTGCGCCGAATCGAGCGCGTGAAAGACGTGTTCTGGCTTCACATGGAAGCCGTTGATGTCATTGAGATAGCCGTCCCAGGTCTCAGCGACGACGGGCAGCGACCACCAGTAGCCTTCCATGTCAGCAGTGCCGTGCTTCACCTTCCACGCGATCACCGCGTCGCGGACCACGCCCACGCTGTGCGTGTTGGTGATCATGATCGGGCCGTCGACGAAACCGGAGTCTTCGACCCAGGTGGTCCCGGTCATCTCGCCGTTGCCGTTGAGCGTGAACCAAGCGCCGAAAACGGCGTCTCTTGCGGCTTTGCCGCGCGGGAATACGGCGGTGACGCCGGTGCGCACCGGGCCTTCGCCCACCTTGAGCTTGCCCGAGCCGGAGACCAGCGTGGTGTGCCCAACTTCGACCCCTTGGACGTCGGTGATGGCGTTGAGCGGTCCGGGGGTGCCGTCGAAGGGGACGCCCAGGTCGCGGGCCCGCGGTTTGGTCTGGCCGAATCCGAGGTTGCCTGCGTAGAACAGCAGGAGCAGGGTGCGCAGCAAGCGGGATCGCATCACAATGTTCCTCCGAACAGCGCCGGCGGCAGTATAAAGCATCGGGAAAGTGAGAGGGCAGAAGTCAAATCAGCAAAGTCAGAAGGCAAAAGGCAAAAGGCAGAAGTGAAACCTAAACCCCACAGAACCCGGCGATTTCAAGACTGCACTGGGCGCTCAGATTTTTTACTTCTGCAATTTGACTTCTTACCTCTGACTTCGCTTTGTCTCTGTGGTGAGGAAACTCAGCTGGTTTACAATGCAATTTCGGCAGAAGGGGCCAGGGAGCAGACATGCAGAACTGGAAACGGGCGGTGATTGCGGGATCGGCGGGAGCGGCGGCCATCCTGATACTGAAAGGAAAGCGTCCGGCGGCGGTGCTGGTGGGCGGGGTCGGACTGGCGGTGCTGGCCTCGGAGTATCCGGAAAAGTTCCAGCGCATTCGCGACGAAATTCCCTCCTACGTGCGGCAGGGAACAAAGTTCCTCGACTTGGCAATGAAGATCGGCGACAAGATCGAGCAGATTGCCGAAGGCGGCGGGCGTCGCGTGTGGGACGAACTGAGGGAATACAGAGATTAGGCTTCGGGCGCTGGCCTTTAGGTTCTGGGTTTTCGATTCGCGGTTTTCTACCTGACAGACGTGTGCGTCTAACGCCCAAGACCGAGAGCCTGGAGCCTACTCAATCCCCAGTTGTTTGCGCGCATCCGCGCTCAGGCGTTCGGGGGTCCAGGGCGGGTCCCACACCACTTTGACCGTCGCCGCCCGCACCCCGGGAAGCTGCTCGATCCGCGATTTCACCTGATCGCTGATCATGACGTGGGCTGGGCATCCTTGAGCGGTAAGGGTCATGTTCACGACGACGTCCTGCTGACTGCCGGGCGCTGGCTCCAAGCGGATATCGTAGATCAAACCCAGATCCACGATATTCACCGGGATCTCGGGGTCGTAGCACTGCTTAAGCGCGCTGAGCACGTCTTCCTGGGTAAGTGACATAAGGTTCCTGTGAGATCTCCTGATCAGCCCCACAAAGTCCCAGTACTACCGAGTGCATCGGACATTGCGGCAGAGGTTCAGCACCTGCAATCTTAGATCATGACATTCGATCCGGAGTGGCGAAAAAAGATACAGATCTTCCTGGCGGCCGCCATCGTGCTGGCGGGCGGACGTGCGGCGTACATCGTCTATGAGCGGCGTGAGGCACGGGAAGCGGACGAGCAGCCGAAGCAAGAACAGGCGCTCAACCCGGACTACTACGTCACGCCCAGAAAGCTCTATCCTCACGATCTGAAATCGGCGCGGCAGCTGACCGAGCAGCCGGTCTGGGTGAGGACCGGTTACTACAACACGTACTACCCGTATGATCCGGCGCGCCACAAGACCGACTTCAGGCATGAGGCGGGAACGCTGCCGCCCTTGCAGAAGCTGCAGATTCAGGATGTAGTCACCGGTGTTTCGCCGCAGTATCCGGCGGCAAAACAGGTGCTGGCGCGCTTCGAACTCGCCGGCAGACCTTACGTAGTGCCGATCGGAGTTGAGAAGGATGGGGATTTCAAGATTTACTCCGACGAGATATTCTTCATCGAGGATCCCCACGAGCTGTACAAGCACTGGCCGGCGGACGTGTGGAAGGCGATTGACCATCACGAAGTGCAGCTTGGAATGAGCGAGCTCGAGGCCGCCTGCGCCATTGGCTTGGGAACTCTGGAAGGCTCGGGCGCCTACGGCTCGCGAACTCTGCATTATCCAAATGGCGGCAAGCCGCTCACCATCACCTACCGCAACGACAAGGCGGTCGAGATCACTCCGGGTACGTGAGCGTACAATCGCGGGCATGAAGCCCACCGCCAGGGTTGTTGTTTCGCTCCTTTCTTTTTTCCTGCTCCTGCTGATCAGTGGTGGTGCAGGCCTTGCGGCCAGCGGGGCCGAGGCCGGCGCCACCAGAACGCCGCGCACTATGCGCGTGGATTACTACCACACCGGAAATGACAAAGAGCAGTGGTTCAGCCTGGATCGGGTGGTGGTCGAGCCCCTGGAGTGGCCGGGGAATCCGGAGAAAGCCATCGATCAGAGCCAGCTCGGGAACTACGTATTTGAGGTGCGGGAGAAGGCCAGCGGGAAGCTCCGCTACTCGCACGGGTTCAATTCCGTTTTTGGCGAGTGGAAGACCACGGACGAAGCCCGGCACGCCAACCGCACATTTTCCGAGTCGCTGCGCTTCCCCAGTCCGGTGAATCCGGTTGAAGTTTCTCTGGAAGAGCGCAGGGAAGGCGCAGGCGGCTTTCGCGAGATCTGGAAGATTGTCGTCGATCCGAACGACAAGTTCGTGGACCGGGCGCGCCCGCCCTCGCCGGGGCCGCTCCTGGAACTGCAGAAGATGGGCGATCCGGCGAACAAAGTCGATTTGCTGGTCCTGGGCGATGGCTACACGGCGGCCGAGCGGGGGAAGTTTGAAAAAGATGCGCGCCGTTTCATGGAGATGCTGTTTGCCGTGTCTCCTTTTCGCGAGCACCGGAAAGATTTCAACGTGTGGGGACTGTGTCCGGTGGCGGAAGAGTCGGGCATTGCGCGTCCGTCGAGCGGAGTTCACCGGCGGTCGCCGCTGGGGACGGCCTACGATACCTTCGGCACCGAGCGCTACGTACTCACCACCGAGAACCGGGCGCTGCGCGATGTGGCCTCGTTCGCTCCGTATGAATTCGTCGAAATTCTGGTGAATGGGCAGACCTATGGCGGCGGCGGAATCTTCAATCAGTATGCGACGGTCGCCATTGACAACTTGTGGGCGGAGTACGTGGGCGTGCACGAATTCGGCCACCAGTTCGCGGGGCTGGCGGATGAGTACTATACATCCGACGTCGCCTACCTGCCGCCGGAGAAGAAGACCGAGCCCTGGGAGCCGAATGTGACGGCCTTGCTCGATCCGGCGAACCTGAAGTGGAAGGATTTGGTCGAAAAAGGAACGCCCGTTCCCACGCCCTGGGACAAAGATGAGTTCGACCGTTTTGAGCGCCAGATCCAGCAGCAGCGCAAAGAGCTGCGCGCGGCGGGGAAGCCCGAAGCCGAGATGGATGAGCTCTTCCGCAAAGAGCGCGAAAGAGAAGATGCCATGCTGGGCGCGCAGAAGTACTCAGGGAAGGTCGGGGCCTTCGAGGGCGCGAACTACGAAGCAAAGGGCTACTACCGTCCCGAAGCCAACTGCATCATGTTCACGCGGCATAAATCGTTCTGTGCCGTGTGCCGGCGGGCGATTGAGCGGGCGATTGCGATGTACGCGAAGTAGAGCAAGCCAGGTTCCATCGCCGAGACGCGGAGTACGCAGAGTATGACGGTAGAAGATTCCTGAGCACTCTGCGTATTGTCGATCGACAAAGAACCTCGGGCCTCTGGATTTAGTCCGGAGGCTTTTGCAGCCGGTATTGAGTCCAGCCTTCCCCCTCCCCCTTCGCTATACCGGTTGCCATTCGGTGACTCAGCAAGATCCCGTAAGTCCTTTAGAACTAGTCGACTAATCCGTCGCTGAGAAATTATTGAGCGCTTCTTGAGCGCGTTCTGAGGACATTGCCACGCCTCTCTTTGCAGAATGCCGGAACTGAAGGCCGCTGTGAATCGAGGAGCTTAAGAATGAAAAACCGCCATGTGGTTCTGTTTGTAGTCCTTGGGTGCTTTCTGCTGGTGGGGAACGCCTTTGCCAATTTTCCGAGCAGCCGTCCGCCTCAGGTCAGGGCGCACTATACCTTCGACGGCAACAACTCGACCCCGACCGGGCTGGTGCAGGACACTCGCGGCAACTTTTTCGGGGTCGATCAATCGCGAGTGCCCAACCGCTGTGGGTCGATGTTCCTGGCCTTCCGCCAACAGGAAGTCGACCCAACCTGGTACGACCCATGGGCGCCCAAAGTTGTTGAGCAAGCGTCGCACCCGCACGTGGCTGCTCACAAGAATCATCTCAAGACTGGCTCTGCGCCCTCCGTCCAGCGCAAGAGTCCCGTCCGACAATCTAGTCAAGAAGGCAGAAGAGAAGCAAAACTCGGTAACCGCTGAACGCTACGACATAAAGTAAGGAGGCAACACGCACCGATAGGGAAAAAATCTCGGCAGGGCGTCATGCCACCCTATGCGTCGAGATCCGCTTCCGGACGAATTCGACGATCTCCGGCGTGACGTACTGCGGCGGCTGAATGACGAAGACCGGGCGATCGCTGATCGGCGGGAGCGAAACGTATTTCCAGGCTGGATTGGCTGAGCTAGGGCTGGCGTGGAGGAGCACCGCGTCGGCGCGGTCCAGGAACTCTTGCGCCGAGGCCTTGAAGTCTGCCGTCTGCGGATCCAGCACAGTCAAGTAAAGATCCGGCTTGAGAAAACGCAGAATGCTGTTGGATTCGATGATGGCGTTCTCGGCTCCGGCCAGGATCTGGCGAACCCGCGGAATCGCTTCGGCAAGCCGTCCGGGCTGGGTACGGACCCACCAGGAGTGTGCGGCTCCGGCCGCCAGGAAGTGGGAGGTGTCGGATTCGCCGGAGCGATCGGTTTCTTCGGAAACCGTCCACAATTCGACGGCGGTCGCGTCCTCGTCGGTTTCGCCGTTGGCGGAGCGGATCTCGTGTCCATGCTGCGTGATTTTGAGGGCGGTCCAATGCAGCTCGGGCAGGGCGGAGATGAGACCGGCGACCACGCTGGTCTTGCCGACCTTGCGGGAATGTCCGCCGATGACGACTACAGGCATTGGGCTTTAGACTCTGGAAGTTAGGCTTCTACTTATGACTAGCAGAAGCCATCTCAATCCGTTTTGAAGGGGCGCGGCTTCAGCCGCGCCGTCCGACGCCGCCAAACATCGGGCTTTAGCCCCTGAGGTAATGCTCGGTTCACCGGCTTGGTTCATCATGAGATAGCGGCTAGCTCTTCCTTGCTGCCCTCGCCAGGAACGCCAGTTCCTTAAGATACTCCCGCAGGGGGCGCGCCGGGGTTCCCCAGAGCACGACACCTTTTGCCCGAACCACCTTTTTTGCCAGGACGCCGCACTGCCCGCCGAGGATGGCGCCTTCCCCGACTCGGGCATGGTCGCCGATGCCGACTTGTCCGCCGATGACGACATTGTCTTCAACCACGACGCTGCCGGAGAGGCCGGTCTGCGCCGCAATGACCACGTCCCGGCCGATCTGGACGTTGTGGCCAACTTGAACTAGGTTGTCAATCTTCGTGCCACGGCGAATGCGGGTTTCGTCGAGCGCGCCGCGGTCCACGGCGGAGTTGGCTCCGATCTCGACGTCATCTTCGATCACCAGGCGTCCGACTTGCGGGAATTGCTCGTAGCGGCCGGTTTCCGAATCGCGCACATAGCCGAAGCCTTCGCTGCCAAGCACGGCGCCCGCCTGCACCACCACGCGATTCCCAAGCGTTACGCCGGCGTAGAGGGTCACGTTGGCATCAAGGCGGCAATGAGCTCCGATTTCTGCGCGATCGCCAATCACGCAGCCTGCGCCGACGGTGGTTCCGTCGCCGATCTTGACGTGTTCGCCGAGGACGGCGCGGGGACCGACGGTGACGCCCTTCCCGAGTTGTACCGAGGCCCCGACGCTTGCCGAGGGATGAATATTGCGGGCGCGCTCCTCAGAGCCGCGGAGCAGTTTCGCCGCCCGGGCGAAAGCCAGGCGCGGCTGGCGCACGATCAGCAGCGGCTTGCTGGCCGGCGCTCGCGCAGAGAACTCTCCGGCCGCAAAGTCTCCGGTGATGACAGCGGCAGCCGACGAGGCGAGGGCGGAGGAGAGATACTTCGCGTCCTCGACGAAGACAAGGCTTTCAGCGTCAGCAGACCGCAGGCTGGCGACGCTGCTGATGCTGACTGAGCCATCGCCGACCAGACGACCGCCCAGGTGTTCCGCAAGGTTCCGGAGAGTGTGCTTCATGGCTCTCTATTGTCGCACTCGGTACCCAGTTGCCAGTACCCAGTACCCAGAGCCTGCGGCTCAGATCCGAAAGCCTAAAGCCTAAAGCCTAAAGCCTAGAGCCTAATACAGCGCCGGCTCGCCTTCCGGCCGTGTCTTCCAGCGGCGGTGCACCCAGAGCCACTGGTCGGGATAGCGTCGGACGTAGTCCTCGATGACCTTCGTGAACTTCGCCGTGTTGGCGACGATGTCTGCCTGGTCGTCGCCGGTGCGCACCAGTTGAACGGCGGGGTCAAATCGCAAGATGTATTTGCGCAGCTTCGAATCCCAGATGGTGAAGCCGGGAACTACCGCGGCATCGGTGCGCAGGGCGATGCGGGCGAGTCCGCTGGCCGAGCAAGCAGGGATGCCGAAGAAATCCACGAAGACGCCCTGGGGCGGGGTCATGTTGGTGTCCATGAGGATGCCGACGGTTTCGCCGGCCCGCATGGCGGCGAGGAGCCCGCGGACGAAGTTGTCTTTGTCCACCGTGCGATTCCCGTGCATGGTGCGGTAGCTCTGGATCAGCGCGTCGACGTAAGGATTGTCGAGAGAGCGCATGACGATCGAGAGCGGATGTCCTTGCAACGAGTGAGCGAAAGCGGAAAGTTCCCACGCTCCGACATGGCCGGTGAGAAACAGCACACCTTTTCCGCGAGCGTAGGCACGCTCGAAGTTCTCGAAGCCCTCATAAACGACGATCCGGGAGACGTTTTCCCGGGTGTAGCGGGGGAAGAGGCAGACTTCGGCGAGTTGCCGTCCCAGGGAAACGAATTCGCCGCGGAGGATGCGGCGGCGCTCGCCCAGCGGCATCGTGGGGAAGGCGAGAGCCAGGTTGCGCATGCCGACGCGACGCAAGCGCCGGTGGACAAGGTACACAATCAGGCCAAGCGCGATCCCTTTCGCGCGGGCCAAAGGTCGGGGAAGCAGGCCGACGGTCTTGACCCAGAGCCAAACGATTGCGTATTCGAGTCGTTGCCGCACTGTGCGGGAGTTTAGGAGGTTGGGGGAAATGACGCAAGGTGCGTGAGTCTGGAAGTTGCCGGACAGCCGCCGAGCCTGCCCTGAGGCCTTGGCCGCAGGGGCGGCGCCACTTACTTGTTTTCCGCCGCTTTGGCCCATTTGGCCAAACTGTTCAAGAACGGATACGCCGTTTGGGGTGCCTCGGTGTTGCCTTCGAGCGAGGTCTTGAACGGGACCATGCGCCCGTAGAACTCGCGGGTGCTGCCTTTGTCCTGTTTGACCACGGCGCCGACAAGTTCCAGTCCGGCGAACGCGCCGCGTGCGCGGGAATAGGTCAGGACCTGGGCTTTCATCTTCCAGTCGGTATTGGCGGAGGCGTGGCGTCCGACCGGGCCCGCGGCCGCGCTGGCATCAGCTCCCAGCTTGAACTGGCTGGAGAGCAGGTTCTTCATGCCCTCTTTATTCATGATGAGCATGACCAGATCGACCGCTTCACCGCCGATCTGCAACCCAAAGCTGCCGCCTCCAATGGTGAAGAAAGCGGGGGCGCTCCAGCCCTTGGCCGTGCGGCAACTGGCCACTCCTTTGCCGTAGCGGCCGCCAAAAATGAAACCGCCCTTGAGCAAGGTAGGAATCACGGCCACACATTCGGCCGAACCGAGCACTTCTTCCGGGATGCCCTGGTCCGGGGCGGACTGGATTTCGTCCAGCACCGTGCCCGCCGACTCGACCCGGCGCACCGCCTTATTGTCCTCATCGGCGGAAAGCGTAATCGTCAGAACGCAGGAGATCGTCACCAGCAAAACCAGGAGCTTGCGCATCATGCCTCGCTTGGGAAATCAAATTGTCTCGATTGTAGTCTCTTGATTTTATTAGATGCGGGAAGAAGGTGCAGCGCGCTCGGGGAGTGATTAGGGTGAGTCCGGGGGCACAAAGCGAGGAATCGCGACTTCAGGGTGTCCCTTAGTGCGTCATGGCGATGGCCGTAGGCCCCACCCCGACCGCGTACGGAGAACCTGCGATTGGCGACAAGCTTCCCGTTGTCTCATCGAGACTGAACGCTGAAAGCGATCCCGGATCTGCAACGGCATAGACAAAGCTGCTGTCAGGGCTCACCACCGCGGCAGTTGGCAGAAGGGACTTGAGCGGTTCTGGGAAATAGGTGAAAACGAAAGGAGAGCCATAGGGTGTGGCAAACATCCCGAACGTTGAAAACAGGAACTTGCCATCTGGACTAAGAGCAAGAACAACGATCGGGGCTCCGTTCCACTCACGCTCCACAGCGGAAACCGCTCCATCGGAGGGATTGACTGCGCAAACCCAGAGCTGCAGAGTGAGATCGTTCGCGTCTCCCATTACGTAAGCATACTGGCCCGATTGATGCATTGTGAACGCCAGTGGAGCGTTGTACGGGATGTAGAAGGGGCCGTTGACCATTTTCAGCGCCCCACTGTCCGGGTCAATCGCGAACGTCTCCATTCCACTGGTGAACTCGGTTGTGTAGAGGAACTTGCTCGCGGCGTCCACGGTTGCGGTATAGCCTTTGTTCTTGTCGCCGAATGGCGAACCGTGCACTGGGACCAACGTACGGCCCCCGCGGTCAATCCTCCACCCTAAGATCCCGGCACCCTGCGTCCCTACATATACAAAATGGCCCTGCGGATCGACGGAGAGCGACCGTGCACTCGCCTCAGACCCAAGGCTGAACGGCGAATCCGGAGCAGGTGTCAGGGCGCCGTTGTCGGGATTGATCACGAAGGCCGAGAGGTGGCCGCCGCCGGTATCGCCACCCAGAGCGAAAAGCATAAGGTTCTTGGGATCGACCACAAGCGACGGCGACAAAAAGCCAGGTCGTACGATCGCGGGAAACGGTGACCCCGGAACCGGCGTGAGTGTTCCACCTGATGGATCGCGCTTGAAAGCAGATATATTCTGCGAACCCAGATTCGCAACGTAAACGAAAGACTGTCCGCGCGGGAAAACGTTGTTCGAGGAGGAACCACAACCGGTGGACAACGCTAATATGGCGATCAGGAAAAAGAAACTTACACAGTAAAGGTGGGGTCTCATGTTGCACTTCCAGACAAAAAATCGGGGCTGAAGGTGGCGACCCTAATCTCCACTTCCAACCCCGTCTCCCAGGTTCTGTGGTAGGTGATGCGAGTATGGTGCAGGGGGTTGGGGACGGCAAGATTACGATGGTCACTGTTCTGGGGTAACCGGCGGGTCCGGCACGACTTTCACCAAACAGACACAGAGAACACAGAGGGATTCTTTATCTTTGCGCTGGGCCCCGGCGGAAAACGCAGCCGGCCAGCGACCGTCTATTTCGCCGTGACCAGGGAATGCGTAATGGCGTGGACGGAAAGCGCGATCCGGTTCTGCACCCCGACCTTGCGCATCAGCTTCGCCACGTGGGCCTTGACGGTCCGCTCCTCGATGCCCAGTGCGGCCCCGATCTCTTTGTTGGAGCGGCCGGCGACCAGCATCTCCAGGACTTCTTTCTCGCGTTCGGTAAACGTAACCCGCCCGGCGGGGAAGATGCGCCCCGGAGAGGCGCTGACCCGTTCAATGAAGGTCGAGAGCACGCGCCGCGGAGCCCACACCGAGCCCTGATGCACGACGCGCAGGGCCTGCACGAACTCGGTCGGTGCGGCGGCTTCATCCACATAACCCTTGGCGCCGGAGGCGATGGCCTTGAGGATGGTCTCCTCGTCCATGCCCGAGCCAGTTACCACAATTTTCAAGTCGGGCCGGACCGCCTTCATGCTGGCCATGACGTCGAACAGATTCTGACCCGCACGATTGCCGAGCAGGACCAGATCAATGCTCGGGAGCTGGCCCAGGTCGGGCAACGAGGCGGAGACTAGTTCGAGATCAGGCTCCGAATCGAACAACGCCCGGAATCCTACGAACCGTAGCGGATCACTCTCCACGACGGCGATGCGGATGAGCGGCTTTCTGGCGACTGCAGCTTTCATAGGTGTCCCTGCTAAAATTGTTCCCACATAGAAGATTGCCTGAAACGGCAAGCAATTGGAATGAATGGTGACAGGAGACAATTACGGGGGTAACCCCCGCAAAATGCTCCCTCCTGGCAGGAGTTGGCCGTGAACAAGCAGCAGCGGCAGCGAATTTCAGCATGGATCCTGGCGATTGCCATGGTGGGCACCGGACTGGCCCGGGCTCAGGCTCCGGCACCATACAAGCCGAATTTTCCGGGCGATCCGGCGCGCTCGGAGTCGGAGGCCCAGGCCCTGGGCTACATGCGGGTGGTGCTACGGGCGCAACGGGAGTACAAGAAGCGGCACAACCACTACGCCGAGTCGCTGCTCGCCCTGGCCGGAACGGGATCGCTGACCAAGCGCATGGCCAATACTACCGAGCGCGGAGACTACAGCGCCGGCTTCCGCAGCCATAAAGATGGTTTCGTGCTCACCATGACTCCCAAGCAACTGGACGCCGAGCACCGCTCGTTCTATGCCGAGGAGGATGGAATCATCCACGGCGACGATCAGAAGCCGGCGGACGCGGACTCGCCCAGAGTGAAGTGAGAGGTCAGAGGTCAGATTGCAGAAGTAAAAACCCTCCATGCAAGCAACACTGCTGAAAGCTTGGGGTCTCACTTCTGCAATCTGACCTCTAACCTCTGACCTCCCTCTGTTTTGCTATTCTGACCTGTGCGGCAGATCCACTCCAGCGCCTGGCGTCTCGTTGTGTTGTCGGCCGCGCTCCAGATCGTGATTTTCCCGCTCGCCAACCTCTACTGGCTCTCCTGGATCGCGGTTGCGCCACTGCTGGTGGCGCTCCTGCGGGCGCGGACTCCGGAAACCTTGCACCTGGAAGGGCCGGCGCGCCTCGAGCCGGCCTCGCCCCTCCAGGGATTTCTGCTGGGCTACCTTTGCGGCATCCTCTGGCTGGCGGGCACCTGCTACTGGATCTTCGAAACCATGCACCGCTACGGCGGGTTGGCCGTTCCGGTGGCCCTGCTGATCCTGGTCGCATTCTGCATGTACGTGGGGTTGTATCACGGCCTGTTCGGGTTGCTGCTGGCCCTGCTGGCTGGCCGAGGGAGTTCGGTCCGGCGCGCCCTGCTGGTCGCTCCTTTCCTGTGGGTGGCCGTGGAGCTGGCGCGGACTCGCATTACGGCATTTCCGTGGGAGCTTCTGGGCTATGCGCAGACGGGAAATTTCACCCTGACGCGCTTTGCCACATGGGCCGGGGTGTATGGGCTTTCTTGGGAAATCGTTCTGGTGAACAGCGCGTTTGCCGCCGCTCTTCTGGTTGCTAAGGAGCGGCGGAAGTGGCTGGTGGTGTCCGCAGTCGGAGCGGCGGTCGTGTTGCAGGCCGGCCAGTTGTTCTCGCCGCCGCCGCTGACCGCGGCCCGCACGGCGCTGCTCGTGCAACCGAATATTCCCATTCAGGAGGGGACGGCCTGGACGACCGATTACTTTCAGGGCACGCTGCGCGACTTGACCTGGATCAGTTTGCATCCGCCGGGAGGAAGGGAAGGACAGCACTTCGATTTGATCGTGTGGCCGGAGTCGCCTGCGCCCTTCTTCCTGAATGACCCCAGTTTCCGGCAGGTGGCCGAGGTGCTTGCCCAGCAAAGCCGCAGCTGGCTGCTGGTCAGCAGCGTTGGCGCCGCGAGTGCTTCCGAATCGCCGAAGCAGCAAAGCGACGTCTACAACTCCGCTGCCCTGTTCAACCCGCAGGGAGAACTCCAGGGCCGCTACGACAAGATTCACCTGGTGCCCTTCGGCGAATATGTGCCCTTCAAAAGTGCGTTCCCCTTCATGAACATGCTGACCCAGCAGGTGGGCGACTTCGCCCGCGGCACCTCGCGCCAGCCGCTCCCGGCCGGCGGACAGCGGCTCGGCGTGTTCATCTGCTACGAGGCCATCTTCCCGGATGAGGTGCGGGAGTTTGCCCGGCGCGGGGCGGACGTGCTGGTGAACGTTTCGAACGACGGCTGGTACGGCGACAGCGGCGCCTGGAAGCAGCAGCTCGAGATGACGCAAATGCGCGCCATCGAGAACGGGCGCTGGCTGCTCCTGGGGACTAATACCGGCATGACGGCGTCGGTCGATCCGTATGGCAGGATCGTGGCCGCCACTGGGCGCAAAATGCGCACCGCGCTGGTGGCGCCGTACTCGCTGACCTCGGGTACCACCTTCTACACGCGGCACGGCGATCTGTTCGCGTATCTGTGTGCGATAATTTCTGCAGGCGCGCTGCTGGCGCGCTTCGTATCTCCCACTCGCGAGCGATAGGTATGCTAGACGAACTCACGCAGCAATACACCTCTCTCAAGACCAAGGTGCACGATCTCCGGGAGTATCTTTGACGCGGGCAAGCTGCGCCAGCAGTTAGCCGAGATCGAAAAGCAAGCGGCGGACCCGAATCTCTGGTCGAATCCCGGAAGATCTCAAAAAGTCATGCGCGAGCGCAAGCGTCTGGAAGAAGTGTTGTCGCTCGAAAGCGACCTGGCGCGCCGCACCGACGACATTGGCGCCTATTTCGACCTCGCCGGCGAAGGCGAGAACGTCACCGCCGACCTGCAGCGCGAACTCGACTCACTGCGCGAACTCGTTGACCGCGTCGAGACCGAAACCTTGCTCTCCGGAGAGAACGACGCCCGCAACGCGATTGTCACCATCCATCCCGGGGCGGGCGGAACCGAGTCCCAGGATTGGGCGGAAATGCTGCTCCGGATGTATTTGCGCTGGGCGGAAAGACGGGGCTTCCAGACCGAAATGTACGACTACCAGCCGGGGGAAGAAGCGGGGCTCAAGTCGGCGACCTTCTCGGTCAATGGCGAGTACGCCTTCGGCTACCTGACCAGCGAGATCGGGGTGCACCGGCTGGTGCGGATCTCGCCCTTCGACCAAGCCAAGCGGCGGCACACCTCGTTCGCCAGCGTGTACGTCTCGCCGGAAATCGACGAGAGCATTGAAGTCGTGATCAAGCCGGAGGATCTGCGGGTGGACACCTACCGCTCCAGTGGCAAGGGCGGGCAACACGTGAATACAACCGATTCCGCGGTGCGGATCACTCACCTTTCCACCGGCATTGTCGCCAGTTGCCAGAACGAACGCTCGCAGCACAAGAACAAAGAAAAGGCGATGAGCATGCTGCGCTCGAAGCTCTATGAGTTTGAACTGGAGAAGAAGCGCGAAGTCTCCAAGCAGATTGAGGATTCCAAACTCGATAGTGATTTCGGCTCGCAGATCCGGTCGTATGTGCTGCAGCCCTACCGCCTGATCAAAGACCACCGCACGAAGCTGGAAATGGGCGACGTGGATCGCGTGATCGACGGCGATCTAACCCCCTTTATGCGGGAGTATTTGCGGATGCGGAGGGGCGAGAAGAAATCATGAGCACGCGCGCGGCAGCCATCCATCGCGGCCTGAACCTGGAGTACTTCACGGTCGCGTGGAATCTGCTGGAGGCGGCGGTTGCGCTGGTTTCCGGCGCAGTGGCCGGAAGCATCGCGTTGATCGGCTTCGGGCTGGATTCGCTGATCGAGGTGTCGTCCGGAGGGGTCCTGCTCTGGCGCTTGCACTCCGACCGTGACGAAGAACACCGGGAAGCGGTCGAGCAGCGTGCCGTGAAGCTGGTGGGGATCAGTTTGCTGGTTTTGGCCGCCTATGTGACTGGAGAAGCGACACTGAGTCTGTTCCGGCACGATGCTCCGGAGAGGAGTCTGCCGGGAATTGCGTTGGCGATCGCGTCGCTGATTGCCATGCCTTTGCTGGCGCGGGCCAAACGTCGAGTCTCCTCCGCCCTGGGAAGTCCGGCCCTGCAGGCCGACTCGCGGCAGACCGACATCTGCGCCTATCTTTCCGCCGTTCTGTTGTTGGGCTTGCTTTTAAACGCCACTTTTGGGTGGTGGTGGGCCGACCCGGTGGCCGGGTTGGTGATGGTGCCTCTGATTGCGCATGAGGGGAGCGAGGCGCTGCGCGGCAAAACCTGCTGCGATGATTGCGGGTAGGGTCCATGACAGCGATTAAGAAGACGTCGCGAAAACCTCCGGTGCTTGGTCCCCGGCTGCAGCGGGCCTTCCGCTACGCCGCGGAGAAGCACGCCGGGCAGACGCGGAAGCAGTCGGCGGTGCCGTATCTGTCGCATCTGATGGCGGTAGCCTCGCTGGTGCTGGAGGCGGGCGGCGATGAGGATATGGCGATCGCGGCGCTGCTGCATGACGTGGTCGAGGATTGCGGAGGCATGCCGCGGTTGCGCGAGATCCGCAAGCAGTTTGGCCCGCGGGTCGCGAAAATTGTGGAAGGTTGCACGGACTCTTTCGGTGAGCCCAAGCCGGAGTGGGTGGAGCGGAAGAAAGACTATCTGCGCGAAGTCAAGCGCGCCGATCGTGAGACACGTCTGGTTTCTGCCTCGGACAAGTTGCATAACGTGCGTACCATCCTGGCCGACTACCGGCAGTACGGGGAGGCGATCTGGGCGCGCTTCAGTGGCAAGAAGGAAGGAACGCTCTGGTACTATCGCGCGCTGAGCGACGAATATCAGCGGCGGAACCGCAACCGGATTACGCGCGAGTTGGCGATCGTGGTGGAGGAATTGGAGCGAGCCACCGGCGTGAGACCGGGTGGCGCGCCGAAGAAAAGACGTGCCCGGACGTCTGGGAGCTGAGTCATGCCGCATCGGATGATTGACCAGATCCGCAATTCGCAGTTCCCGTCGAACCTGATGCACGCGGCGGCGCGCGGGGCGCTAGCTGCGCCGCCGGGCGAGATGATGGAAATCCTGGTGCATCTGGCGCTGCACAACAAGGTTTTCGGGGAGCTGGCCCGGATGACCCTGGCGGGCTGGGATGAGAAAGCCTCGCTGTCGGTGGCAGCCGATCCGGCAACCAGCCGCGAGGTCCTCGGATACCTCGTCGCGCCGAAAAACCTTCGTTCCGTCCTGCTTCCCGCCTTGCTGGAAAACCCGGCGGTCACGGAAGAAGAGCTGGTGGAACTGGCAGTCTCCGGTTCCCGCGCGGTGGTGGAGGCCATGCTAGCCAGCCAGCGCCTCAGGAAGTCTCCCATCTTGCGGGAGGCGCTGCGCTCCAATCCGCGGCTGCTCGCGAATGAAATGGAGGCATTCACGAAGGCCACCGAGCCTGTGGAGATCCCGGAACCGGCGGGGCCAGCCGGACCTGCCGGAGATATGGAGGCTGCGACGGAGACGGAGAGCGATCGCGAAGCTGGTGCCGCGCCAGAAGCGGCGGAGGTCTCGGATGCTGCCGAAGACGTGCTGTCGCAAGTGATCGCGCACTATCTCGAGGAAAACCTGGCCGAGTTGGTGGCTGCGGGCGACCGGCCCTTTCTGCCGATCGGGGCGGTGCCTGCGGAAGGGGCGGCCGAGTCCGCGGCCGCAGAGCAATCGCCTGCGGTTGCCGGAATCGCTGGCGCCGAGACCGCCGGGGCCGGGAATGATCCGGCCAAGCCCGCGGTTGTGGCAACTGCCGATAAGAAGCCGGCGAAAAAGGCGGCGCCGGCTCACGAGGAAAGGCGCGACACCACTCTGAGAAAGATCGCCAGGCTCGACGTCAAGGGACGCATTGCCCTGGCCATCCGAGGGAGCAAGGAGGAGCGCTCCATCCTGATCCGGGACGGCACGAAACTGGTCGCCGTGGCAGTGCTCGACTCGCCCAAGGTCTCCGATGGCGAGGTGGAAGCCTTCGCCTTGCAGAAAAACGTGTTGGAATCGGTCCTGCGGGCCATCCCCTTAAAACGGCGCTTCGCCAAGAACTACAACATCATGCGCAACCTCGTTTATAACCCGCGCACGCCGCTCGATCTGTCGCTCGGTTTGATGAAGAACCTGCTGCTTCACGACTTGAAGAATCTTTCCGCAAACAAGGAAGTCGCCGACACGATCCGCAAGCTGGCGATGCGCATGTTCAAGCAAAAGATGGCGAAAAAGGATTAGCCGGCGCCCAGTGGGCCGGGTCATTCTGCATCCGAGCATCGCTTCAGCGACGCCGTAAGCCTTAGCCCTCTGGCGCTCCTTTAGAGCGTGCGTGAGAACCGGCCATACGGACCGGCTGGTGGCAGGGCGACTCAGGGACCCAGCCCCGCCCGGGGCGATCCAGTTTAGCCCAGCGCTTCAGCGCTGGGAAAAGGGAGAAAATGAATCAAGTCCCGGAGGGACGGCCCAGTCCTCGCGCACACTCTTTAGGGGATACCGTTGCGATCCAGATTTTTTCAGCAGTCCCTTTTAGGGGCTGACGCGGGAATCGGAGTCCTCCGTCGCCTCCAAGCCCCCGGTCGCGACCGTTCCCACCCGCTGCTTGCCCGTCGTTATAAGATAGCCCCGAGGACGCCGTTGACCACGCAAGCGGCAATTTCTGATTTCTATCCCGCCGAACCGCAGGAGGTGGCCCGACTGGCTGCCTTGCCCGAAGTTCGGTCCGCCTTCGATTGGTTCCGCTCCCAGGAGTCCCAATTCGCGCGCTGGCAGCTCGAGGTCGCGCAAATCGCCGCGCCTCCATTCGGAGAAGCGGCCCGCGGCGCATGGCTCGCCGAACGCTTCCGCGAAATCGGGCTCAGCGAAACGCACACCGATGAAGCTGGCAATGTCTTCGCCGTCGATCCCGGCGGCAGCCACCGCTATGTTTCGCTGAGCGCCCACCTCGATACCGTTTTCCCCGCCAACACTCCCCTGAATGCCAGGCAACAGGGCAGCCGCCTCTATGGGCCGGGCGTTTCCGATAACGGGGCGGGAATTGTGGCCCTGCTGGCGATCGCCGCCGCGCTTCGCACCGCGCGCATTGCCCACACCCTCCCGTTTGTATTGATCGGCAACGTGGGCGAAGAGGGCGAGGGCGACCTGCGCGGCATGCGCCATGTTTTCTCGACCCCGCGCTGGCGCGATTCCATCGCGTACAGCGTCATCGTGGATGGCGCCGGATCCGACACTGTGGTCGCCGAAGCCCTAGGCAGCCGCCGCTTCGAGGTCGTCGTGCGCGGTCCCGGCGGCCACTCTTGGAGCGACTTTGGCGCGCCCAACCCCATCCTTGTGTTGGCCCGCACCATCGAAATCTTCCGCCAGACACCGGTGCCGGCTACGCCCAAAACCACCTTCAACGTCGGCGTCATCTGCGGCGGGACCTCGGTCAATTCCATTCCCGAGTCGGCCAGCATGCGCGTCGATCTGCGCTCTGCCTCCATGGCCGGGATCGACCGCCTGGAGCGGGCGCTGCGCCAGGCGCTGGATCAGGCCGCAGGTTCCGAGAACCGGGCCGCGGCCTCGCGCGGGACACGCCGGCCGCAGGCGGTCGAGTGCGAAATGGTCATGATCGGAAACCGTCCGGCGGGCGACCTCGCCCGCGACGCCCGCATTCTGAAAGTCATTCGCGCCGTGGACGCTCATCTGGAGAACAACGCCCAGGTGCAGCGCGCCTCCACCGACGCCAACATTCCACTCTCCCTGGGCCGCGAAGCCATCGCCATCGGGGGCGGCGGCTCCGGCGGCGGCGCCCACACGTTGCAAGAATGGTTCGACTGCGACGGACGCCTCCTCGGACTGAAGCGCATTCTGCTTACAATGCTGGCATTGTCCGGAGTCGGAAAATAATGAAGCGCATCGCACTGATCTTGGTTTTGGCAATGGTGTCACCCATGTCTGCACAGAACCCAGCGGAGAAGCCCAAGGCCGATGTGATCTTTACCCATGGCAACGTCTACACCGGAGCCGTGGACGGTTCCTCCCTGGGCGCCAGAAAACGTGCCGAGGCGATCGCCGTCCGTGGCGACCAGATTCTTGCCGTGGGCACCCGCGACGAGGTTGTGAAGACCAAAGGGGCGGAGACCAAGGTCGTGGACCTGGGCGGGCATTTCGTCATGCCAGGTTTCAATGATGCCCATCTCCACCTGGCCAGCGCCGGCTTCGAGAAGGTGACCGTCAATCTCGTCGGCGCCAAAACGCTCGACGACCTTCGCAATCGCGTCCGCGCTAAAGTCGAAAAAGTGGCGCCCGGAGAATGGATCGTCGGCAAAGGTTGGGACGAAACCCTCTGGCCGGTCAAGGTTCTCCCCACGCGCTGGGACCTCGACGAAGTCACGCGTACAAACCCCGTGTACCTGGACCGCGTAGATGGTCACATCGGCGTGGCCAATACCCGCGCGTTGCAGTTGGCCAGCATTACCGTGGCCAGCCGTGACCCCGAGGGCGGGAAGATTGATCGCGATGAAGCGGGAACGCCCACCGGCATCTTGCGCGAGACCGCGCGCGATGCGGTCACGGCCGTCATCCCCAAGCCGGATCACGACCAACGCCGCCAGGCCATCGAGCTGGCGCTCGCTGATCTGGCCAGCCACGGGGTCACTTCCGCCCAGGACAACTCCACCTGGGAAGATTTTCAGATCTACGAAGAACTCGAAAAGGATGGCAAGCTGACGGCCCGGATTTCCGAGTGGCTGCCGTTCGACGATTCGGTAGAGACGCTGAACACCAAGCGCGCTTCCCACCCCGCCTCCGATCCTCTGCTCCACACCGGCATGCTCAAGGGCTTCATGGATGGATCGCTCGGATCGAAAACGGCGGCCCTGCTCGAGCCCTACAGCGACGATCCCAAGAACAGCGGACTGCCGCAATACGAACCCGCCAAACTGAACCCGATGACCAGGGAAAGGCTGCTGGCCGGATATCAGATCGGGTTCCATGCCATCGGCGACAAAGGTGTCGAAATGGCTCTCGATGCGTTCGCCGAGGCCGAGAAGGCGGCCAAAGAAAACAACGGGAGGGCCGCCGCCGGCGGCGCCGGCTACCGTCTCCGCATCGAGCACGCCCAGGTGACGTCGCCGCAGCAGGTTCTCCGTTTCAAGGAGCTCAAGGTGATCGCCTCCATGCAGCCCAGCCATCTGCTGACCGATATGAACTGGGCTGAATCCCGCCTTGGATCCCGGCGGGCCGCTCACTCCTATGCCTGGGCCGAATTCCTCAAGCGCGGGGTCGTGCTCGCCTTCGGCACTGATTACCCGGTCGAACCCGTGACACCTTTCCGTGGGCTCTACGCGGCCGTTACCCGCCAGAGCGAAGACGGAAAAAAGAGCTTTTACCCCGACCAGAAACTCAACATGGAACAGGCGATTGCCGCCTACACCACCGGCTCGGCCTTCGCCGAATTCGCGGAGAAGCACAAGGGCAAGCTGGAGCCGGGCATGCTCGCCGACTTCGTCGTTCTTGACCAGGACCTCACCGCCGTCCAACCCGCGAAAATTCTGCAGACGAAGATTCTGCGTACGGTCGTCGGTGGCAAGAAGGTGTACGAGGCGAAGTAGATCGATCATAACTTTCTGTTAACGCCGACCGGGGTTCCTGCGTCTAATGGTGTAGTGGCCTCGCCGCCAACACCTGCCTGCGGCGTAGGTATAATGAATTAAGTCACGTCCTTTCAGGAGGAAAGCAATGGATTCGCGCGCAAGCGCCTTTTGGGTGCGCCTTAAGGCCAATCGCTGGGCGTACACCTTCACGATTCTGGCCACCCTGGCCGTCGGAATTTTGATTGGCACGATTGTCTCGTACGGGGTCAAGGGTAAGGAAGGGCAGAAGTCATCGGACGCCACGCCCCTGACCGTGCCCGCTCCTCAGCAACTCTCCAACGCGTTTTCCCAGATCTCCAAGCAGCTTGAGCCGAGCGTGGTCAACATCAACACCGAGTCCACCATCAAGAGCCCCCACACCCGGCGTCGCAATCCGCATCAGGACCCCGACCAGGGCGAGCCCGGCGGCGACCAAGACAGCCCGTTCCAGGATTTCTTCGATAAGTTCTTCGGCGGGCAGGGCGGAGAAGCCGGCCCCATTCGCCAGCACTCGCTCGGCTCCGGCGTGATTGTGGATGGCAAGGGTTATATCGTCACCAACCGGCACGTGGTCGAGAAAGCGGACCGCATCCGGGTAAAGTTGCAGGATGAAAACCCCGCCACTCCTGGCCACGAAGCCAAGGTGATCGGCATGGACCAGGAGACAGACCTGGCCGTTATCAAGATTGAAACCGATCATGCGCTGCCCGCGGCCAAGTTGGGCAACTCAGACGGCATGCAGGTGGGCGACTGGGTGCTCGCGATTGGCAGTCCTTTCGGCCTGCAGGAAACCGTGACCGCCGGCATCGTCTCGGCCAAGGGCCGCAACATCGTGCCCAACCGGCAGTTCCAGTCCTTCATTCAAACCGACGCGGCCATTAACCCGGGCAACTCGGGCGGGCCGCTGGTGAATATGGCCGGCGAAGTCATCGGCATCAACACCGCGATTCTTACCGAGACTAGTTCGTACGCGGGCGTGGGTTTCGCCCTGCCTTCGAACACCGTCGTGCAGGTGTACAACCAGCTGATCGGGCCGAGCCATCGCGTGGCGCGCGGTTCCATCGGCATTGAATTCTCGGCCCAGCCCAACCCCGCCATTGCCCGCGTGTACGGCTCGGGTGTGACCGTATCCAACGTGGTCGCCGGCAGCCCGGCCGAGCAGGCCGGCCTCAAGATCGGCGATACCATCACCGCGGTGGATGGCCGGGAGGTCAAGTCCGGCGACGATCTGGTGGCCGATATCGCTTCCCGCCGGCCCGGCTCGAAAGCCCAGATGACGTTTGTCCGCAACGGCAAAAAGCAGGACGCCTCCGTCACCATCGCCGACCGTTCCAAGCTTTTCGCTTCTCGCCTCGGAGAAGAGGACGAGAATCAGAACGCCGAAGAGCCCAAGGCCAGCAAGTTCGGCATGTCGGTCCGCAGCATCACTCCTGATCTGGCCGACCGCCTGAATATTGCTGCCGGCAAGGGCGTGGTGGTGCAGGACGTGAAGCAGGGATCGTTCGCCGAGGATGTCGGTCTCAATCGCGGCGACGTGATTCTTGAGGTCAACAAGCAGGCCGTGAATAGTCCTGACGACTTCACCAAGATCGAGTCGTCGCTGAAGAGCGGGCAGGATGTGGTGTTCCTGGTGCGTCCGCGCGGCTCAAGGCCCCAGGACGGAACTATTTTCCTGGCGGGTACACTTCCGTAACCGGTAGAAACTCCGGCGAGATTGGCACGCCACCCCGGCTTCGGGGAAGATTATGGCAGGCCGGTCTCGCCGGACTGTTTGGTGCAAGGCACGATTAAGAACCGCGATTGTAGAGACGGGGCTGGCCCCGTCTCTACGGGAGATCGTCACGCAAGACCGAAGCTTTCAGACATGCTGCTGGCGGATCAAATTCGGCGTGGGCGACGGCTGGGGCTCTGTAGCCTTCTGTGCTTGGCGGTCAGCGTGCCGGCAATCTCGCAGACATCAACCTCGTCCTCCAAGCCGGCTCAAACTTCCGCAGCACCAGTCAAGAAATCCCAGCATCGCATCGCCGGACACACGACCAGTAAGCGCACCTCCTCCCACACAACCAAAGGCTCCCGTGGCAAGAGGAGCTCAAGAAAACGTGGCCAGCAGGTGGTGGATTCCCAGCGCGCCCGCGAAATTCAGCAGGCCCTGATCCGTCAGCACTACCTCGAGGGAGAACCTTCGGGAAAATGGGACAGCGCCACCCAGGCTGCCATGCAGCGTTACCAGGCCGACCAGGGATGGCAGTCCAAGACCATCCCCGATGCGCGCGCCCTGATCAAACTCGGCCTCGGGCCCAGCCCGGACCATCTGCTGAACCCGGAGAGCGCCATGACCACAGCGCCCGCGCCCCCCGACCCCAAGGCGCCGGTCAAGCAAGACAGCAGTCCGCCCCAACCCTAGGCCGCGTCCCGTCAGTCCATCACCGGCCGCGGACAATACGGAATCGCCTGCCCCTTCACCACCGCTGCCGGGTTGCCCTCGACCAAAGCTTCGGCATACTCGGCCCCCACCAACTCTTCGGCCAACGCGCGCGCTTCGGAAAGAACCGGCACCCGGCGTTTGTTGTCGTGAGCATCGCTGGCCAGAATATGCACCGCCGTGCGGTCGAGCAGCCAGCGCGCTATAATTTCCGGCCTTTCTCCCCAAAATCCGGTCAGCGCCGAGGCCGTCACTTGCACCAGGCAGCCCTGCTCCGCCCACTCCAGAATGCGCTGCGGCCTTTGCTGCAGGATGGGGTTCCGTTCCGGATGGGTCAGGATCGGGGTCACCCCGCGATCTCCCAGCCGGGTGAAGCAATCAGTAATCTGAATCGGCACGCTGAAATTGCTCAGTTCCACCAGCAGATAGTTGGTCTGGCCGATCGTGTAGGTGTGGGGCTGGTCGAGCACCCGCTCCAGGTTCTCGTAGGAAAGGTGAAGGTCGCAGCCCAGACTCAGCTGCGGCGCTCGCCCGATCTTCCCTCGTAATTGCTCCAGAACCTCGGTCAGGTAGGCACGGTCATAGGCATATCGATCGTTGGCATGGGGCGCCGCCACCATGTGCGTGATGCCGTCGGCAGCCGCCATGCCGCACATCTCCACCGCCACGTCCCACGACTTCGGGCCGTCGTCCACCTCCGGCAGGATGTGACTGTGAATGTCGATCATGCGCTCGCCTGCAATTCTAGATCAGATCGCGGCTCCCAACCTGGCCGCGCCCGCCCGACGTGGCGCTCATTCCATCCGTTACTTTACCGGCACCCCGTCGTATTCGGCGGTTGGCAACGCCAGACCCTTTCTGGGAAAGTAAAGGTAGCTCGTTCTGATCATGAGCCTGCATGCGAAGAAGGTTCGCGTCGTGCCGGAGCCGGAGTTCCATCCCCGCTTCCCATCCGTCCCGCTCCTCAAAGTCGCGGGCCAGACGCCGGTCATCCCCATCCCTGGAACGGTGGGCGGCCTTGTCGCCAGCGACCGCTTCAAGCACACACCTTTTTGGCTGTGGGCAACACCGGAACATCCCAGATCTCTCCGTTATTTCGCTCACCTACTCCATCAGTCCTGAGTATGAGCCTGGGACAAAGCTCAACCAGGTGCGGTCGCAACTGGTCGGAACCTGCAGGTGGCGGGCCTGACAAAGGCCGATCAGAGCTGAAGGCTCGCTGCACGAACGGATCGTGAGGGGGCATTGACCGCCCCTCCTACGGCCGGATATCGTTGCATAGAACACCGAACGCTAGGCGAGAGACTCGTATGGCAGATGAGAGCGCCGGGGGGCAGGCTCCCAAGCAGCATTCCCCTGTCACGAAGAAGCGTTACCAGAAGCCCGCGTTTCGCTATGAGCGGGTGTTCGAGACCCTGGCGCTGGCCTGCGGCAAAATCGGCCCCAACGAATTTCAATGCCGCTTCAATCCAAAAAGTTCATAGCCCCGGCCGCATCCGCTAATTCAATCCCGCTCTCGTCAGCTTGACGGCACAGAAGTTGCCCGCGCCGCAAGGCAGGATCCCGCTTCCCGGCGGAAACAGTGTGCCGAAGTAGATGCTTGCCGCCTGCGGCGCGGTGCTGACGTTGTCCACCGAAAACGCGCTGGTTCCGCCCCATTCGTTAGTCGCAGTCGCGTTGGGCGAAGTTAGATTCGAAGCGATCCGGGTGTCTACATTCCACTCCGTCACCAGATTGGCGCCCCCGGAGCCGGTGTAGTTTCCGGTTCCCACGAACAGCCGGTCGGTGGTCCCGTCATAAAAATCCAGCAGCGGAGAGCAACTGCCGTTCTGGTTCAAGGCGCCATTGATATTACGGTTGTCGGACATCGCCGGCGTGCTGTTCATCACTCCCGTGGGCGATTGAAAGGACAGCGCATACAAGCTCGGCTTGGCTCCGCTGGTCGCATCAGTGCCGCAAGCGTAGAGTGTGCCGGCTCCGCTTTTGGGCCCGGTGGTGAAATAGGCGTTGTCGAAGTCCCCATCCAGAATGTATTGCGACGCCTTCAGGCCGATTCGGGCCGTGGCTTGCGAAGTCAAAGCCACATTGAGTTGCGCCACCAGGGAGTTGGTGTTCGCTGAATCTGCCTGCGAGAAGACATAAACAAAACCGTTGGTGGAGTCCACCATCGGCGAAAGCACGATCGGATCCGCCGCCGCCGCGCTGGCCACCGCGATCGAATTCCCGGCGGTAAAGCCGCTGGCTCCGGGGGTAAAGGAATACACGCTGTACCCATCGGACACAAAAACCTGGTTGGTGACCTGGTTGAATACCGGCGAGGTCAGCAGCTTACCCGCATTGACCGTCACGCAGTATTGCAAGGTGGGCGTGCCCTTGAAGACTCCGGTGATGCGGTAGAGCTTGCCGTTATCTGCTCCGACGTAGGCCACGTCGTTGTGGTAATCAATGTAGGCGGAGGAATTGCTGTCCGCGGCTGAACTTGCGGCGCATCCGGCGGTCGCGGTGTTGGTGAAATTCACCCGCACCACCGAGGAGCCGCCGGATCCGGGAACGGCGGGATGCGTCGCATCCGTTCCTTGTCCGCTCACCCACGTCAGCACGTCGAACATCGGTGGATTGGATGCCTCGACAAAGGCCACCTTCGTCCCATCCAGGGAGAGCGATGGAGAAAGAAAAGCACTCCCCGTGCCCACCGCGTACGACCACATAAAAGTCGCTTGCGTATAGTCCGTCGTGGGCGGCGTTTGCGGGCCAAAGGGACAAGAGGACGATACCGTCCCGGTGTAGAGGTTATTGAAGGCCACAATGTTGGCCTGCGTGGCGCTCGGCGTGGCGCCAATCGTGAAGACGACATAGTCGTTGGCACAACTGTAGGTTCCGTCGAGATTGAAGCTGTATTTCGCCGGTGTTTCCCCGACCGGCATGCCCCCGGTTGTGCCCAACGAGATCGCCCAATCCCGCCGTATCCGGTACGGAGCCGCCGGCCGTTGCCCCGCCGGTGCCTCAGGTTCCCCCGGCGGCAGTGGAAGACGGAGCCCAGTGCGCTGCACCCAGTTGATCCAACTGCGCGGATCGCGCGCCGCTGCCGCCGCTACTTCCGGCGACGCCCCGTTCGTATACAGGATATGGCGCGTGCTCCAGTCCAGCGGCAGGCCGACGTGATCCTTAAATTGCTCTTGCGCTTGCCCAGGCATGGGAGCGAGGAAGAGCATGAGCGCCAGCCCGCTCACCGCGGCTTGCGCCACCCACTCGAACCCTTTCCTGAATCTGTGGACCATTTCGGCCTCCCCTGCACTGCCTGAACAAGACTTCGCCTTTTGATTCTCGCACATGAATTTTCTCTTATCCTATTGCGCCCACCAATACTTACTTTGGTAATGGCCGGGCATTCCACATGTTTGCTCCCTGCTCCTCTCCGCCCTGGTTTCCGCTACACCCCTTCTGCGCCAACCGCCCGAGTTGCGCACTTCCCGCCTTCTCGTGCACGATAGGAGGAACATAAATTTCATTCTCCCATCGGGTCTCGAGGAGCAGGTTCGCCAATGACATTTCGACGGGCAGCGCAGGCTGCGCTCGCGAGCAGAAAGAACCCTGGCTTGGTTGTTCTTGCAGTCGCGCTCGTCCTGGCCGGACTCTCCGCTTCCTGCGGCAGCAAAAGTTCCGGCTCTTCCGGGGCAAGTCATAACGCATACATCACCCTGCCGCAGACCGGCCAGGTCATGCTGTTGCATATCAACAACTCCACCGGCGCCATCAGTTCCGGACCACAAACCCCGCCCGTGGTGGGAAATTCGCCCAATGGAGTTGTCTTGCATCCGTCCGGGAAATTCCTCTACGCCATCAATTCCGACGGCAACAGCATCTCCATCTTCAACGTCGCTGCAGACGGCACCCTTACCCTCAGCGCGACCCCCACTCCGGCCTGTTGCGGCCCGCACGCCGCGGCCATCGATTCCACCGGCAACTATCTACTGGTCAGCAACACGTTTTCCAACGACGTCTCCGTCTTTGCCATCGCTTCCGGCGGCGGCACCTTGAGCCCGGTCCAGAGCTCTCCTTTTCCAGCGGGTCCGGGCCCGACCGATCTCAAGATCACCGGCGAACTCGTTTATGTGGTGAATCCGGGTATCGGGAAGGTGGAGGCCTTTTCCCTGAACACCAGCAACGGGTTCCTGACGTCCTCCCCGAACTCACCGTTCACCGCCGGCGCAGGCCTCAACGCCATCGCCATCGATCCCCTCGGGCATTACCTCTACACCGCCAATAGTTCTGACAAAACCTTTGGTACCGTTTCCGCGTTCCAGATCATCGATCCCGCCACCGGCGATCTCAAGGAAATCCGGGGTTCGCCGTATTGCTCGACCCCAGGTTGCACGGGCGCGGGCAGCGGTCCCGGCGCGCTGGCGGTCGATCCCAGCGGCAAGTTTCTCTACGTGTCCACCCCCGGTTCCACCAGCAGCATTTGGGGCTTTACCATCGCCCCCGGTACCGGGCAGCTGGCGCCGGTCGCAAATTCTCCGTTCAGCTTGAGCGCCGGAACCCTATTCCTGCTCATGGAACCCAATGGAAAGTTCTTCTATATCGGAGACCAGGCTGGATCCAATATCGCCGGCTACTCCTACGACCCGAGCACAGGAGCGCCGACCGCCATCACCGGCTCGCCCTTTTCCACTCCTGCCCCCGGCGGGATGCTGATCACCCACTAACACCGTGACCGTTCGGTATGTGCCACTTGGGAGAGTAGCGCCGCCGTCCCGGCGGCTGTCCGGCGGGCGTCCTCGCCCGCCGCACCGAGGGCAAGATACCGACGCTACAAACATCTCAGCAGAGCCAGACAAGTTCTAGTCTGGATTCTTCATGAGGTGACGGTGCCCTCACCGCAAGCTGTGATCCCCATCACTGCCCGAAGTGAACCGCGGGACGATAACAGACTCGTGCGTGCTGGGAGCAATCCGCCCGCCAGGAGCGGGCCGCCATGTGCCTCGCCATCCCGGGAAAGGTCCTGACCAGCGAAGACTTGGGCTTCGCTCGCACCGGGCGCGTGCAGTTCGGCGGGACGGTGCGCCAGGTGCGCCTCGATTTCGTCCCCGAAGCCGGCATCGGAGACTACGTCATGGTCCATGTCGGCTTCGCCATCAGCAAAGTGGACGAAGCCGAGGCCCAGCGTACCTACCAGCTCCTCGCCGAAATGGGCGTATTGCAAGAAGAACTCGCACCGTGAGTTCCGTCAGCCGTTGCCGGACCCGGGGACGCCGATGAAATACCTGGACGAGTACCGCGACGCGCGCATTGCCCGCGCCCTCCTCGCCGAAATTGCCCAGCAGGCCCGCGGCCACTGGGTGCTGATGGAAATCTGTGGCGGCCAGACCCACACCATCATGCGCTACGGCCTCGATGAACTCCTGCCCCCCAACCTCGAACTCGTCCACGGCCCCGGCTGTCCGGTTTGCGTAACCCCGCTCGAGACCATCGACAAGGCCCTGGAACTGGCCTCCCGCCCGGAAGTGATCCTGGTTTCTTATGGCGACATGCTGCGTGTCCCCGGTTCGCGGACGGATCTGCTCACCGTCAAGGCCCAGGGCGGCGACGTCCGCGTCGTCTATTCCCCGACCGAGGCTCTCAAGATCGCCCGCCACAATCCCGAGCGCAAGGTCGTCTTCCTCGCCATCGGATTCGAGACGACCGCCCCGGCCAACGCCATGGCGGTCTGGCAAGCCAAGCGCGAGGGGATCGGCAACTTCTCCGTGCTCGTCTCCCATGTGCTCGTGCCACCCGCCATCCGCGCCCTGATGAGCTCGCCCGATTGCCGCGTCAACGGCTTCGTCGCCCCCGGCCACGTCTGCACCGTGATGGGCTATGAAGAATACGATGCGCTGGTCCGCGACTTCCGCGTGCCCATCGTGGTCGGCGGCTTCGAGCCACTGGACCTGCTCGAAGCGGTGCTGATGCTGGTCCGGCAGTTGGAAAAAGGCGAAGCCAAAATTGAAAACCAGTACGTGCGCTCCGTGAGCCAGCAGGGCAATCTGCCGGCCCAGCGCGTGGTCAAGGAAGTCTTTGAGATCGCCGACCAGAAGTGGCGCGGCATCGGCACCATTCCCGCGAGCGGTCTGCGTGTGCGCGAAGAGTACGGCGACTACGATGCCTCACGCATCTTCGGGCTCGCCTCCATCACCGCCGAGGAGCCTGCCGAATGCATCAGCGCCAAGGTGTTGCAGGGGTTGAGCAAGCCGACCGACTGCCCCGCCTTCGGCATGCGCTGCACCCCGCAGTATCCGCTGGGCGCGCCCATGGTGTCGTCGGAAGGGGCGTGCGCGGCGTATTACAACTACCGAAGGAACAGCTCTCAGCCGTCAGCTCTCAGCGTAAGAGCTAAGAGCTAAGAGCTAAGAGCTAAGAGCTAAGAGCTAAGAGCTAAGAGCTAAGAGCTAAGAGCTAAGAGCTAAGAGCTAAGAGCTAAGAGCTAAGAGCTAAGAGCTAAGAGCTAAGA
>JBAVUO010000088.1:0-1522 GCA_049696815.1 Terriglobales bacterium | reverse complement strand
ATCTTCATCTGCCAATCGACGCCTCGCTGAGTTCTGTTCACGTCGTTTGACCACGCGCGAATCTGTTCACGAAGCGCGTTCAGGTCACCTATTCGGCGCCCGCCAATGCACTGACGTGTCATGGAGCTGAGTTCATTCTCGGCAATGTTCAGCCAACTTCCGTGCTTGGGCGTGTGGCAGAACTCAATACGGCGGACGAACTGGCGCGCGTGAGCTGGTTTGAACGCTTCGTAGAACGCGCCTTTGGCATGCGTGTTCAGGTTGTCGCAGACCAGAATCACTTTTTCACACCTCTTGTAACCGCTGTCGAGCAGCCTCGCCATTTCGAGTGCCCAGTCAACTTTCGTTTTCGACTGGCGCGCGGTTGCCATCCGCCATCCTGAGAGGGGTTCCGTGAACATGAAGATGTTCGCTGTGCCTGCCCGCTCGTACTCGTAATCGACGCGACGGGGATGCTTCGCGGTGGCCTCGATCGGCTTTCGGGTCTCCTTGACCAATTGCACGGGTTGCTCGTCCATACAGAGCACCGGGTGCGTTCGATCATACGGTTTGGCGTACGTTTCCAGCACTTCTTCCATGTTCGCCACGAATTCGGCATCGGCTTCCGGCGGAATGACCCAGTATTCGATCTTTCGATTCGTCATCCCATTTTTTTTAGCGTGCGCCGCACCGTTTCGTAACTCACCGCATCGACAATTTCCAACTCGACAACCTTGCGAGCAAGCAGCCGGAGTGTCCAGTTGGCGTAGCCTTTCGGCGGTGGCCCAAGGCGCGTGGCGATAATCTTCGCCTCCTGCTCTCCGTCGAGCAACTTCTGGGTGGGCGGATTGGCGCGTTTCTTTCCATCCAGCGTCTCTTGAAAGCCGGTTTCGACAAATCGTTGACGAATCATCTCGACCGTCTGACGCCGACAGCCGAAGGCTTCAGCGATCCGACTGTCGTTCCAAGCAGGACCGTCCACATCGGCCTTCAACAAAATTTGGGCCCGTCGCACCTTCTGACCGCTGCCTTTCAGCTTCCTGACAACCTCCCGCAACGTATTGCGTTCTTCTTTGGACAAGCGGACAATATACTTCTTCTGCATGGGACACCTCCGTGTTCCACGCAGTCTCCCATAAAACCGCCCTACGACCAATCCCAGTTTTTAGCTGTGACATAGCACTAGATCGCGCTCGATCCAGTCCGCCAACTGGATCAGTTCCTTGCGGACCCTGCCGACGCCCTCGCGCACCGCGGAGGGGCCGTCGGTGCGGATTCGCGCCAAGGCCGCATCACGGGCCTTGGCATCCTTGAGCTCGTCGGCCAAAAGGGCGACCCACAACCCAAGAAAAGGGTCAGCCTGCTCGGCGAAGGCCTCGCGGTAGAACGCCAGCGCTTTATCGAACTGTCTGTCCAGGACGTAGAACATGGCCACGTGAAAGCGCGCATCGCGAGTGTCCTGGGCCGAGCGATCTTCCGCATAGGTCTTGGCCAGATCGCGCGCGGCCTGGAGGTCGCCGTGGCCGGTCCGGCGGCAGAAGCA
>JBAVUO010000087.1:0-42614 GCA_049696815.1 Terriglobales bacterium | reverse complement strand
GACGCTGGAGAAGGGCCCACTGCCCACGGTGTACAAGAAGTAGTTCATCCTGACAGCAGCTCGAACAACAATGAAACGGAATCAGTGACCTCATCCGCGAAAGTGGGGTTCTGAGTGCTAACGCCTGGTTACGCGAATTGACTCATTCATGCGGGCTGTAGCGGCACGACTGAAGTCGGGCTCTTCCCCAAAACCATTTATGAGACTAGTTTCTAGTAGCCCTGCAAAAGGAAAAGCCGCCCAGACACCGGGCGGCGTTACAGGGAGTATTGCTTCATGGATGCTTACCTAGCGCGGCCTCGACAGAGTTGGCTCGAAGAAGAGCAGAAGACCTACTGCTTTCTTGTGGCATCAAATGCCAGGAAACCTGGATCTGTCAGGATGAGGCGAACCTCCGTCGACTTTCCATCGCCAACGATCCATCCCACTTCGTGAATGACGCCCACTGCGGTGCTGGCAACTTCCATCGATATCATGCATTCCTTGGTCACCGTATAAGTCCCAGTGAACGTGTCCGGGACTGTCGTGCCGTCCAACATGATTGTGTCCGTGCCGACGAACCTGCCTGCACCGTCATACGTGACCGTTCCAACATGGGCGATCTGAGCGGGCGGATCGAGCGCCGTCACCGTACCCCCACCAAAGAGGGCGTAGGAACCTTCCAGAGTGGATAGGGAACAGCCCTCCGGTCGAATCTTTTTGTCAGTCCCCAGGGCAACCCATCCAGGATCCGTCACCACGAAGCGCGTTCCTTGCAACATGCCGCTACCGGTGATTGTCCCCGTGAAGTGGAGGGTCTCCCCGTCGTCGCCGGTGTGTTCACCGGAATAGGTGCAGTCTGGGTTCACGGTATAGGTCCCCCTGAACTTCCCTACTTCACCCGCGCCCCACCCTTCCACGTTGCCGATGGATTCGCCCGAAAGATTGCCATGGCCGTCGAAGTGGGTGATTCCAACGATGGCGATCCGAAGAGTGGGGTCTCCAGTCAGTAGGGCGGGCGCCTCCCCGAAGAAGCCATAACTTCCTTTGAGAGTCGCCAGTGAGCAGTGTCTGGTGTGCGATGGGCTCGTCTGAGCTGCAAGCGGGATGGCCAACAGGGCGAGCACGACTGTAAGAATGAATACTTTGCTGAATCTCATACGGAACCTCCTCCAGAAGGCGGTCAGGACGAATCGCGACGAGATTTCATGGTTCCTTCGCTGCGGCTCTTCCGCCGCCCGCGCCCTAATTGTGCAAGAGCCTGCCCGACAGGTGAATAGCCGGCGCATTTATTCGATGTTTAGATTTCCTTTCCACCTATCTCGCTGAAAGTAAACGATTGACAGGCATTCTTGCTGGGAGTACTCTGCGCCTATGTGGGGTGAAACTGGAGTTGGACCATGCCCCACATCGTCCGCTTCGATTGCTTCGAGGCCGATTTGGCGCTCGGCCAACTCCGCAGGCGTGGTATCCGGATTCCTCTCCGCGATCAGCCCTTCCAAGTGCTCGCCTCTCTGCTGAAGCACCCGGGACACTTAGTCACTCGCGAGGAACTGCGCCAGCGGCTCTGGGGCGATGAGGTGTTCGTGGACTTCGACAATAGTCTGAACATCGCGGTCGCACGCCTACGCACAGCGCTGGGTGAGTCATCTACTCATCCCCGCTTCATCGAGACACTCCCGAAGCGGGGTTATCGGTTTACTTGCCAAGTATCTTCGCCAGTGGAAGCCGGACCGACGAAAAGGATCAGGCTGGCAGTGCTTCCATTCCTCAATCTAAGCGGCGATCCGGCGCAGGAGTACTTCAGCGACGCCATGACCGATGAGGTTATCACCTCCCTCGCGGTTATCGCGCCCGAACAGCTTCGTGTGATTGCCCGTACAACGGCTATGCATTACAAGGGCAGCGACAAAGACGTGGCCAGGATCGGTCGCGAGCTGGACATCGACTACCTGGTGGAAGGCGGTGTCCGCCGCACTGAGGAACAAGTTGCAATCAACGTTCAACTGATCAGGGTCGAGGATCAGACGCACTTCTTTGCGAAGAAATACGTAGCAGATGGCAGTGACATCTTCAGAACGCAAGGCGTCATCGCACAGGAAATTGCCGCACACATGATTGGTCTGGGAGCTGACACATCCAGCTCTACATCGCTTGCCGTCGGTGCCCGTCGAAACCCTACCGACAATCTCCCTGCTTACAATCTTTACCTTCAGGGCCGGTTCCACCTTTACAAGCTATCCGCGGAGGGCTTCAAGAAAGCCAAACAGTACCTTGAAGAAGCGCTCACCCGCGATCCGGAGTTTGCGTTAGCGTATGACGCTCTCGCAGAGCTTTACTGGTACTTAGGCTTCTTCGGGCATCTGCCGCCTCAAGACGCGTGCTCCCGAGGTTTGTTTTGCGCTGTGCGGGCGCTGGAGGTCGACAACAGCTTGGCCGAGACCCATGCGCTGCTTGGCATGTATCGCAAGCAGGTTGACTTTAATTGGGCTGAAGTCCAGCGAGAAATGAACCGGGCGTTGGAATTGAATCCAACGTCGCCCATTGTGAGACAACGATATGCGGCAAGCGGTCTGATGCCTCTCGGTCGTTTGGATGAGGCGGTCGCGCAAATTGAACTGGCACTGGAGTCGGACCCCCTATCGATCATCATTCGGGCGTGGCTCGGAGTGATTCTCTGGTTCGGGCGTCACTACGAGCGCGCGATCGAGCAAGCTCGGCAGCTGATCGAATTGGATCCGACCTACGACTTGGGATATTTGATCGTGGGGCAGGTCCGCTGTATGGAGCATGCATTCGATGAGTCCGTTGCTGCCCTGCGCAAGGCGAGCGAGCTTTCCGGCAAATCCCCAATGGTCCTCGGATGGCTCGGATTGGCATTGGCACAAGGCGGAAACATCACGGAAGCACGGGCACTGCTTCAGAATCTGTATGCGAGAGCAGAGCGAACTTATGTGCCACCTTCAAACTTTGCCTGGATTCACTTTGGGCTGGGAGAAATAGATGACGCCTTCGTCTGGATGGATCGTGCGGTTGAGGCACGAGATAACATGATGACGCCGATCAAGAGCTACCCCTTCCTGGACCCGATCCGTAACGACCCGCGGTTTACCGCGCTGTTGCGCAAGATGAACCTCGCCCCGAACGAACCATGCCGTGCTGGCTCGGAATCTCGGTCCGGAACCTAAGGCAACCGTTGTTGCCTGACGTGCAGCAGTGGACTTGGGGGCGAGTTGGTTCATTACTATCGCAGCACGGAACGAACGTGTCAGTTGTCGATAAATCCCCATTACACTCATTGACTGTTAGTGTGTACTCCACCCTTGAGAATCCCTGAAAACGGGGGTTTTCTTACTCTGGCGGCAGCGGTAATCCTTGAATATTCCACGCGATGTGGTGGACGGCGCCGTTGGTGGCGAGGATGGCGGACTTGCCGGGGGCGAAGGCCAGTCCGACCAGGCCGTGGCCGGAAACTTCCAGGCTGGCCTTGGCGTCAGGCGTGATCTTCACGATGCCGCGTTTGCCGGCCAGAGAGCCCGCGACGTACATATTGCCATCCACGTCAAAAGCCACGCCCTGCGGGCGTCCCAGGCCGCGGTAAAACACCGACACGCTGCCGTGCGGATCGACCTTGTACACGCAGTCGAAGCTGGATGTGGTCGGGCCGGTGACGAACAGATCGCCATGTGGACCGAAGGCCAGGTGGTAGGCGGAGACGCTGGGCTCGAGCGTGGCGAAGACGAAAATCTGCCGGTCGGGGGCGATCTTGAAGATGGTTCCGCTGCGGTCCCCGACATACAGGTTCTGGGCGCGGTCGAAAGCGATGCCGGTCGCGGTTCCCATGCCCTCCGCGTAAGACGCCATGGTGCCATTGGGCGCGACCTTATAGACCGTGCCGTCATAGCGGGACGAGACGTACATCTGGCCCTCACGGTCGAAGGCGATCGCGGTGGCGTTCATCATTTCATTCAGGAACGGCTTGACGGCGTAGTTGGTGTCGATCTTAAAGATGGCGACGGGAACTTTCTGTCCGCGCGATCCGGAGAAGGTCACGAAGAGGTTGCCCTCATGGTCGAGGGCGGGATTGGTGACCGGATGCAGGTTGTCGGCGACGGGAACCGCGACTTTGATGGAGTGGGCGTTGCTGACGTTTCCGTTGGTGCCGACGACGATCGGCCCTGAGACCGCGCCCTCGGGCACGCGCGCGATGACGAATTCGTCGGAGCTGATCACGACCGAGCCTTCGACCTCGCCGAAATGCACGCGCGGCCGCCGGAGTTCGGGCGGACGCAGGCCGCTGCCGGTGATACGGACCTCGCCTCCGGGCAGGGCAAAGCTGGGCGCCACCGCCTCGATGTGCGGTTTACCGTTGACGTTCTTCTTGCCCAGCAGGCGGTCGGAAATTCCCATGTTTACGTTCCAGCGAAAACCAGAACTACGCTATTAGAAGTCGAAAGTGCAACAACAGATGCATGACCGCAAGCGCGTAGAGCCCGGCGCCCAGGTCGTCTACCACGATGCCGGCGCCCTCGGGCAAACTTTCCAGTTGCCGGACGGGCGGCGGCTTCACAATATCGAAGACACGAAAAAGTATAAGGCCGACAAGAAAAGTTTTCCAAGCCAACGGGACGGCGATCAGCGCCACCAGTTGGCCGGCGACCTCATCGATCACGACAAATTGGGGGTCTTTCAAGCCGGAGGCGTGGGCTACCCGGGTGGCGGCGGGGATCCCGATCAGGGTGATTGCGATGGCGGCGGCGATCGTGGCCCAGGTGCGGCTCCCGGCAGGAATCTGCGAACTGATCAGCGCCCAGAGGAGTACGGTGGCGGCGGATCCCCAAGTGCCGGGACCGGGACGCAGGCGGCCCACTCCGAAAAACGTCGCGATCAGCATAGCCCAGCGGGGGCGGGACGCCCCCGCGACTGCCGGCGGGACGCCGGCGCTACGGTCGGGAGTTCTGCTCGCGGCTTCTTGCATAGGTTTCACCGCGACTTCTCCTTGTCGTCGGGATCGCTGTCTGGGATCGCTTCGTCAGCATCGGTCACCGGCGAAACGATCACGTACGCCCCGCTGGCCCATTTGCCCAGGTCAATCTGCCGGCAACGCTCGCTGCAGAAGGGGAAGTCGGCGTCCGTGTTCTTGACCGGCTTCTTGCAGATCGGGCAGCGGAGTTTGATGGAACGCTTGCGGGGCATAGAGACATTACAGAGGTCAGATTGCAGAGGTTAAACCTTCAAGGGCTCCGCGGTGTTCACTTCTGCAATTTGACTTCTTACTTCTGACTTCAAATGATTTCCGCGACTAGATCGTAGTCGTGCGCTGCGGTGATGCGGCAGCGGTAGAACTTGCCCGATTCAGGCTCGGAGCCCTCAGGATAGTCGTTTACGAAGACCTTGCCGTCAATTTCCGGCGCGTGCATCGCGGTGCGGCCTTCGAGGAGCAGATCGCTTTCCTCGGATGGCCCCATCAAGAGCAGATCGACCTCGCGTCCGATGAGCGCCTTCTTCTTGGCGCGGCTGATTTTCTTCTGGAGGGACATCAGCGACTCGCGGCGGTTTTCGATTTCCCGGGCGGAGAGCTTCTTGTCCAGGCCGAAGGCCCCGGCGCCCTCCTGGTCGGAATAACCGAAGGCGCCCATCCAGTCGAATTGAGCCTCGCGCACGAAGTCGCAAAGCTCATCAAATTCCCTTCCGGTTTCGCCGGGGAAGCCGACGATGAACGAAGTCCGCAGGGTCACGCCCGGGATCGCGCGGCGCATCTTCTCGATCGAGCGCAGGAAAAGGTCGGCGCCGCCGCCTCTCTTCATACGCTTTAAAACCGTGGCTGAAGCGTGCTGCAACGGAACGTCGATGTAAGAGCAGATGTTCTCGTGCGCGGCGATGGCCGCGAGCAGCCGTCCGGTGATCTTGTTGGGATAGGCGTAGAGGGAGCGGATCCAGCGCAGGCCTTCGATGCCCGCTAGTTTCTCGAGCAGCAGAGCCAGGCCATCTTTCAGTCCCAGGTCCTCGCCGTAACAAGTGGTGTCTTGCCCGATGAGCGTGATTTCGCGCACGCCGGATCGCGCCAGCCGCTCGGCTTCGGCAATCACGGACTCAAAGCGCCGGGAGCGAAACTGTCCGCGGAGCTGTGGAATGATGCAAAAGCTGCATGGATGATCGCAGCCTTCGGCGATCTTGATATAGGCGGTGTATCCCGGCGTCGCCAGTACACGGGGCGTAGTTTCGTCGTAAAGATAGTTCGGGAGATCGGCGATAGCTCCATCCCAGGAATCGCGGGCGAAGCGCCCTTGTTGGCGGCGATGATCGCCCTCCGACCGCGAGGTTCGCGAGGTCAGGATGTGGAATGGGCTCGGCGGTGGCGGAGCTTCCGCGATGCCGGCTGCGGAGAGAATCTGAGTCAGCTCGCCAGTGCCCACGACCGCGTCTACCTCCGGGATATTCTTCCGGATTTCGTCGCGAAAACGCTCGACCAGGCAGCCGGCCACGACCAACTTCTTCGCCTTACCGGTGGCCTTGTGGCGGGCCATTTCGAGGATGGTGTCCACCGATTCCTGCTGCGCGCTGCCGATGAAGGAACAGGTATTGACCACGATCACGTCAGCGTCTTCGGCCGAGGGCGTGAGTTGGGCGCCGGCCTGGGCCAGAAGGCCCATCATGACCTCGCTATCGACGAGGTTCTTGGGGCAGCCCAGGCTGACAAAACCTACCTTGGCGGGAGCCGCCGTTACGGAAATGTTTTCTTTTCGAGGCACCCGGGGTGAACTGGAAGACAAGAAGTCCACTAATTCTAGCATCCGGAGGCGGAGCGCCTCCGGGCAAGAACCGGGCGGGCACGCATCAAGGAGGGCACCTTCGCGTCCCGCCACGCGGTTTGGACCGTGCTACTCTTAGGCAAACAAAGCTCATTCCTCAAGACTTGGGAGGGGAGATGTCGCTCAATCGCCTCGGAGTTCTGGCTGTGTCCGTCCTGGTTCTGGTGGGCACCGGTTTTGCCCAGAACGGCGAGTTTTCCGGCGCCGCCCAGAAAGATGAGATTTCAGCCACCGTGGGGCGCACCTTCGTCAGCACGCAGACCATCCAGGGAGCGCAGTTCTTCAATCCGAACGTGCATTTCGGCGATGGGCTCTCATTCGCTCTGGACTATAGCCACCTGTTCAAACAGCGCGGCATATTCGGATTCTCCCTGGAAGTGCCGTTGGCGGTCGCTCCGGACACGGACCTGAATAGCGGGACGAACCTGGTCCCGGAAAGCTATAAGGCGTTTTTCGTGACCCCATCGGCCCGGGTGAACTTTTTCTCCGGAGCCGGACTGTCCCCCTGGGTCAGCGCCGGTGGCGGTTACGGTCTGTTCAAGGAATCGGGTCATGCGCTCTATTTCGGTCCCAACACCGGCTCGACCCGCACCAACACGGGCGTGGTTCAGTTCGGGACGGGAGTGGACGTCTGGCCCTGGCAAAAGTGGGGGTTGCGGCTGGAAGCGCGGGATTTCTGGTCTGGTGTCCCGCAACTGAACGTCAACACCGGGCGCAGCCGCCAGCACAATTACTACGTCGGTGGGGGATTTATCCGGCGGTTCTGAGTGAAGCTTTTGGGTAAGAGTCACCCACTTTCCTCGGGAAACTCTGTCATGTCCTTACGCCCGCAGGAAAGTGGTTGCCTTGGAAAGTGCCGAGTACGGGCGCCATTCGCAGCGGGTGCATGAGCCTACCTGAATCGCCTCTTTCAGCTTGCGCGTATCTTCCCGCAGAAGTTTTTCGCCCTTAAACACTTGGGGGAGGAAGTCAAAGAAACTCCTGGTCGTACCAGACTTGGCCTCCGCAAGCCGGTAAAAGATGCGCGGGCCGTCGCGGCGGTCCAGCACCAACCCACAATTCTTCAGATAGGTTAGGTGGCGCGACACATTCGGCTGCGACATTTCCAGAACGCACTGGATATCGCATCCGCATAGCTCGCCATGCAACAGCAAATTGAGCATCCGCAGCCGGGTCACGTCGGACAGACCTTTGAAATACTGTTCGAGCTTCATTTTCTTGTTCACCTCACTGCGTCCGCAACTTTGTTTCCCGACCGGGCCGCACGCTCAGCGTCCCGTCGTAGTTGCCACAGCTGCCGTAAGCCATTCCCTGACCTCGTCCTCCTTAGGAATGCGGCCGGAGACCTTGACCAGTCCATTGACCGTAACAGCCGGGGTGAGCAGCACGCCTGCCTTTGCCATTCCAATCGGATCGTTTACCTTTTTTACCTCCGCAGTGACACCCATTGTTTCCACCGCGTGACGCACCACTTTCTCCGTCTCTACGCACCTTGAACAACCCGGACCATAAACAATGATGTTCAGCATCGCTTCCTCGCTTGTCAGCGATCTAAAGGCCGGAAGGCAGTCCTTCGTGCCTTTTTCGCTAATCACAATTTCCGGTTCTACGACGATTTCGGACTTCACTGAATTCGCGACCAGGCTGTACTTTTGCGCAGCCTGCAGTGCCCGATGGACCCTGTTTTCTACCACCTCTCGCGACTCCTCCCCGCAGGCAACCCGAATGACCGGACGAAAGCGCAGCCGGGTGAAAAGTTCGGTCCGGTCCAGCTCGATCACCTTGGTGCCTTCGGTGCGGCACTCATACGACAGCAGGTCGAGATGGAACCGCTCGGCAGCCCAGATAAACATCAGCATCACACAGGTGTTCGCCGCCGCCACAAATGCGTCTTCCGGCGTGAATACGCCCGCGTGTCCCTGTGCATCTGGAGGCGCCGAGAACTTCATCTCGGGACCGTTCCCCAACGTCAGGTGCCCCCAGTGTTCACCTGTCCACCGTACCGTGGTGTGGTATGTTGCAGTTCGGCTCATCGTCACCCCTTCTGGGCGCAGAAAACTGAGTACTCGCGGAGAATGGCCTCGCGGTAATGCGCCTCCGCTTCCGGTGGAACGTAGTTGTAAATCTTCACGGTTTGGAGCAGATCCTCCCCGGTGTCCTCTGGCGAGCGTCCCATTTCTCGGAAGTGCTGAAAGATCAGCGGCAGCGCCTGCAGTTCGACCGTTTCTCCAGCAATCAACACCTTGTTGACCGGGACGCCAGACCCGCAGGAGCATGTAGCGCCCTTGGCTTCGCTTGGCTGCGATACGGAAGATTCTGCAACCTGTGCCGTACCATCCCGTCTCCCGACGAACTGGTCGACCAGTTCCGCCAACCGCTGAGCAGTCACGTCCACAGCTTCCTTGCCGGCCTCGTTCAGGCGACGCCGCCCCTCGATTCGGCCTACTCCTCGCTCTGCTACAAGTTCGTTCACCACGATGCTTGCCGCCGGCTTGCCGGAATACATCTCGGTACCTCGCGCGGCGCAGCGAAGCTCGCATCCATCGACCGTGATAGTCGGATGAAAGCGGGCGAACGCCCGGTCCCCTTCGCCGCCTGCGAGAAATAGCGGCAAGCAGATGGTTACGGTGTTCCCAGGCCGCAATTCATGTAGCACCTTGAGAGCCGCGAGGCGGGCGACGGTTCCCTCAGCCAATTCCTCGCCCGAACAGGCAACGATCCCAGCTTTCCTTTGCGGCAGATTAGGCATGGGTGCCTCCTTCGGCGATCTCATCAACCGTAGCGGCAATCTCCTCGGCCAGTGCGCGGGCGAGCTGCTTGCCCTCCGCATTCAGCTCGGCGATGCCTTCGGGCTTCAGTCCCTTGTAGCGGCGAAACACCTCGAACACAGCCACCTCGCGGGCGATCGTGCCTCCACTGTGCTTCACCAACTTAGCGGCGCACATTTGCTTGCATCCGTCGATGGTCACCGCCGGAAGGTTTCGGACTCGTTCTCGGGCCTGTTCTTCGCCGAGTACCAGCTTCGAGATCGCGACTAACTCCGTGCGATCTGGACGTAAGTTCTCACAAAGCTCGTAGGCAGCCTCACGGCTCACTGACCCAAGCGCCTTGCCGATGCCGCTGCAGGGGATGACTGGCACTTTCCGGGAACTCATGATTTCAGCTCCTGCTCGGCTTGCGCTTGCATTACGGCCAGGTATGCCTTCGCGTCGAGCAGCTTGGCACGGTCCGTCTCCCAATTCGTGGTCTCAATCTCGGCCAGCCACCCCTTGCCATACGGGTCTTCGTTGATGGTTTCGGGCTTGAGAGTGAAGGCCTCATTGACCTCGACGATAGTGCCAGCCACGGGTGACGCAACGCTGATCGTCACCTTCATCGTCTCGATTTCCGAGAATTCATCGCTCACCTTGATTGCAGTTCCTGGGGGCTTAAGAGACACAAAGGCTACATCACCATTGTGCTGTTGCATGAAATCGGTAACGCCGAGCCGGACCCGGTTCGACGCCTGGGGCTGGACCCAGAGAACCCACACCCCCTCAGCCGCGTAGAGGCGGTCCGTAGCTACCAGGAAGGTGAACTTGTCAACGATGGTTCGAAGAAACTCGGGCATGGCTTGCCATCTTTCTGTACATATTCGCATACATGTATACATGTATGCTGGGATTCTCCGCTGTGATCAGGATTACGGTCCCTTGTGACCCGCGCGACGCAGGCGCGAAGACACCCCATGAAGGTAAAAGTGCTGTTTCTCTGCACCGGAAACTCAGATCGGACCCAGATGGCCGAAGGATATCTGAGGTACGCGGCGGGAGACCGCGCAGGGCTACGAACTATCGCGGTCCGGCGGTGATTTCCTCGAACAGTTCGGGCAAGACGCGGGCGTCGTCCACCGAGCGTCCGAAACGGGCGGACTCGTAGGCCCGGGTGAACGCCGCCACCTTCTGCTGCAGAAGCGGCTCCTGAATCGCTTCCACAAAATCCCGCGGGGTCTGGGACGGCGACTTACGCCATCCGCGGCGTGCCAGCCACCGTACCATGCGCTCGTACCAGAGCGCCGCCGCCTGTTGCGGAGCCCGGTCGGGATGGGAACGCAGCAAGTGGGCCCGCACAGCATGGAGCAGGTGCCGGAAATTGAGCAAAACGAGCAGAAGCGCGGTCAGGCCCAGGGTGCCGCCGATCCAGTGGGCGGGTGACCGGGTGATCTTGTCCTGCGTCGTCCGGGCGAGGCTCAGCAGCGCGCGATAGTTGCGTGCGTACCAGTGGCGCATGCGGTTCAGAAAACGGCGGCTGCTCCGGGCGGCGTCCTGGCCCAAATTGCGCTGGTGGGCGGAGTCGTAGTTGACCACCCACTCGCGCCAGAAGGACGCCGCGGCGTCCACGTAGAGCAGCAGGCGCGACCATCCGGTTGGCGTGGGCGAACTGCCGGCCGGGGTCGGGTCGAAGCTGACCCAGCCGTATCCCGGAAAGTAGGCCTCGACCCAGGCGTGCGCGTTGCTGGCGCGGACCACGTACTGTCCGGTGAGGTCGTTGAATTCCCCGGTTCGGAATCCGGTCACCAGGCGGGCCGGGATGCGCAAGGTGCGCAGCATCACGGTCATGGCACTGGCGAAGTACTCGCAGTGCCCCTGCTTTCTTTCAAACAGGAAGTTGGCCAGCGGATCGCGCGGGACACTGCGGGGCAACTCGAGCGTGTAACCGAAGCGGGTGCGCAGATATTGTTCCAGGACCACGGCCTTGTCGTAGTTATCGGGAGCTGAGGCGGTAATATCCTCGGCCAGCTTGGAAATTCGGATATCCAGCGCTGGCAGACTGAGGTAAGAACTCATGTTGCTGGGTACGGCGCTGGCGGCCAGGCGAAGATCGCTGGCTTCCGGCGTAACCAGCTCGGACTCGGCGTCGTAGCGGTTGATGGGATGGTCGGCGTCGAGGTTGTACACCGCCTCGCCGGCGTCGGTGCTCACCCGCCGGAAGTCTCCCTTCAGGCTCTGCGGTTTTTCCGCCAGGAAGAACACGTTGGTGCCCAGCGGTTCCATGAGAACGTGGTAATGGATCAGGCGGCCGTGGACCGCCTCGGCCAAGGGCGGGAGGGAGGGAGTTACCAGCCGGTAGGTGCCATCGCCGGCGCGGGGCACTTCGGTCTGGCCGAAAGGATTCGACCAGACCTTGCCGTCGAACAGGTTCAAAGCTACGCCGCGCCATTTCAGGTCGTAGGCGCCCGCGAGATCGTTTTCGATCTGAATGTGCATGACCACAGCGCTGGATTGCTGGATCTGACCGATCCGGCCCAGTTGGACCCGGTCGCTGAAGCCGGTGGAGACATCACTGGAGGGAGAGTAACCGGTCAGGTAGCGGGAAGAGACGCGGGGGAGAAGAAAGAAGATCAGGGAACCGCCGGCCAGAATCAGCAGCATGAGCAGCGGCGCGGCCGCCAGCAGGTTATAGGCGAGGCGGCGGTAGGGCGCGGTCTCACGGGGTTCCTGCGCGCGCGCCGGTTCTTCCGCGACCGAATGTTTCATCTCCATGAGTACGAAGGTGATCACGGCCACCAGCAGGAACACGGCAAAGGAGAACAGGAAGACGCTGTCGACGGTGAGCACGGCCGCCGCCAGGATCATCACGAACGAGAGCGCCGCCAGCGTGTAGTGGTCTCGGGGGCGCTGCAGGGAGAACAGGCGGATGACCATGCCGAACAGCACCAGGTGCACGGTGGCCGCGAGGAAGCTGCCCGAAACGAAAAAGTAGTCGGCGAAGTAGACGACGACGTAGAGCAGGGTCAGGTAAGTGGTCCAGCGTTCGGGGATGGCGAACTCGCGCCGGGTGGCCAACAGGAATCCGCGCACAAGCAGCGCGAAGCCCACCATGAGGACCGCGGGGAGGTCCAAGCCGCCCGTCCCTGCTAAAGTTCCAAAAGCCGTTACAACAAGCAGATAGAGGGCAACATTGAAGTAACGCTCGATGGCATTGGCCATGGTGATCTTGCCGGAATGGACGGCCATCGGGAGCACGGAAGCTTCTATTGTTCGCGAAATCGGCTTCGAAGGGAAGTGTCTGGGGTAACACCAGGCTCCGAGCGGGATTCATAAAAGGGTTTCTTGGGAAAGCAGGCTGCGCTCCGGGGGCTAAAGCCCCACCTTCATGTGGCTCTAAACGGCGCGGCTGAAGCCGCGCCCCTTCAAAGAACTGTTTATGAAACACGCGCTAGTGGGATTTCCGGCGCGGGCAAGCGCTCGATCAGTCAGCGCGCGACAACGGCGGCAAACCCGCCGCCAGGGGCAGAAACAGAGGGTGCGATTTCAGTCGCGAATTTGGAGTGCAAGCTGACGGAATCCGGCAAATTGCTGCCCAACCCCCAACGTCTCAAGGCAAGCCCGGTCCGACTGCGCCATTTCAGATCCCGCCGAATCCTGGGGGTGAGCCTCCAGCTCGCGGGCCAGCAGGTCGGCAACATAAACGGCTGCGGAGCTATCGAAGCCGGAATGCGGTATGCGAGTGGGCCGGTGGTGGTGCGCGATGGCCTCGACCGCCAGGGTGGGGATGCCCCACAATCCGAGCAGGTAGGCGCCGATCTCGGCGTGCGAGATGCCCAGGAGTTCCTCTTCGGCTTCGAAGTCCTGGCATCCGCGCTCGCTGGCATGGGTGAGCACAGAACAGAAAGTAGCGGGCATTCGGCAGGCCAAAACGAGCTTGCCAATATCGTGAAGCAGGGCGGCCACGACGGTAATATCGCGAGTTTTCGGGTCCACGGGCAACGCGCCGGCAATGGCCGCGGTGCGGTGAGCATGGCGCTGGAGGGACTCGCAAAGGGACTGTGGAATTTGCGAGTCGGGGACAAAGACCCGGAAAGTCTCGGAAGCTAGAGCCAGATTCTTGATGGCTTCCATTCCCAGGTAGGTGACCGCGCTGTTCAGGCTGCTGACTCTCTGCGCCAGCCCGAAGAAAGCGCTGTTGACGAGCTGCAAGACTTTGGCGGCCATGGCGAGGTCGAGCTCAATGATGTCCGCCACTCTCTTTACGGAAGTGTCCGGGTCGCGCACCGCCTGAGCCAAGGAGGCGTAGGTAGTGGACAGGGAAGGCAGTTCACCGATGGTGCCCACGACTCGTCGAATCTCCGGGGTGCAGAGGATGTCCTGCAGGGTGCAGACCCGCTCAATAGCGGCTTGCAGTTGAGCTGCATTGCAGGGCTTGGTGAGAAAGCGGTGGGCCACGGGAACGGCACGGGTGGCGGACGAGACTTCGGAATATCCGGACAGGATAATTCGCGCGGTGCCGGGATAGCGGTCTCGAATGTGGCTTAGGAGTGTGGCCCCATCCATTCCTGGCATCCGCATGTCGGAAATGACAACGTCGAAGCTGCCGGCCTCGCAGGCCCGCAAGGCGTCTTCGCCGTTGGTCGCAAACTGAATGTCCCAACGTTTCCGATCGGCGTGCAGCATCCGCCCGATGCCGTCGAGGATCTTGCTTTCATCGTCGACGAACAAGATGCGTTTCACGCGGAGGCCGCTTTCGAGGCTAGCGCCTTGCCGTCGTGAGGCAGGCGGATGATAAAGGTTGTGCCCTTGCCCTCTTCGGTTTCGAACAGAATACTTCCATCGTGTTTGTCCACCACCACCGAGCGTGCGATGGCCAGGCCCTGCCCGGTTCCCTTGCCAATTTCTTTGGTGGTGAAGAAGGGATCGAAGATGCGGGCGCGTACTTTTTCCGGGATTCCCGTGCCCGTGTCCTGGATCCGGATTTCGACGCACTCCGGACCATTCCGGGTTTGTATTTTGATCTGTCCCTTGGTTGAACCTCCTTTTCCGACCACATCGGCAATGGCGTGCGCGGCATTGACGATCAGGTTCAGAATCACCTGGTTGAATTCACCCGGCAGACAAGAGACCAGAGGGAGGGATGGGTCGAAGTCGGTTTCCAAGTCAGCGACGTATTTCCACTCGTTGCGGGCGACGGTGATGGTGCTGGCAATGGCATGATTCAAGTCCACCGGGACCTTTTCTTTGGTGCCCGGATGGGAAAACTCTTTCATCGCACTCACCAAGGTCGCCACTCGGGTCACGCCTTCGAGCGTCTGTTCGATGGCCTTGGGAATTTCCGTCAGCAGATAGGCAGCGTCCGCGCTTTCCACCGCCGCCGCGATTTTCGCAATGGTCTCGCAAGATAAGGTGTTGCCTTGGGCCGCTGCCAACAATCCTTCGTACTCCGCCATGAGCTTCTTCAGGTCCTGGAAAGCGTCTTTCAAGAAGCGCACATTGTCCCCGATGTACTGAGTCGGGGTGTTGATTTCGTGGGCGATGCCAGCGGCGAGTTGGCCGACGGATTCGAGCTTCTGCGCCTGGAGAAGCTGGTCGCGCAGCAGCCTGCGTTCGGTGATGTCCTGGTTCATCCCTTCATAGCGGACGACCACGCCGTTCTGCCGAATGGCGCGAACGCTCATGGCGATCCAAATCTTGCTGCCATCTTTGCGCAGGCTCTCGTATTCAAAGTTGTGCGCGCTTCCGAGTCTGTCCATGACGAGCATGAACTCCTGGCAACGTTTGGGTTCGGCGTAAAACTGCCGGGAAATGTCAGTGATGCTGGCGATCATCTCTTGCGGGGAATCGTAGCCGAAGGTGCGAGCCATGGCAGGGTTCACGCTGAGGAAGCGGCCGCCCGGGGTACTCTGAAAGATGCCGACGATGGCATCGTCAAAGATTCCGCGGTACATCCGTTCTGTCTCGCGAAGCGCGTCTTCCGCCTTCTTGCGATCGCTGATATCGCGCCCGACCGCCGCAATTCCGAAAACCAGTCCGGCGCTGTCTCGCAGGGGTACTTTTGTGGTCAGAACATGGATCGTGTTCCCTTGACGATCCACACACGTTTCTTCACGATTGAACAAAGGTCGTTGGGAACGAATCACCTCCTGTTCGTCGGCATAGAAGGCGGCGGCAAGTTCCTGCGGAAAAAAGTCGACGTCGGTTTTCCCGAGCAGTTCCTCGGGGCTCTTGGCGCCCACGATCCGAGCGGTATGGGCGTTGGCAATTACGAACCTGCCTTGCCTGTCCTTGACGTACATGAAGTCGGGGATATTGTCGATTAAGGCGCGGAGCATCTTGCGCTCACTGTCCAGTGTCAATAACCGAGCCGAAAGCGGGCGATCGAGCAGCGAAGTAACCACCACAAAGCCCAGAATCACGAATGTGATGACGAGCAAGGCGAAGTCGTACGTTGCCGGGATCGGGGTCAGCCCATTCATCGGTTGTCCTTGTGCAAACACGAACGAGTCCGCTGTGGGGTAATCATCGGCACAAGACGGGGATTGCTTTACATTGCCGGCGAGAGCGGCTCCCAAGAGGGAGGTAGCCTGAGTAACTGGTTCGCTAAGCACCCTGTGCCGATTCAATGACTGCGGCGTACTGAATGGCTACAAGCAATTGCTGCACCGGGGAGTTCTGTGTGAGCACGGGCTTGAGTGGAAAGAGGGCCTCGCGGCCGGACAGAAACAATGTCAAGAAATCGATAAGAAGTAAGAGAGAGAAACGCCATGGCTGAAAAGATCCTTCTCGTGGACGATGATTGCAACATCCTGGACGGGTATCGGCGCGGTTTGAGCCGCGAGTTTGTGATGGAGACGGCTACGGGCGGGCAGCAAGCCTTGCAACTAGCGGCTGAGAGCGGACCCTACGCGGTCGTGGTTTCCGACATGCGAATGCCCGGAATGGATGGCATCCAGCTCCTGAGCCGGATCAGGTCGCAATCGCCGGATACGATCCGCGTCATGCTTACCGGGAACGCCGACATGGAAACGGCCATCAACGCCATCAACGAGGGCAGCATTTTCCGTTTCCTGAACAAGCCTTGCAGCAAGGAAATGATGGCGAAAACCCTGACGGCGGCATTGGTGCAGTACCGGTTGGTCACGGCGGAAAAGCAACTTTTGGAACAGACCCTGAGCGGCAGCATTCAAGTGCTGACCGAAGTGCTCAGCCTGGTCAATCCCGCAGCCTTCGGCCGGGCGGAGCGCGCTCGCCGCTACATCCATCACATCGTAACCGCGATGTCACTGGGAAACCCTTGGCAATATGAGGTCGCCGCCATGATGTCGCAACTGGGTTGCGTGACTCTGACTCCGCAAACGATCGACGCGGTGTACAGCGGTCAGAAGCTCTCAGCGGACGAGCAGGCCCAATATGACGCACACCCCAGTGTGGCCTACGATCTGCTCTCGAAAATCCCCCGCCTGGAGCCCATCGCGTGGATGATCGAGCACCAGAACCAGCCAGTTTCCGAGGCCAGCGGCTCCGGAATGGGGGATATGCGGCTGGGAGCGGAAATACTCCGGCTGACCTTGGCTTTCGAGCAACTCATCCACAAGGGGGCTTCGCGAACCGAGGCGGCGCACACTCTGTCCCGCCAAAACAAGAACTTCAGTCCGGAGTTCTTCAGCGCCCTGGTGACATTGGATCCGAACGCCGAAGACGGCGAAATACGAAAGTGCCGAGTCGAAGAGCTTTCGGCGGGCATGATCATCCAACAAGACGTCCGCACCCACGAGGGAGCGTTGCTGGTCTCCAAAGGCCAGGCGGTCACTTCGCCGCTGCTATTCAAGCTCAAAAACTTCCACGCCCGGCGCGCGATCACCGGGGACGTAACGGTCTCCACGCCCACAACCACGCTTGCTTTCGTGAAAGGCGCTTCGTAGGGATCGCCCCATCAATATTCTCCGGCTGGAGCCGATCGCCTGGACGATCAGTATTCTTCCAGGACCTCGTGGTGATTTTCACGCAGCTCTCCCCAGGAACGGATGGGGGCCTCCGTGACAAAAGTCATCGGCACGGCTCCGCTGCAACCGCTACCTTCGGAATATCGAGCGTGGCCAGGATGCATGGAACCGGGCCACGAAGAGGAGGAACGGACGCAGGATGGCTGCACTGGCAACCCGCATTGAGACCCAGGTTGGTCGGGCGCTCACACCAGGGGAGATTTTCGAGATCACGCGGGCCAGGGAGACCAGCCTGTCCCGCCTGCTCATGCTTTACATCACGACCGGCCTGGTATTCATGCTTCTCCCGGGAACGTTCCTGGGGGTATGGAACCTGCTGGCGATCAGCAGTCGCCACGCCGCGACTTCGGTTTCGACCGGGTGGATCCAGGCGCATGGGCACGCGCAAATCTTCGGCTGGATCGGCACGTTCATCCTGGGTATCGGCTTCTATTCCATTCCCAAGTTGCGGCGCATGAATCCGTTCGCGCTGTCGGCGGCATGGGTGTGCTGGGCCCTCTGGACGCTGGGCGTCAGCCTACGCTGGATGACCGGCGTCTACCAGTGGCAATGGCGCCTAGTGCTGCCAGTCTCGGCAGCGCTCGAAATCGTCGCCTTCTCCATTTTCTTTTATTCGGTTTCGGGTCACCGGCCACAGGACTCGGGCAAGCAGAGGTTGGAGGAGTGGGTATTTGTGGTGATTGTTGCCGCCGTAGGTCTGCTGGTCACGCTGTTGGTTAACCTGGGCGCGGCGGTGTACCTCGCTTATCGTGGCATTTCACCTGATCTCCCAACCCAATTCGACCAGCGCTTCCTGGTACTTCAGACCTGGGGATTCCTTGTCCCCTTCGTTTGGGGATTTAGCGCCAAGTGGCTGCCGATCTTCCTGGGACTGCGCCCGGTACGCGGGCGGGGGCTGCTGGTGGCGGTCGCCGTGAACTCCGTCGGCGTGATTGCCGCGATGATGGGCTGGATGAGATCAGCCGTGCTTTTGTTGTTGGTCGGGATCGTCGTCGCGGTTTGGGCCCTCCGCTTCTTCGAGCGAACACTGCAGCCGGCGAAGGTGAAGGGAGTGCACGCGAGTTTTCCTTTTTTTGTGCGCTTGGCGTACGTCTGGGCCGTCGTCGCGGCGGCGCTGGGAATCTGGGCCAACTCGGTCGAGGGCGCTCAGGGCATCTGGGGTGCATCGCGCCACGCGCTGACCGTGGGCTTCCTGGCCACGATGGTGTTCAGCATCGGCCCGAGAATTCTGCCGGCATTTTCCGGCATGCGCTTGCTCTTCAGTCCCAAACTAATGTTTCTTGCGCTGCTGCTACTGGGGACAGGGTGTCTGCTTCGCGTCAGCTCCGAGATTCTGGCTTATCAGGGCTTTGCGGGCTGGGCATGGTCGTGGCTCCCCGTGTCGGCTGTCATCGAGATGACCGCAGTCACGATTTTTGCGATCAATCTGCTGATCACCTTCATGGGTCGTCCCCCATCACAGCTGGTCTAGCGGGGCGTTCCATCTCATCACTCTGAGACTTTTGTCACAGCGGGGTTGAATCCGGCCGGTAAACTGAGACTATGCCTGTCCAGATAGGAGCCAAGAGCCACAACTTTACCGATCCCACCGGCCTGCTTTCGGACTGCCACCGGCGCGTCGAGATGTTCCTGGGTACGCTCGAGGCGGTCGCCGGCGTGATCGATCGTCCTGCTACCGAGGAGACCCGCCAAGCTCTGGCGTCCGCCTTGCGCTACTTCGCGCAAGCCGCACCAAAGCACACGGCGGACGAGGAGGAGTCGCTCTTTCCCCGGTTGCGTCGGATCCACGATGCTGAAATTGAGGCCGCATTCTCAAAGCTGGAGCAACTCGAGCAGGAACATCGCTGGGCAGCCCCCTTGCATGCAGAAGTGGAACGCCTAGGAGCGCAATATCTTTCTACGGACAATCTCTCCAGTCCTGAGGTTGATGAATTCCGCAAGGACGTTGCGGATCTCGCATCGATGTACAAGCAGCACATCAGCGTCGAGGATGAGTTGGTCTTTCCTTTGGCGTCCCGGCTGTTATCTGACGCCGAGAAAGCGGCCATTGCCGTGGAAATGGCAGGCCGGAGAAAAGTGAGACTCGTGACCGAGCTATCGGAAGGTCACAGGTAGAACCCGAGAATTACTCCGACCGACTACGGAAGAGTTGTTCTCGCCACTCGCCGGTAAGAACCGCGTTCTATTCCAGATTCTGCAGAAGCAGCGGTCCGCCGAGGTTTTTTTGTCACAGCAGGTGTTGTGAACTGGATCGTCTTGCGCGCGCTCGTACTGTCTCGACCGCAGAGGCTCACGGTTCGGCCCGCACAGCAATGACCGGGGCTGTGCTGGCCTGCCTTGCCGGGCCCGTCAAAGGCACCAGGCTGACTCCATCACGGAAGTTGAAGCGGAGCGAGTACTGCGAGGAACACGGACCACATAACCAGAAGAAAACGGTCGCGCGCGACGGCTTCCGGCTGCAGATGGCATTGGGAACATCGGCGCATGGTGTGCTCGGGGACGCGATGTCAAAGCGGTAGAGGTGGCCAGCCCTCAGGTAGTGAAATGGACGCGCACAATTCGGGTTCGCACAGTGAGAAATCATGGGACAACTCCCGTGAGCAGCGGAACCGCTCACGCCCTATTTGGCGCTTACTGGACCGCGTCCGCAATGGGACAGCTGTACTGTGCACATGAAGTATATGGGATCGGGCGGCACGTCCCTAGATTGGGGGGTGAGGGAGTGAACCTCAGATCAGTTTCCGTTGGATGGCGTTCATCACCGCTTCCAAACGGTTGTGAGTCCGCAATTTCTGGTTGATGTGATGGAGGTGGTTGCGGAGGGTTTGCGGACTGATGGTGAGAGTGCGTGCCACCTCGTCACTGTCCTTGCCTTCGGCGAACAAGCGCAGGATGTGTTTTTCCTGTTCCGACAGCTGGGATATGGGTGCCGCACGCACCGAAGCTTCACCGGCCGAACTGAGCTGCTTCGACAGATCCAGCACCTTGTGCATCAATTCTTCGCTCTTTTTTTGTTCAGTGATGTCATGGGCAAGGTGGATTAAAAGCCGGCGGCCAGTGCGCTGGTTGTCGAATACCAGCGTGGACATATTGATCCATACTCGCTGCCCGGCACGGGTCTTCACACTCATGTCGAAGTTGGGAATGTCGGTACTTCCACCGGCGCACTCAGCCACGCTGCAGTGCTGATGGCAGACGCGTGTGCCCAGAGGCCCCATACCTTCCAAGATGTCATGGCACGTCTTGTGGACTGCCTCTGCGGCCGCATAGCCGAAGAGCTTCTCGGCGCTTTTGTTCCAGGACAGGATTTCGCCTTCTTCGGTCACCGAGAAGGCTGCGTCCGAGGTGTGCTGGAGCAGGGTAAATACTTCACTTTCCAGCATTTGCCCGCCCTTCTGACAACTGCCTACTTGCGTAGTACGAATGCTCCATTGAGACCCATCGCCTCCCGATACAAAGTATATGTCAGCCGGCAAACTAGGACCGCGAAGCGGGAGAGGGCAAGCCGGCGGGAAGAGATGGAAATATGGGAACAAGAACTCATTACGAAATTCTATTCATGAAAGCGATTCTCAGCGCTCTGCTTATTCTGTTCATGATGACTCGATCCGAACCTTTAATCGCACAATCTACGGCAAACCACCAGCGGGCGGCGAACACCGCGAATACTGTCGATGTAGTCCGTGATCCGACAGATGTTCCACTGCCTATTGCGAACCGAGCGCCAACGGTGGTCCATGTGACGCTCACGGCTGAAGAGGTAGTCGGTCAGCTGGATCCATCGGTTGGCACCACCTACCGCTACTGGACGTTCAACGGAAAGGTGCCTGGCCCAATGATTCGCGTCAGGCAAGGCGACACAGTGGAGGTCACCCTGCGCAACGATGCGCACAGTCACATGGTGCACTCCGTCGATTTCCATGCGGCGATGGGTCCTGGTGGCGGGGCAGCGTACTCGCAGGCGATTCCGGGGCAGTCGAAAACCTTCACATTTCAGGCCACAACCCCGGGGCTGTTTGTCTATCACTGTGGGACGCCAATGATCGCCGAACACATTGCCAACGGCATGTACGGGCAGATTTTGGTTGAGCCGGCAGGTGGACTGCCTCGCGTGGATCATGAGTTCTATGTCATGCAGGGCGAAATCTATACCACCGCGCCCAAGGGCAAGACGGGCTTGCAGGCGTTCAGCGATGCAAAACTTATGGAGGAGAACCCCGAGTATTTTGTATTCAACGGGGCAGTGGATGCTCTCACCAAGGAGCATCCGATGCACGCCAATGTTGGCGAGACAGTGCGAGTGTTCTTCGGCGATGCGGGGCCCAATGACACATCGTCCCTGCATGTGGTCGGGGAAATCTTCACTCGCGATTATGAGCTTGGTTCGCTGACGTCACCTCCACTGACTGGAATTCAAACCGCCAGCGTACCGCCGGGTGCTGCAGCCATCCTGGAGTTTGCGGCAAGCGTGCCGGGACAGTTCACGATGATGGACCATGCCATGGCACGGATGGCCAAGGGACTCATGGCGGTCTTTGAGGTCCGCGGCGCAGAGAACGCCGCCTTCATGCATGACGGGCCAGCCGAATCCGCCTCGGGCTCACAAGCATCCACCGCCTGGGTAAGCGGTATGAGCCAGGCCGACACAACAAGTTCCTCGGGCGGAGGCGACGTCAATCCAGCGGCCACTCGCGGAGTCTCCACGAGTCCAGCAGATGCAAAAGAAGAAGCTAGCCCGGACGCCATGCGCTCGATGCCAATGCACATGGTATCTGCGAAGGCCGAACACGCGCGTGGGTCAAATCCTACCCGTTCCGCGTCGGCGCTCAAGGCCGCACCCCCTGGCCTCACGGAACTTAATGGATGCCTGACCTTGCTGAACGATGGCAGAGCGATGCTTAAGGTCTTTCCGTCAAGCAGGACCTATCGCATCGAGGCACGGCCCTTGTTGTTTTCTGAGAATGCGAATCGTCTCATCCATGTGACTGGGGAGTTGGGCAGTGTGGTCGCTGTAGAAGATCCCAGCATTCCCAGCTTTGTGGTGAAAACAGTTGACGAACTTGCGCCCAACTGCTCCAAAAAGGTAACGCCCGCTCTTCTGCGGAAAGCGTTGGCAAAGGCTGCCGGGGGTGACGCTGGGACTTTGGGCCCGCTGACGGTGGGCATGAGCGACATGGCGTTCATGCCGCCGAAGATCGTTATCAAGGTCGGCCAGAAAGTGACTTGGAAAAACTCTTCGGAAGTCATCCACAACGTAGTCGACGATGCCGGCAAGGCGATCAACCAGGCTGACGTTCATATTCCGGAGGGCGGGAAGCCATTCGATTCAGGGTTGATGCAACCTGGCCAGACCTTCGCCCGTGTCTTTACGGCTCCCGGAGTGTACCGTTACGTTTGCACGCTGCATGAAGCCAACGGCATGAAGGGAGTGGTGGTCGTCAAGTGAATGCTGGGGGCGCGGGTGTCTCGAAAGGAAAGCCAGAGTTATGGTGCGCCATGAACATGACGAAGCCGGGTCGCACGAAATTGCTTACCACGCCATTCCCACCGCCAGTACGATGAGTCGCGTCGTTCGGCCCGTTGTGGTTCCAGAACGCGGGACTGGCGCGGAACGGAATGAAGATAGGAGATAGAAGATGAGCTCAACAACTGCAACACATTCAGAAATTGCCGGGGCACAATCCTTTCCCTTGCCAGGACTGGTGAATTACCAGCCGGGATCGGTAGTGAGTAGAGTCATCCTGAAACGAGAAAAGGGGAATGTCACCATTTTCGCCTTCGATGAAGGGCAGGGACTGAGTGAACACACCTCCCCATTCGATGCACTCGTGCAGGCGGTTGAAGGAGAAGCAGAGGTTACGATTGCGGGCAAGCCGATCGCAGTAAAAGCAGGGGAGGTCGTCCTGTTGCCGGCCGAACAACCTCACGCCGTCAAGGCGAGCACCCGTTTCAAGATGATGCTGACCATGATCCGGTCCTAGGTCCGGGGCGCTGGTGGCAGGGAATCCGGGGCGGGGATGGGTGAATGAGGGTGTCGCGTCGGACGTTTCCACTTCAGGTGCCGCAGTGCGGAGCTTGCTGGTCAACCGTTAACCGACTTTAGGGGCAGAGCCTGTACCGGCCTGAACTCGGTCTGCTACAATTATTGACAGAGCATGGACAGATGCTCGGCGTCGCGGACGCGTGCATGGACAGTAAGAATGGGCAGTAAACATGCGGGTTTTCGGCCTAACCGCATGAAGAGCGAGTGGGGACGTAGTTCAGTTGGTTAGAACGCTGCCCTGTCACGGCAGAGGTCGCGAGTTCGAGTCTCGTCGTCCCCGCCATTCTTCTCAAAGAGTTGTCCCCATTTCTTTTGAAACCAAGGAGGGTGCAATTTTGCACTCCTTCTTGCACCCCGTATTGTCAATTAGAGCCGTTTTCAGCAGCTCGGCTTTCACGATTTGACCGCGTTTACGCGACTGCGATGGAGTTGGTTTCAGAGGCGAAGACCAGCGCGAGGACGACTGCTTGCGCCGCATGGCTTTGACCACTCTGGCGGGAACGTGTCAGTCCCAAGGCATGGCGACAATCTAGGTCGTCAATCGGGCCATGTCTGTGACGTTGGGAACATCCCCACTTAAGTCAAAAGCGGGCTTGAAGGGGCCACCATCTTTCCGACCTGCTATCGAGCCAGAAGAGGCTTCCACTTGCGGAGGTTGCAGGTTACGCTGAGCGCAGCTAAATTAGGTGCGGGAGTTGGAGCTATCCATGAAAAAGCTCGTTTCGGCAGAATCTGCCTCTGCATTCATCGACCCGAAGATCAAGGAACTTGGGGACTGGCGCGGGAAGACGCTCGCGAAGGTGCGCGAAATCATACACCAGGCAGACCCTGAGATCGTCGAAGAGTTGAAGTGGGTCAAGCCGACATCGCCGGGGACTCCCGTCTTTTCCCACGGCGGCATCGTCTGCACGGGAGAGACGTACAAGAACGTTGTCAAGATGACATTTGCCAAGGGAGCTGCGTTGCAGGACCCTTCGAGTCTATTCAACTCCAGCCTCGACGGGAATGTCAGGCGCGCCATCGACATCCACGAAGGCGACAAGGTCGATGAGGCGGCCTTGAAGGATCTCATCCGCGCTGCAGTGGCGCTCAATCTCAAGGGCAAGAGCAAACCGAAGCCCCGGCGAAAATCCCCACTCTAAATTTCGCAAACAACGCGAAATTTAGAATGGGGCACCCAGCGGCAAGCGGGCCCCGGCCATCTCTCCTCCTAATATCGGGAGCCATGCGTGTCGTGTAGTTTCAGTTAGTTACGAGTAAACGCTTGGCTGTCACGGCAGAGGTCGCGAGTTCGAGTCTCGTCGTCCCCGCCATTCTTCTCAACCGCCTGAAGTCTACCTACCTAAGCATCTAGCTGACCGCCTTGCGCCGGAACTGGTGGAGCCCCGCTCCCAGAAATAGCGCGTCAAAGACCGTCAACGCTACCAATACCAGCAGTACCGGCAGGTGAGGGAACTGGGGTACGAGCGTTCCACGCAGGCCCTCGCTCGCGTAAACCAGCGGATTCACCAGGACGACTTTCTGGAGAATGGGAAAGTGTTGGAGAGCGCTCCAGGGATAATAGGTGCAGCCAAAAAAGATCATGGGAGTCAAGACCATGCTGAACATGAGGCCCACGTGAGCCTGATTGATGCTGCAGCCCAGAGCCAAACCGCCACAGGCCGAGAATAGCGCTACCAGCAGCGTAACGCAGGCAAAGCTTAGGGGATTATGCAGGTTTAGTTCGACTCCCGGGCGCAGCAGCAGCCACGCTGCCGGGATGACCACCAGTCCTGCTAACAGTGCTTGCAGCGTGCCAGCGAATACCTTCTCGATGGCCAGCCATGAGATTTCCATCGGCGCCAGAAGGCGGTCTTCGATCTCGCGCGTGAACTGAAACTCGGAAATCAAAGGCATGGCGACCGCCCAGATGCCGGTGAACACCATGCTAATGGCCATGATCCCCGGCAACAGCAAGCTCTTATAGGCAGCGGGCATGTAGCCGCTGCTCACCATCACCCGGCCGAAGACAAACACGAACAGCATCGGCTGCAAGAAGGTTTGCAGCAGCAAAGGAACGAAGTTGCGGCGGGCGACATGAGCATCGCGCGCCAGCAGGGCTAGAAACGTCTTCCAGTTCATTCGCGCAAGCTCCTTCCGGTGTGGTGCAAGAAGAGGTTCTCCAGGCTGGGCTCGGAGATGTGCACGTCGCACAATTCGACACCGGCGCCGGAAGCCAGACTGGCAATCTCAGAAACCAGCGAGCCTCCCCGGTCGGCGTACACGTCGGCGGAGTGGTCATGGTTTCCGTCATGGTTGGCGCGCACCTCCCGCACCCCCGCCAGAGTCTCGAGGCGCCGCAGCCATTCGGGAGAGTGCTGACCGAAGCGCAGGCGCAGCAGGTAGCCGCCAGGAACGGAAGCTTTCAACTCCCGCGGAGTGCCCAAGGCGATGTTGCGTCCATGATCGATGATGGCAAGACGCTGGCACAGGGCGTCAGCCTCTTCCATGTTGTGCGTGGTCAGTAGGATCGTCTTGCCACGGTGGTTGTACTCCCGGATGATCTCCCAGAGCAGCAGCCGGGTTTGCGGGTCGAGGCCGGCACTGGGCTCGTCCAGGAAAAGGACCTGAGGGTCGTGCATCATGGCGCGAGCGATGGACAGACGCTGCATCATGCCGCCGGAGAAGCCGCGAACCATCTGGTCGGACCGGTCACGGAGCCTGAAGCGGTCGAGTAGCGCTTCGGCCCGCGCAGCCCGCTCCCGGGAATCGAGGCCGAAATAGGCGCCGTGGAAGAGCAGAATTTCGCGAGCGGTGAGACTGAAGTCAAGGTTGGGCAGTTGGGCAACCACCCCAATCTGCCGTTTGACCGCGACCGGATCCATCCAGACGTCGTGCTCGCCAATCCACGCCTGGCCGCCGGTAGGCCGCACCCGGGTGGTGAGGATTCCTACCGTCGTCGATTTGCCCGCGCCGTTCGGTCCCAGCAGACCGAAGATCTCTCCCGGTGCGATCTCAAGCGAGAGGCCGTCGAGAGCAACGATCTCCGGTTTGGGCTGCTTGCTCCTTTTGCCGCGCATTGGACTGAAACCGAAGCCCACCCCGGCGGCGAGCGGAGGCGGGGAAGTGTAGATCTTGCGCAAATCGCGAGTGCGAATACCAGCCAGCATGCCAAAGTCCCCGCTGCGTTTCTGATTTGTTGGTTCGAGATTCACCCGTGAGCCGAGCCACCCCATGGCAAGGTTCTTCCGAGAGGAATGTGAAGATTATCAATTTTTGGCGGCTCCGGACAAGCGGCGCCAGCCTGCAATCGGCGCCCGCATCCGCCCTCCCGGTAACCGACTTGAAAGGGCAAGCCGCGACGACGAGAATGGAACCATGCTAAGGCAGGCTGGACAAAAAAGTTTAGGTCCAGTCCGGCGCCGGAAAGCAGGCAAATCTATGAAACGCGCTTTACGCATTGTCGGAATTATCGCTGCCGTCCTGGTCGTGATCCTGATCGTGCTTCCGTTCCTGGTGAATGTGAATAGCTTCCGGCCGAAGATTGAATCGGAGATGACGAGCGCCCTGGACCGGCCGGTCACGCTGGGCGATCTGAGTTTGTCCATTCTGTCGGGCGCCGTCGAGGTGAAAAACATCACGATCGCCGACGATCCTGCCTTCAGCAAGACACCGTTTGTTACCGCGAAGTCGCTGAAGGTCGGAGTTGAACTGATGCCCCTGATCTTCTCGAAGCAACTGAACGTGACGGGCATCACCCTGGAGCAGCCTGAGATCACGCTGTTGAAGGCAACCAACGGGACGTGGAATTTTTCCAGCTTGGGCGGGAAAGCAGCGAAGAAAGCAGCCGAGCCGAAGTCGAACGCCGCCACCCCCACGAATTTCTCGGTAGCGAAGCTGGAAATCAGCAACGGCAAGCTGACGGTTGGAAAGGCAAACTCTTCGAAAAAAAGCCAGGTCTACGACAAGGTGAACATCACGGTGAGCAATTTCTCGCTCACCTCGCAGTTCCCGTTTGAGCTAACGGCGCAGCTGCCGGGCGGCGGGGACGCCAAGATTACCGGGAAGGCTGGGCCGATTCCCGCCGCGGACACCGCCAAGACCCCGTTTGACGCTGCGGTGAAAGTGAACAACATGGACATAGCGGCCTCGGGGTTCATCGATCCGGCAAGCGGCATTGCGGGACTGGCGAATTTTGATGGGACGCTGAACTCCAATGGCAGCCAGGCCAAGGCGGTCGGCACATTCACCGGCAACAAGCTCAAGTTGTCGCCGAAGGGGACGCCCGCTCCCAAGGCGGTCGTAGTCAAGCACGCGGTGGACGTCGATCTGGACAAGCAATTGGGAACACTAACCCAGGGGGACGTAGAAATCGGGAAGGCCGTGGCGCACCTCACGGGGACGTTCCGGACCGAGGGCGATACCCAGGTATTGAACATGAAGCTCAACGCGCCGAATATGCCGGTGGATGAACTGCAGGTGATGCTGCCTTCTTTGGGTATCGTGCTTCCGCAGGGTTCACAAATGAAAGGCGGCACGCTGTCGGCGGAGCTAGGAATTACGGGCCCGGTGGACAAGTTGGTGATCACAGGCCCGGTGCGTTTAGCCGACACCAAGCTGACCGGGTTCGATCTGGGCTCGAAACTGGGTGCGCTGGCGACCTTTGCCGGGAAGGCGGCTTCCAACCCAGACACGTCGGTCCAAAATGTCAGCCTGAACGCGCGCGTCGCGCCCGAGGGCACCAAGGCGGACAACATTAATCTGAATGTTCCGGCGATTGGTGTGATTACCGGCGCGGGCACGGTGAGTCCGGGTGGAGAACTCAGCTTCAAGATGCTCGCCGACCTTCATGGCGGCATGGTTGGCGGCGTGTCGCAGATGGCGGCTATGGGTTCCGGCAAGAACGGCATTCCCTTCATGGTCGGGGGAACGATGTCGAACCCGAAATTCATGCCGGACATAAAGGGCATGGTGGGGGGTGCGCTGCAGGGCGTGTTGTCCGGGGAAACCCCCGTCAAGGGAATTGACATGAATGCGCTGGGCGGCCTGTTCGGAAAAAAGAAGCCGCCGAATAAGTAGCGCCGGCATCCTGCCGGCCGGGGCGAGGGTGTCGTTAAGCCAAGCTCAGGGTAGGCTTGCCGTAACCAGTGGGGGCGGGCCGCCCAACAAGCCCTAACCCAAGGCCGGGTTCCTTCCGGGTTGCCCGTCAACCTTCACGTGATGGAAAGAGTCGGGGGCACGGAACATTCTCCAGTTTGGGCACGTACATCCCAATGTCTGCTGCACTGGAGGAGGAAACTGCATGAACGATATACGGGCCATGAGAGCGATTCAAGTCATTGCCGCCATGGCGCTTTTCGGGCTCTCGGTCTTGTCTGCCATTCCCGCAGCAGCAGACACGACGAACGATTGTCACATCGGTTCGTATCGCCTGAGTGACGGCAGGGCTGTCGACATCGCGCCATCAGACCGCGACACACTGCGCTGGCGCATGTTCACCGGTGAAACCGGCCAGCTTCATCCACAGAAAGACGGTACATGGGCCAACACCTATGGCTGGACGAATCGTGCCGACGGCAAGATCGTCTCGTTCTCTGATTGCGCCGAAGGCAGGATAACTTTTGAAAAGGAGCCGGGCAGGCGCATCGCCTTCGACGTGCGTGATACAACCTTCGACAGCGACGGAGTCAAGCTGGTCGGCAGGCTGGTGCTACCGAAAGGCAGCGGAAAGATACCCATAGTTGTGCTGGTGCACGGTTCCGAGCCTGACTCCGCCCTCGACACTTATGCGTTGCAGCGGATGTTCCCGGCGCAGGGTATTGGAGCGTTAGTTTACGACAAGCGCGGCACTGGCGTGTCTGGCGGCACATACACGCAGGATTTTGAGGTTCTCGCAACCGATGCGATCGCCGCGATGAAAGAAGCCAAGCGGCTCGCCGGCGCTCGCCTCGGGCGTATCGGCTACCAGGGTGGCAGCCAGGGTGGCTGGGTCGTGCCTCTGGCGGTAAACCGCGCACCCGTCGATTTTGCAATCATTAGCTACGGGCTGGCAGTGACGGTCCTGGAGGAAGATCGGGAAAGCGTCGCGTTGGACATGTATTTCCATCACCACTCGGCGGAAGATACCAAGAAGGCGTTGGCGCTGGCGCGTGCGGGTGAGCGGGTGTTCGAGACCCGCGGCAAGGAAGGGTATGAGGCGTTTGACGCGCTACGCCAGAAATACAAGTCCGAGCCCTGGTATAAGGACGTGCATGGCGATTTCCTGTTCTTCATCATGCCGCTCAACCAGGAACAGATCATCGACGCGATGACCAAAGAGCTCGGTTTCTCAAAGACAACTCCCTTCCATTACGAGCCGATGCCGGCCCTCCGCGCCTCCACCACACCGCACCTTTGGGTGCTCGGAAGCGACGATCTGGAAGCGCCCAGTGCCGAGACGGCCAGGCGCATCAAATCGCTGATCGCACAGGGCAAGCCCTATACCCTGGCCGTCTATCCCGGCGCGGAACACGGCATGACCGAATATGAGGTGGATGCGAAAGGCGAACGCCTCTCCACACGGTTCGCGCCCGGTTATTTCCAGATGATGGCCGACTTTATCCGCGATGGGCACATCGGCGTGCATTATGGCAAGGCTGAGATCACCCGTCGCCGCGCATGGATCACCGCAAAACCTGAATAGCGAGCGAGCAATTTGGGCAGTTCGGTGAGTCTTTGCCGAGGTCTCCTTAGGTTAGAGAGATCTGGCACACTGCGGTCACACGAAGGGGTCAGAACAGCTCGAGTTTACTTTCCGAGTTCCGACTATACGCACCTGACCCTAGCGTCGCTGGAGTTTCTCCAGCATTATCTTGCGTAGATGGGTCACAGGGATACCTCCTTGTGACCCAAAATTTAGCTGATGGTGAGCACCACGGCTGCCAACCTCACCCACGCGGCAGCGTCCGCGGCGTGAGCGGCGGGCAAACCAGGAGCTGCCATTTTGCTCGTCGGGTTAGTTACCGAGAATCGCTCGCGACACAAGCCCAGTTCGTGGTTGGTCGGCAATCCGGAAGTAAAGTGGAACGACGAGTCAGTCCCGGAGGAACGACCCACGTTCTCACGCAGCCTCAGGGCGCCCACCACCACAGCGCGCAGCCAAGCTACGCTTCGGCGAGCCACTTTCCGGGAGCCAGCACTGGCCGCAGAGGCTCGCTCAAGCCGCGCATCACCTGCTCGAACTGTGGGATGTCGAGAGACTGCGGCCCATCGGACAAGGCTCGTTCCGGGCAGGGATGCACCTCGACGATGATCCCATCGGCACCCACGGCGATGGCGGCGCGGGACACGGCCCCGATCAGGCTCTGCTTGCCGGTTCCGTGGGATGGGTCGGCGATCACGGGAAGATGCGAGAGTTCCTTGGCGAGAGCAATCGCGGCAAGATCCATGGTGTTGCGGGTCGCCGTCTCAAAGGTCTTGATGCCGCGCTCGCAGAGCACCACCCGGCTGTTTCCGCCGGAGAGCAGGTACTCGGCGGCCAGGAGCCACTCTTTGACCGTGGCTGAGGGGCCACGCTTGAGTAAGACCGGTTTTTGGATCGTCGCCAATCGGCGCAGCAAGGCGAAATTCTGCATGTTGCGCGCTCCCACCTGCAGCATGTCCGCGTGCTCGCAGATCAAGTCCACGTCCTCGGTGCTCATGATCTCGGTCACGACGGGCAAGCCCGTCTGTTCTCGGGCCTCGCGCAGGATCTTCAGCGCTTCGATGCCCAGTCCCTGAAACTCATAGGGAGAAGTGCGGGGTTTGTAGGCTCCGCCCCGCAGCATGCTGGCCCCGGCGCGTTTCACGGCGTGGGCCGTTTCCAGCAGTTGCTGGCGGGATTCCACCGAGCAGGGACCGGCAATCACCACGACTTCATTGCCGCCGATTCTGACCCCGGCGACTTCGACTACGGAAGGGGAGGGCCGGGTCTGGCGGCTGACCAGCTTGAAGGGCTGGGCGATGGGGACGACGTTGTCGACGCCGGGGGCGACGCACAGGGCTTCGATTTCGTGGCGGCGCCCGCCACTGCCGACCGCAGCGACGATGGTGCGCTCGGTGCCACGCGTGACGTGCGGCTGGAACCCAGCCTCGCGGATGCGCTGGATGACGTGCTCGATCTGCTCGGGGGTGGCGTTGTCTGACATGTTTACAATCATTTTTGTAATCCTCTCCATTTCTATACAAAAACAAAAAGCCGCGATCCAGGATCGCGGCTACGGTTCGAATCTCTTGAGCTGCTATTGCATTCCTGAGTCGCTCCAGTGATCCACCGCCGCCGCGCGCATAAACCCATCGCAGCTAAACCGGGCGGAGATGTTAAATCGAGTCATGAGATTTGCTGTGTACGGGGAATGGCCTGGCTCTCTTCCTACTGGCTCAGGGAACTGGCAACGCTGGAGAATGCGTTATTCGCGTTGCCTCCGATCAGACGCACCGTGCCTATGACCAGCACCAGAATCACCGCCAGCATCACCGCATATTCAGCAATATCCTGACCTTGCTCGTCCTGCCAGAGGTTGCGGAGCATCTGTAGCATAGAGCCTCCAAATCGCCGTCTCGGGAGATTCCCGAATCAAAGTCGCTAGCAATAATGCCGTCTTCGGGGCGGATTGTCAACCTGCGTCCAGAGCGGGTTTTCACAGGCCTTGCACAAGCAGGTCCGAGCGAAATTTTCCGCCTCCTGGTTACTGCCCGGGACCTGGCGGGCCCGGCACTGTGGTGCCGGCGGCAGCGTCGAAGCGCACCAGTTGGCCGGCAGAATGGGCGGCGAAATCGAGGACGCGTCCGGGCAGCACGCCCAGGTAAAGCGTAGCCAATACGCATACCGCGACCGCCAACCCGGAGGCCGCAGGCAGCGGTGTTACGGGTACTCCGGCGCGCGGTTCGCGCATGTAGATCATGACGATGATGCGCAGGTAGTAATAGGCGGCCAGGGCGCTGTTCAGCACCCCAATGATGGTCAGGCCGACGAGATTCGCCTGCAGTGCCGCGCTGAGAACATAAAATTTGGCGAAGAAACCGCCGGTGATCGGGATCCCGATCAACGACATCAGAAAGAAGGTGAGGGTAGCGGCCAGCACTGGCGATCGCTTGCCGAGGCCGGCGTAGTCCTCGAGCGTGACGTACTTCTCACCCACATTGGCGAAATGGCTGACGACTGCAAACGCGCCCACGTTCATGGCGGCGTAGGCGGCGGTATAGAACATGGCGGCGGACGCGCCCAGGGCGGGTTGCGCGGCAAAGGCGATGAGCAGGTATCCGGCGTGGGCAATGGAGGAATAGGCGAGCAGGCGCTTGACGTTGTTCTGAACCAGCGCGCACACATTGCCCACGGTCATGGAGAGCGCGGCCGAGACCCAGATCAACCAGAACCATCCCGGCGCGTGGGTCTCGAACAAGACGCGCAGCAGCACCGCAAAGGCAGCTGCCTTGGGGCCGGTGGACATCAAGCCGACAATGGGCGCGGGCGCCCCTTCATACACGTCGGGCGTCCAGATGTGGAAAGGAGCTGAAGCGACCTTGAATCCCAGGCCCACAAACATCAGGGCGACCGCCACGTAGGCCAGCACGGGCGGATTGCCGGAGCGCAGAGAGGCGCTGATGGCGCTAATGTTAGTCGTCCCCGTGGCACCGAACATCATAGCCACGCCGTAGAGGAAGAATGCGGTGGCAAAGGACCCGAGCAGGAAGTACTTGAGCGAGGCTTCACTGCTCGCGGCCTCGTGGCGCCGGAAACCGGCCAGGACGTAGGTGGAGATCGAAGAAATTTCGAGGGCGATAAAGATCAGCACCAGTTCGACCGCCGAAGACATCAGGCACATGCCCACCGTACCGAACAGAATCAGGCCGTAATACTCCCCGGCGCGGATGCGCTGCACCGCCATGTACTCGTACGACGTGAGGATGACTACCGCTGCAATCGCAATCACCAGCACGTGAAAGAAAACGCTGAAGCCTTCCACCCGGACCATGTTCCAGAAAGCGGCTCCCGGATACTGCGCCATGAAATACGTGGAGACGAGGGCGGCGAGCGCGCCGATCAGCGCGATCGCGCCCAGTGGCTTCTGGTTGCGCTCCTCGTCGAGCAGAGGATCGACGAACATCACGATCATGCCGAACAGCGAGAGCACCAGCTCGGGCAGGATGCGCATGTAGTCGGCTGCGGGAGGCGTGGAGACTTGCGCTTGGGCCAGCAGAGCGGGGAGCGAGGCCGCGAACAGGATCATTGGCCCACCACCTTGGCGGCCAATTGCGCGAAGGGAGCCAGGGCCGACTGCACGGCCGGATCGATGGCGCTCAGCCACACCAACGGCGCGACGCCCATGATCAGAGCCGCGACCGCAGCCGGCCAGAGCGCAAACTTCTCCCGCAGGTTGAGGTCGGGCAACGTGTTATTCACTTCGTGCTTCACCTTGCCGAAGAAGACGCGCTGGTACATCCAGAGCAGGTATCCGGCGCTCCAGATCACGCCGGTAGCGCCCAGGATCCCGTAGATCGGCCGGGCTAGGAATGCGCCGCTGAGCACCAGAAATTCACCGATGAAGCCGTTCAGCATGGGCAGTCCCACGGACGCCAGCACGATGAAGAGGAAGAAAGCAGAGTAAATGGGCAGGGGCGTCGCCAAGCCGCCGAAGTCGGAAATCTCGTAAGTGTGGCGGCGTTCATAGAGGAGACCTGCCAGCATGAACAACGCGCCGGTGGACACGCCGTGGGCCAGCATCACGAAGACGGCCCCGTTCAACCCAGCCGTGGTGAAGCTGAAAATTCCGAGCACAACAAATCCCAAGTGGCTGACCGACGAGTAGGCGATCAGCTTCTTCATGTTGGGCTGCACCATCGAGACCAGCGCGCCGTAGATGATGCCGATCAGCGCCAGCACCATGATCCAGGGCGCGTTCCGTCGCGCCTGGTCGGGGAAGAGTCCGAGATTGAAGCGCAACATGCCGTAGGTGCCCATCTTCAGCAGCACGCCAGCCAGCAGTACCGATCCGGCGGTGGGCGCTTCGACGTGCGCGTCGGGCAGCCAGGTGTGAAGCGGGAAGAGCGGAACCTTTACGGCAAAGGCGACGAAGAAGCCGAGGAAGAGCCACTGCGCGGCGGCGGCGAAGTTTTCCAAGTTCCCGCCGCGGATCGCATTCTGAATGACGACGAAATCAAAGCTGCCGGTCCTGGCATAGAGCCAAATAATCGCGGCCAGCATGAATACGGAACCGATCATCGTGAACAGGAAAAACTTGACTGCGGCATAGACGCGGCGCCCGTGCCCATACATGCCGATCAGCAGCGCCATCGGGATCAAGGTCGCTTCCCAGAAGAAATAGAACAGGAACAGGTCGAGCGCGGTGAAAACGCCGATCAGCGCGGTTTCAAGGATCAGTAGCAGGATGAAGAATTCCTTGATCCGCTCGTGGACCGAAGTCCAGGAAATCAGCACGCACAAGGGCGTGAGGAACGTGGTCAGCACGACCAGCCAGACCGAGATTCCGTCAACGCCCATGTGGTAGTGAATATTCGGGTGCGCGATCCAGATCCGGTCGATTTCGAACTGGAAGCCGGAGAGATTGCGATGCAGGTGAACGGGCAGGTGCAGCGACGCCACGAATGCCAGCAGCGAGACGACGAGCGCGAAGACTTTGATGTCGCGGTCACGGCGCGGGATCAGCAACAACAGCAGCCCGCCCGCGGCAGGCAAGAATGTCACCAGCGTGAGAATGATCGGGCTGAGGCCGTCGGTATTCATCGGACCCCCATCCAGATCATGTAGGCAATGACCACTGCCCCTCCGGCCGCGATCCAGCCCGCGTACGAGCGCACGTTGCCCGACTGCATGTGCCGCAGGTTGTCGGAAACATGGCGGGCAGAGTCGGCGCTGTTGTTCACGGTGGCGTCGATCACGCCCTGGTCGACGCCGTGCCAGAGAATGGTGGTCGAGCCGTCAACCACCGGTTTCACAAACAAAATCGCGTACAGCTCATCCACGTAATACTTGTTGGCAACGGCGCGGTAGAAGCCGCCCAGAGCTTCCGCAATGCGCGCGGGCAACTTAGGCAGGCGACTGTAGAGCAGATAGGCCAGTAACCAGCCGAGCGCGGCTACGCTAATCGAGACACCCATTAGCATGTGTTCGAGGGTGCTGTCACCGCCTTCGCGGGCGGTTTCTTGCGCGACCTTCCCGGCTGGCCCCGCAAAAGCGGGAGCCATGAAATGTTCGAAGCGATTTCCGTAGCCTACGAGTCCTCCAACGAGAGACAAGGCGGCGAGGATCACGAGCGGGGCGAGCATCACCCAGGGGCTCTCATGCGGCGCCCCGTGCCCGTGGCCGTGTCCATGGCCGTTATCATCGTGACCGTGCGTTTCCTGCGCCACGGCGCCTCGGTACTCGCCTCCGAATGTCAGGTACATCAGCCGGAACATGTAGAACGAAGTGATGAACGCGGTGACCACGCCGATCAGCCAATAGGCCGCGTTAACGTTGAAAGCCTTCCAGAGAATCTCGTCCTTCGACCAGAAGCCGGCGAGGGGTGGAATGCCGGCGATCGCCAGGGTAGCGATGCCCATGGTGGCGAATGTCCAGGGCATGTACTGGCGCAAGCCGCCCATCTTGCGCATGTCCTGCTCGCCGCCGATGCCATGAATGACGGAGCCGGCAGCGAGGAACAAGAGGCCTTTGAAGAAGGCGTGCGTCATCAGGTGGAAGATGCCCGCGGAGAACGCCCCCACGCCGCAGGCCATGAACATGTATCCCAGTTGCGAGATGGTCGAGTAGGCCAGCACCTTCTTGATATCGGTCTGGGCGATGCCGATGGTCGCGGCAAAAAGGGCGGTGAGGGTGCCGACAATGGCAACCACCGTCAGCGCCGCCGGGGCGCGCTCGAAGATCACGTGCGAGCGCGCAACCATGTACACGCCCGCGGTCACCATGGTCGCGGCGTGGATCAGGGCGGAAACCGGTGTGGGGCCCTCCATCGCGTCCGGCAGCCAAACATAGAGGGGAATCTGGGCGGACTTGCCGGCCGCGCCGAGCATCAGCAGGAGGCCGATCGAAGTCAGCAGTCCGGCGCCGGCGGTCTCGGGTTGCAGCGGCTGAATCGCAGCGAAAACACGCGTGAAGTCGAGCGATCCGAAATGCTTGATCATCAGGAAGAGCGCGATCAGGAAACCGAAATCGCCAATCCGGTTGACGATGAATGCTTTTTTCCCGGCGGAGGACGCCGAATCTTTCGTGAACCAGTAGCCGATCAGCAGGTACGACGCCAGGCCCACGCCTTCCCATCCGATGAACATCAGCAGGTAGTTCTTGGCCAGCACCAGAGTGAGCATGAAGAACATGAAGAGGTTCATGTAGCTCATGAAGCGATAGAACCCGTCGTCGTCCCACATGTAGCCGACCGAGTAGATGTGGATGAGGAAGCCTACTCCGGTCACAACCAGCAGCATCACTAGCGAAAGTTGATCGAGATAGAAGCTGAAGTCGGCTTGGAAGTTGCCGGAGCGGATCCAGTGGGCGAGGTCAAAATAGTAAGGCGCCGACGCCGAAGAGAAGGTCGCAGCCGTCCAGAGCGCCATGGCGAACGCGGCCCCGCAGAAAGAGAGGGCAACGCTCACGATGGCGGTCTTCGACGAGCGGCGGCCGAAAAAGCCGTTAATCGCGGCCCCGGCGAGCGGAAGGACCGGAATCAGCCAGAGATAGGGGTTCGGCGTCATAGCTTGAGCAGGTTCACCTGATCCACGTTCAAAGTCTCGCGCGTGCGATAGACGGAAATGATGATGGCCAAGCCCACCGCCGCCTCGGCCGCAGCTACCACCATCACGAAGAAGACGAAGACCTGTCCGCTCAGTGCGTGCCAGCGCGCGGCGAAGGCCACGAACGACAGGTTCACGCCGTTCAGCATCAGCTCAATCGACATGAAGATGGTGATGATGTTGCGCTTGATCAGGAATCCGAGCACGCCGCAGGTAAAGAGAATTCCGCTCAGCAGCAAGTAGTAAGTCAGCGGCACCATCAGCGTTCCCTTCCCGCGGCGGCCAGTTCGCGCGTTTCTCGCTGGGCGGGTTCGGCTCGGCGGCGAGCGATCGCGTCCGGCGGGCTGGCGAGCACGACCGCACCCATAATGGCGATCAGGATCAGAATCGACGTGACTTCAAAGGGCAACAGGAAGTCGCGAAAAAGGAGCCGGGCAATGGCGCGTGGATCGCCGCGCAGCGCGCCGATGGAGACCAATTGCGTGGTGGAACGATAGAGCAGGGTCCAGGCGACGAGCACCCCGCCGATCACCACTCCGGGAACTCCGAGCAGGATCGCAACTCGGCTGCCCTTGCTGCGCGCTTCTTCACCCGCGTTCAGTAGCATGATGACGAAGACGAACAACACCATGATGGCGCCGGCGTAGACGATCACCTGTACGGCGGCGACAAATTCCGCGCCCAGCAGGAGGTATTCGCCGGCCAGCGAAGCCATCACCACCACCAACGAGAGCGCGCTGTTGATGGGATGGCGCTGCACCAGCAGGTTGACCGCCCCTGCGACGGCGATGGCCGCGAAAAACAGAAATAGAGTTAAATGAAGCATTTTGTTAGTAACAGGCTGCCAGCTAGTAGCTAGAAGCTAGTAGCCAGTAGCTGATTTATCATGCTCTCCACGCCACAATCAGCGCCGTTAGCACCAGATTCGCGACGGCCAGGGGCAACAGGACTTTCCATCCAAACGCCATGAGTTGGTCATAGCGGAAGCGCGGCAAAGTCCAGCGCACCCAGACGTACACGAACATAAAGAAAAACACTTTCAGACAAAACCAGAACACCGGGAGCAAGGCCTGCAGGATGGGCGGGCCGAAAATCGGCCCATGCCATCCACCCAGGAACAGAAGCGTAGCCAGGCAGGCGACCGTGACCATGTTGGCGTACTCGGCCATAAAAAACATGGCAAACTTCATCGCGCTGTACTCGGTGTGATATCCGGCGACCAGCTCGGACTCCGCTTCCGGCAGATCGAACGGGGTGCGGTTGGTTTCCGCATACGCCGCAATCAGGTAGATGAAAAATGCCAGGGTCTGCCCGTGGAAGATGTTCCAGCGCGGAATGAATCCCCAGAACACGCCGCCTTGCGCGTTGACGATGTCGCGCAAGCTGAAGCTGCCCGCCATGATGAGCACGCCGATCAGCGACAGGCCGAGCGAAACTTCGTAGCTGATCATCTGGGCGCTGGCGCGCAGGCCGCCGAGCAGCGAGTACTTGCTGTTCGAAGACCAGCCAGCGAGGGCGACTCCGTACACGCCCATGGAAGTGATGCCCAAAATCACGAGCAGGCCGATGTTCAGGTCGGTGATCTGCAACGGCGTGTTGATCGGCCCGAAGGTGAACCAACCCCCAACATGGATCGCGGGCACGTTGACCCAATTGCCGAACGGCACCACGGAAATCGATGTGATGGCGAACACCAGCGCGATGATCGGCGCCGCCAGATAGAGCGGCCGGTACACGTGTGGCGGTGTCAAGTCTTCTTTAAGAATGAACTTGGCGCCGTCGGCCAGTGGCTGCAGCAGCCCGAAGGTCCCGACGCGCGTGGGGCCCCAGCGGTTCTGGATGCGAGCGGACACCTTGCGCTCCAGCCAGACGCTGTAGGCCACCGCCGTCAGCAGAACGACAATCACGGCCAGCGACTTGACGATCGAGACGATGATGAACGTCGTTATGCTCATAGTGTGGCGCGGGCGCCCTCGCCCGCGCGGTCTGCTTAGCTGTTAGTCCGCCGCAACGTCCGGTTCAGCAGACTTGTTTTCGTAAACCGAGTTCAGAGTCTTCGAATACCGTCCGAGCGTTCCGGAGTGGAACAGATCGTCGTTTGCCGGGACGATGAGTTCCGGCTTATGGGCCGCTGCGGCGCCACTTTCGGCGATTTCCACATGCTGATCACTTCCTGCCAGCAGATTCGCGCGAGAAACGTCGTAGCCGGCCACCAGTCGCTGGATTTCGTCGAGGACCGCGATGGGGTCAAACGGTGTCATCTTCGGCTCGAGATTGTGCGCTTCGAGCCAGACGGCATGACGGTCAGCTTCGCCCGACTGCGCGCCTCGGGTCTGCCCCATGTCGGCATGCGTCCCGCCGCCGAAGGGAACGAGGCCGCGAACATCAAAGCCCATGGCGTCGGCGATGCGGACGATCATCTCGAAATCCGGCTTGGCCCCCGCAACTTCTCCCGCCTTCTTAACCAACTGGAGATCGCCGCAGGTGTTGGTGCAGGTGCCGGATTTCTCGTAGACATTGGCCGCCGGCAGGACAACGTCAGCGATGGCCGCGGTTTCGGTCAGGAACATGTCCTGCACGACGACGAAGCTTTTCGAGAACGCGAACGGATCCATGCCGCAGCGCCCGACCGGGTTGGATCCGACGACGTAAAGCGCCTTCAACTTGCCGGCTTTTGCGGCGTCCACCATCTCCGGCAGGCTCAGACCGGCTTGGGCTGGCAGCGGTCCCCATTCCTGGCCGAACTTACCGGCATCGGTGACCGGCTGATATCCGGCGAGGAGATCGGGATAGAGGCCCATGTCGGCGGCGCCGCGGGAATTGGCGTAGTCGGCCAGGCAGATCAGCGTCGCGCCGGTCAGCGCGGAAGCGAAATTCACGAGCTTGTGAACGTCAGCGCCACGCAGTTCCGAACCGAAAACGATCACCATGTTCTGCTCGGCCCGAATCTTGTCGCGAAGTGCGATCCAGGCGTCGCCGCTCATACCGTCGCTGACGAGCGACTGGAGGAGGGAATCGTCGCCGCTCAAGAACGCGACGGCCTTGGCCTCCGCTCCGGCGGGAATCAGAGCAAATCCGGCAGTTTGGCGGCGCAACTTGATGGGCGCGGAATTGATCACGTAGAGTTTGGCCCGTCGCAGCCGGACGTTGGTGCGGATCTGCCATGCCAACAAAGGATGCTGGTTCGTCGGATCGTTGCCGATCAGCAGCACCGCAGGCGCGGTCAGAACGTCGCGCATGGAGGCCGTCCGCCCGGGCTTGCCATGCAAGGCTGCCGCCAGGGCAGGGAAGTCGGCGGTGCGGTGATGATCCACATTGTTTGTCTTCAGCACGACGCGGGCGAACTTCGAGAGCAGGTAATTCTCTTCATTCGTCGTGTGGTTGGAGCCGACAACGCCGATCGCGTGGCCACCATCGCGGTCGCGAACCTCGGCAAATCGCTTGCCGATCAACTCAAAGGCCTCTTCCCAGGTTGAAGACGTCAGTTTCCCGTTCTTGCGGATCAGCGGCTGGGTGAGCCGCTCGCTGCTATGGGCAAAATCAAATGCGTAGCGGCCCTTGATGCAGAGGAAATCGCCGTTGATCCCGCTCTTGTCGCGATTGTCGCCGCGGACGATCTCCATGCCAGTGTCGGAGCGGCGCACACCGAGAGTGGTCTTGCAACCGTCGCCACAGTGGGTGCAGATCGTGCCCACATGGTTCATCTCCCACGGCCGCGTCTTGTAGCGGTAAGCTCCCGAGGTCAGCGCGCCGACCGGGCAGATGTCAATGCACATACCGCATTCTTCGCACTCCAGGTGGTCGTCCTGGTTGGGCGCAATGATGGAACTCACGCCGCGGTTTTGCACACCAAGAGCCCAGACGTCCATGCCTTCGCCGCAGACCCGTACGCAGCGATAGCACAGGATGCAGCGCGGACGGTCGAAGTACACGACCGGAGACCACTGCTGCTCTTCCTTGTGGTTCTTGGCCTCCATGAACTTCGACTCAGCTGCGCCGTAGGAAAAAGTCATGTCCTGCAGTTCACATTCACCGCCGGCGTCGCACACCGGGCAGTCCAGTGGATGATTGCCCAGCACCATCTCGAGCATGGCTTTGCGAGCCTGGCGGACCTCGGCGCTGTCGGTGGTGACGATCATGCCCTCGGTCACCGTCGTGGTGCAGGCGGTCTGCAGCTTGGGCATCTTCTCGATTTTCACCAGACACATGCGGCAGGCGCCCTGCAACGACAGGCCGGGGTAATAGCAAAAGGAGGGCACTTCGATGCCCACCTTCTTGCAGGCTTCGATCAGTAGCGACCCGGCCGGAGCCGTGAGCTTCTTGCCGTCGACAGTTAACGTGACATCAGCCATGATCTTGTAGCGCCGGCGTCCCGCCGGCTGTCCGGCGGGCGTCCTCGCCCGCCGCGTTCATTCAACTACTACTGTCCTTGCTCTTCCAAGCCGTGATTGGCGGGCATTCGCCCGCCTATCGGGCCGGCGAGGCGCCGGCGCTACGCCAACACCGGCAGCCGCTCCACCGCCCCCGCTTTCTCAAACGGGCACGGCCTGCCTTCCAGATGATCTTCAAATTCTTTCCGGAACTTCTTGACGAAGGCCATCGTGGGCATTGCCGCGGCATCTCCGAGCGGGCAGAACGTCCGCCCCAGCATGTTCTCGGCGAGGTAGTAAATGTTATCGATGTCCTTCTTCAGCCCTCCGCCCGCGTGGAAGCGCGTGAGCGTCTTCTTGAGCCAGTCCGTACCCTCACGGCAGGGAATGCACCAGCCGCAGCTTTCATGTTGGTAGAACTTGATGGTGCGCAGCGCGAACTTGACGATGCAGGTGGAATCGTCGAGCACGACCACGCCGCCCGAGCCTAGCATGGAGCCGGCTTTCGCCAGCGAATCAAAGTCCATGGCAACGTCGATTTCTTCGGGCAACAGAATCGGGGTTGACGATCCGCCCGGCACCACGCCCTTCAGCTTGCGCCCGTTGGCAATGCCGCCGCCCACCTCGTAGATCATCTTCTTGAGGTTGTAGCCCATGGGCAGTTCGTAGACACCCGGCTTATTCAGATGTCCCGCGAGGCAGAAGAGTCGAGTGCCGCCATTTTTCGGCGTGCCGAGACCCGCATACCATTCCGAGCCGCCGAGGATGATATGGGGCACGCTGGCGAGGGTCTCGGCATTATTAATGACGGTTGGCCCGCCCCAGAGTCCGACGACCGCAGGGAAAGGCGGCCGAATGCGCGGAATGCCGCGCTTACCTTCAAGCGATTCCATCAGCGCCGATTCTTCGCC
>JBAVUO010000086.1:0-2677 GCA_049696815.1 Terriglobales bacterium | reverse complement strand
ACTAGCCTCGATTTCCACGGCAGGTCTGGCGCATGCAATTGCAGAGGGCGGAACGTCAATCTCTGGCCAGTCGCGGGTTCGGCACGACTCGTGGTTAGTCCCATCCAGTTCTGAAACATTTTTGGGCGATATTTCTGCTTTCAAGAGCGTTCGCCTCGGCCCACACCTGCGCATTCGGTTCCCAGCCGTATATAATCGTAGTTTCAGACCATTAAAGAGTGAAAACAGATTGACTCTGTATTGTTTTTGTAGCATGATGCGGTTATGGTCACCAGTGCTGAGCGGGTACTAACAGAATCCCAGGCTGCCGCCTTCTTCCTCTCCCCCCAAGAGCCCTTGCATCGCCAATACGAGGCCCTGCGGGCCTTCTTTGTCGAAGAGTTACCTTCCGCCGAAGCTGCCCAGCTCTTTGGCTACTCGTCCGGCAGTTTTCGCGTCCTCTGTCACCAATTCCGCCATGACCCGGACAAACGTTCTGCTTTCTTCCGCCAGCCCCCGCGGGGCACACGCCCGGCTCCTGCCCGAGACCCGGTTCGTGAGTTGGTAGTGGCCATGCGCAAACGCAACCTCTCGGTCTATGACATCCAGCGCGACTTGGCGGAGGCCGGGCGCCGCATCAGCATCAATGCCCTCACCGTCCTGCTGCGCGAAGAGGGCTTTGCCCGTCTCCCGCGCCGCCGCGACGAGGAGCGCCCCGCCACCCTCACGGCCGACAGTGCCGAGGTCGCCGATGTCCGCGAACTGGATCTATCACCGCGCTCGTTTCGCACTACCCTCGCCGGGCTGTTCCTGTTCGTGCCGTTGCTGGAGGACATCGACTTCCGCCGCGTGGTGGAGGCAGGCCGCTTACCAGGCTCCCAGATGATCCCCGCCGAGTTGGCGGTGCGCAGCCTGCTGGCGCTCAAGCTGTTGGGAGTAGAGCGCAAGAGCCACGTGATGGAGTTGGTTTTCGACCCGGCGATCGCCCTGTTTGCCGGGCTCAACGTGGTCCCCAAGCGGAGCTACCTGGCGGCCTACAGTTCGCGGGTGGACCACCGCGCCAATCTGCGGCTGATGGACGCCTGGTTCGAGCAGATCGAAGGGATCGGTTTGCCACACGGAATCTCGCTCGATTTGGATTTCCATACGGTGCCAGCCAACACCGCCACCGAGCCGCTGGAAAAGCACTATGTTTCCAGCCGCAGCCGGCGCCAGCAGGGCATTCTGGTGTTCCTGGCGCGCGATGCCGAGCAGCGCGTGTTCCGCTATGCCAACGCCGGCATTCCCAAAGCGGAGCAGGCCGACGAGATCCTGCGCTTCATCGAGTTCTGGGAGCACCACACCGGGCAACTGCCCGCGGAACTGATCTTCGATTCTCAGCTCACCACGCATGAGAACCTGTCCAAGCTCAACCAACAGGGCATCTTCTTTATCACCTTGCGCCGCCGCTCCCGCAAGATGCTGGGGGAAATTTACAGCCGCCCGGCTTCCGCCTGGCAGCGAATCACCCTGGAGTCGCTGACCCGGACCTTCCGCACTCCACGTGTGTTGGACGAGTACGTCACGCTCAAGGGCTATGATGGTCTCCTTCGGCAGTTGACCGTGATCGATCTGGGGCACGAGGAACCCACCATAATGGTGACCAACAACCTCAAGATCGGCCAAGCAGCGCTCATCACGCGCTATGCCCAGCGGATGCTGATTGAGAACAACATCTCCGAGGCGATCCAATTCTTTCACATGGATGCGCTGTCCTCGATGGTGGGCCTGAAAGTGGACTTCGACCTACAACTCACGCTGATGGCCAGCTCCCTGTACCGACTCATGGCCCGGCGGATTGGAAGAGAGTACGAGCGCGCGCAGCCGAAGACCCTTTTCCGTAATCTGCTGGACCTCTCTGCCAAAGTGGAAATCGAAACCGCCCGGGTGATCGTGACCATCGACAAACGCGCCCATAACCCCTATCTGGTCGCCTCCGGTCTGGCGGACAAACCCGCGAAAATGCCATGGTTCGGCAACAAACAACTCTTGATCCGCTTCGCTTGAGGCTGAGAAAACCAGCGAAATGTTAGGTCAAGGTAGTACCGTGGAAATCGAGGCTAGCACCGATTGGAAGCGGCGGCGCGATCGAAACTTGTCGTTACCGGTGTTCACGCGGTTCCACACCGCCGCCGGCTTACGTGTTGTTGGACCGCGGACCACCCGGGCGACTTCATCCCGGAAGCGTCGATTTTGGCCCCTGCTAAAGAGTTCTGGGCCGAGGCGCGCCTTTTTGACCTTCGCCCGCGGGCGGGACGTCTTCCGGCGGATAGTGCCTGCCTGCGCTCTTGGCCAGGGACGCACAACTCGCCGCCTGGATGAAGGAGTTTCACCTGCACCGGGTCGCGCATCTTCTGCCACGGTAGATCCAGCCACTGTATTTTCGTACTTCGCCACACGGCCACCAAAGCGGTGCCTGAGCGGCGCGGTGTAACGAAACGCACGACTGGTTCACCGGCGAGCGTACCGCGCCTCACGGACCCCGGCGTCACCGTTCCATCATTCGATCTATGGTTGGAAGAGGCAGTTCGTTACGGGAGGGTACATCGTCGTGCAAGTCATTACACACCACAAACGTGCGGTGAACCTGTCGAGAACGGAAAGGATTGTGTCGGCGGTGGGCGGCGGCTTGTTGGCCGCGGCGGGGCTCGCGCGGCGC
>JBAVUO010000085.1:0-92655 GCA_049696815.1 Terriglobales bacterium | reverse complement strand
CGATGGCCGAGCGCTGCGGGATGGAAATTCCATTCCCCGTCTCCGAGACACCGTGCTTTTTCCCCGTGGCGCTGCTGGAGCGAATGGGGAAGGCCGGGAAAGAGCTGATCCGGCAGTTAGTCGAGAGCCCCGAATTTCACCGACGGTCGGAAGCCTCGATCCCGGCACGATTCCGCGTACCGAATGAGTCGCCGCACCCGATGTTTATCCAGGTGGACTTTGGGCTGGTGCGGGACGCAGCGGGCGAATTGCAGCCCAAGCTGGTCGAATTACAGGCCTTCCCTTCCCTGTACGCTTATGAGCCCGTGCTGGCGCAGACCTACATGGATGTGTTCGGGCTGGATGCTAGCCTGCGGTACTACCTGAGCGGGCTCGACGCGGAGTCCTACAAGCGGCTGCTGACGGATGCGATTGTGGCGGGGCACTCTCCGGAGAACGTGGTGCTCATGGAGGTGCATCCGGAGGAGCAGAAGACGCGTCCGGATTTTCTGCTGACCGAGAAGCTGCTGGGGATCCGCACCGTGTGTATCACCAGGATCCGCAAAGAAGGGCGGCGTCTTTTCTATGAGGCCGATGGCAAACGGGTGCCGATTCACCGCATCTACAACCGCGCCATCGTGGATGAACTGGAGCGCAAGGGCATCGAGCTGCCGTTCGATTTTCGCGATGAGTTGGACGTCGAGTGGGCGGGGCATCCGAACTGGTATTTCCGCATCAGCAAATACTCCATTCCCTACCTGAAGCACGCGACGGTGCCGCGAACGTGGTTTCTGGATCAGCTGCCATCCGTGCCGGACGACCTGGAGAACTTCGTTCTCAAGCCGCTGTACTCGTTTGCGGGACTGGGGGTGGCGATCGCGCCGTCGCGGAAGGATATCGAAGCGATTCCCGGAGCTAGGCGGGCGGAGTACATCCTGCAGGAGCGAGTGAATTTTGTGCCGGTGGTGGAGACGCCGCACGGGCCGACCAAGGTCGAGCTGCGGATCATGTATGTCTGGCTGAAAGAACTGGTTCCGGTGTTGGTGATCGTGCGCATGGGGCGGGGGCTGATGATGGGCGTGGACCACAACAAGAACATGGAGTGGGTAGGCTCGTCGGCGGCGCTGATCAGCGGGTAGATCTGGTTTCAAGAAACGGTTTTGGGAAGGGCACGACTTCAGCCGTGCCGCTGCGAGCCGCAAACAATGCGGGCTTTAGCCCCTGAGGGCCGCGTTCTTGACCTCTGAGCAGATTCTTGAAACCTGTTCTAGCGGTCTTCGGGGTACTTGCTCACCGGCGAAGGGACGACCAGTCCAATAGAATTGGCGGCACCGGCGTCTGCCGAGCTTCGCTCGGCCTGGACGGGTCAGAGACCCGTCCCCACACGAGGCCCATCGCCACACGAGATATACTTGGTGCTTTCATTGGGGAAAATCCATCAGATGGGAATGTTCAAGATCTTGAAGAGAGTTGGGGTCGGAATTGCGCGTCAGCGGCGGCCAGGGGCGCCGACTGTGCAGTTTCGTCGTTTCGTTGGCATATTGCTGGCGATTTTGATCGCGCTGCAGACGGCGGGGGTGGCGGCCGCGCCGGACGCGAGCGTCGCCACAAAGAATGATTCTTATTATGAGCCACTTCCGCAAGAGACGGGCACAAACGGGCTGAAGCTGATGCTCCGGCGCCTGAACACCACGGCGCGGCTGATGCAGGTCGACGCTCATCCTGACGATGAAGATGGGGGCATGCTGACCCTCGAATCGCGCGGCCGAGGCGTTTCGACCTTGTTGATGACGCTGACGCGCGGCGAGGGCGGGCAGAACAAACTGGGCAGCAATCTGTTCGATGTGCTGGGTGTGGTGCGGACTCTGGAGGTGTTGGCAGCCGACCGCTACTACGGCGTGGAGCAGCGGTTTTCGCGAGTCGCGGATTTCGGGTATTCGAAAACTCCGGAAGAGACTTTTCAGAAATGGCAAGGGCATGATGTCGCGCTCGCCGACATCGTGCGCGTGGTCCGCACGTTTCGTCCGGATGTGCTGATTGCCCGCTTCTCAGGAACGGAGCGCGATGGGCACGGGCACCACCAGGCGTCGGCGATCCTGACCAGAGAAGCGTTCCGCGCGGCGGGTGATCCAAATCGTTTTTCGGAACAGATCAAAGAAGGATTACAGCCCTGGCAGCCGAAGAAGCTGTACATCGGGAACGTATGCGGCTTCGGCTCATCGACCTGCGACCCAGCCAATTACACCGTCAAGCTGAACACCGGCAAAGAAGATCCGTTGCTGGGGATGTCCTATGTGCAGTTTGCGGTGGAAGGATTGCGCCATCAGGAATCACAAGGGTTGGGCGACATCTCAGTTCCCAAGGGCGACCGGTTTGCGTTCTACAAGCTCGTCGATTCGGTGGTGGAGTCGCCAAAAGACAAAGACGGGCACGAACAAGATTTCTTCGACGGGATCGACACTACGCTGCCGGGGCTGGCTTCACGACTGGGGGACGAAGAAAAGAAGGTGCCGTGGCTGCGGGGTAAGTTGGAGGAGATTCAAGGGAAGATTGATGCGGCGGAACGGGCGGGGACGGATGCGGAAGTGTTGGATGCTTCGCTTGTGGCGGCTCGAACATTGAACGCTCGACTGTTCAATCAGGTTGCCGGATCTGAATTGTCGGATCAGGCGAAAGGGTATATTCGGGTGCAGTTATTGCAGCGGTTGTTTTTGATCCGCTACGCGCGTGCGCTGGCGTCTGGAGCAAAGCTGAGTGTTGTGGTGGACGCGCCTGTGGGCGCGACCCCTGACCATGCATTCATGGCTGTGCCGGGAGAGGCGTTTGAGGTAACGGCCAAGTTCTCGATGCCGAAGATGCAAGATGCTCGGGCAAACGTTAGGCTTCAGTTTCCGGAGGGCTGGAAGTCGGAAGTAGTGAAGAAGGAATTACTGGACAATGAGGTTGTTGTGCGTTTTCGTGTCCAAGTTCCCCCGGATGCCCGAATCACGCGGCCTTATTGGCATCGCAACGATCCCGAGAGAGACACGCTGAACATTATTGATGACGCCAGGTATCAGGGATTGCCGTTCCCTTGGCCGCCAGTCGATGCAGAGGCAAGCATTGATGATGAGCCTCTGGCGAATGCCGTTTGCATGGTGCGCTATAAGGATTCTGCGGGCGCAGTTTCTGAGCGTCCGCTGGCGGTGGCGCCAGCGTTTTCGGTTCTGCTTGAGCCGGGCGAGCAGGTGATTCCGATGGAAGACGGCCCTCCCTCAAGCGTGAAGGTTGCCGTCTCTAGCAATCTGGAATCGAAAACCCTGCAGGAAACGCACTGGGCGGGCGATCCGGAGAAGGACGAAGGAACATTGCGGGTCGGAGTTCCAGAGGGCTGGCGCGCGCGGCCGGCGGAACGGCCGCTTGAGTTTCACGAGCGCGGCGAGCGGCAGAGCGTGGACTTCGAGGTGCATCCAGGGAATCGGACTGAAGGACGAAAGGAAATTCGGACCACGGTGAAGAGCGGACACCGGAAATACGAAGAAGGCTATTCGGTCGTCACCCGCGACGATCTGGGTACGTTTTACTACTACCAGCCGGCCGTACAGCGCGTCAGTATCGTGGACGTGAAGGTCCCCAAAGACCTGAAGGTCGGATACGTCATGGGCGCGGGGGATGACATCCCTACGGTCCTTCAGCAGATCGGGATGGATGTGACGCTGATCCCGGCGGAGAAGCTGGCGGCGGAAGATCTGAGCCGGTACCAGACGATTGTTCTGGGGATTCGCGCCTACGACACGCAGAAAGATGTGATCGCCAACAACAAGCGGCTGCTCGATTTCGTCGAGAACGGCGGGCGGTTGGTTGTGCAGTACAACTCCGTGGGGTACAACGCCGCAGCGGGAGACTTCAATTCCGGCAAGTTCACCCCGTATCCGGCGACCCTCAGCCGAGCGCGAGTGTCGGTGGAAGAGGCGCCGGTCAAGATTCTCGATCCTGCCAACCCCATCTTTCATTTTCCGAACGAGATTACGCAGAAAGATTTCGACGGCTGGGTGCAAGAGCGCGGGCTGTACTTCATGTCGCAGTGGGATGCGAACTTCACGCCGCTGCTGGAATCGCATGATCCGGGGGAAGGTGAGCAGAAAGGCGGCCTGCTGGTAGCGCACTACGGCAAGGGCACATACATATACGCCGGATACGCGTTCTTCCGGCAGCTGCCGGCGGGGGTGCCGGGGGCGGTGCGGCTATTTGTGAATCTGATCGGCAGTCGTTAGTCGTTGGTCGTTAGTCGTTCGTCGTTCGCGAGTCGTCGTTGGTCGATAGTCGTTGGTCGATCGGAGGGTCCATCACGACCGGCCAACAAGGATCGCCAACGACTAACGACCACCGACCAACGACGAAGTTCATGTCAATTTCACCCGAAAACGGATCCGACACCAAGCCGCAGCTTATCCGTGGCATCGGCCTCGGCTCCGCCACCGCGCTGAACATGATTGACATGATCGGCGTGGGGCCGTTCATCACCATCCCGCTGATCGTGACGGCGATGGGTGGTCCGCAGGCCATGCTGGGATGGGTGCTGGGCGCGGTGCTTGCCCTCTGCGATGGGCTGGTCTGGGCAGAGTTGGGCGCGGCCATGCCCGGGTCGGGAGGGTCGTACCGTTATCTGAAAGAGATCTACGGCCCGCAGAAGCTGGGGCGGCTGGTTTCCTTCCTGTTTATCTGGCAACTTTCGTTCAGCGCTCCGCTCTCGATTGCGTCGGGGGCGGTGGGGCTGTCGCAATATGCGGCGTTTTTTTCTCCTGGCTTGGAGCGCGTGTGGGCGAAGCACACGGCGAGCCTGAACCTCCCGTTGCTGGGCAAGTTCGAATTGAGCTGGGTGGTGATGCCCGCAACCCTGGTCGCGATTGGCGTCTGCCTGTTCACCGCGTTTCTGCTCTACCGGCGCATCACCGCAATCAGCCGGCTCTCGAAGCTGCTCTGGGTGGGAGTCATGGGCACGATCGGGTGGATCATCTTTGTCGGGCTCACTCATTTCAATGCGCGGCAGGCCTTCGATTTTCCGTCAGGCGCGTTTACGCTGTCGCGCGACTTTTTTCATGGGCTGGGCGGGGCCATGCTGATTGCCGCCTATGACTATTGGGGATATTACAACGTCTGCTTTCTTGGGGACGAGGTGAGGAACCCCGGGAAGAACATTCCGCGGGCGCTGTTGCTATCCATTCTGGCCGTGGGCTGTCTATATGTAGTGATGAACGTCAGCATCTTAGGGGTGGTGCCGTGGCAGGAACTGGCGCATTCGGGGGCCTCCAATAGCAAGCTGTACGTGGTTTCGACCTTCATGCAAAGGACGTATGGGCATGGAGCGGGGGCGCTGGCGTCGGTCCTGATCATGTGGACGGCCTTTGCCTCGGTCTTCTCGCTGATGTTGGGATATTCGCGGGTGCCGTATGCGGCAGCGCTCGACGGCAACTACTTCCGGGCGTTTGCGCGGGTTCATCCCGTCCACCAGTTTCCTTATGTTTCACTGCTGGCGCTGGCTGGGGTGGCGGCGCTGTTCTGCTTCCTGCGGCTAGCGGACCTGATTGCCGCGCTCGTGGTCATCCGCATTATTTTGCAGTTCCTGGTGCAGAGTGTGGGATTGATTATCCTCCGGATACGACGGCCGGAGATGCCGCGTCCGTTCCGGATGTGGTTGTATCCGGTGCCGGCGCTTGTGGCGGCGGGGAGCTTTGTTTTTATCTTGGTCTCAAGGAATGGATTTCAGCGCGAGATTCGCTACGCAGGAGTGATTCTGGTGGTTGGGACCCTCGTCTATGGCGTGCGGGCGTGGAGAAGGCGGGAGTGGCCGTTTGGGAATCAGTCGTTGGTCGCCAGTCGTTAGTCGTTCGCTGTTCGTCGTTGGTCGTTAGCCAATCGCTGTTCGCGAGAACCCAGAGTAATAACCACAAAGATCGCAAAGTTGGCGCGACGGACGCAAGCAGACACTCTCACGGGCAAGCACGGGCGATAAGATTCGTATGGCGGAAATGATCAAAATGCCGGTCGCGGAAGTCGAGGAGAGAAGTCGTGCAGTCTCGCCGTGGGCGCCGCTTGGAGAGCCGCTGTTTCGATCGCTTTGGATTGCGTCGGTCATCTCTTATACCGGCACCTGGATGCAGAACGTAGGCGCGGGCTGGCTGATGACGCAGCTGACCATGAATCCGTTCATGGTGGGGCTGGTGCAGGCTGCGGCTGCGCTGCCGGTATTTTTTGTAATTTTGCCGGCGGGCGCGTTGGCGGACATGGTGGACCGCCGGCGATTTCTGCTGGTGACCCAGGGCTGGATGGTGCTGGCCTCGGCGGCGCTGGGTATTCTGACGCTGGCCGGTTACGTGGTCCCCTGGGTGCTGCTGCTGTTTACGTTCCTGCTGGGATTGGGCGCGGTGATGAACGACCCCGCGTGGCAAGCGATCACGCCGGAACTGGTGCCGAGCGAGCAGCATGCGTCGGCTGTGGCGCTGAACTCCGCGGGATTCAACGTGGCGCGGGCCGTGGGTCCCGCGCTGGGCGGAGTGATCGTAGCCGCGGTGGGCTGTGGCGTCACATTCCTGTTGAATGCAGTGTCGTTCTTGGGAGTCATTCTGTTTCTCTACCGCTGGAGGCGGCACGCAGAAGCTCCGACGACGCCGCAGCGGGTATGGCCGGCGATTTGCGAAGGCTTGGCCTACGTCAGCGAGAGCCCGCTGGCGAAGTCGGTTCTGTTGCGCACGGGAACGTTCAGCGTGGCCGCAGCTTCAGTGCTGGCGCTGTTACCGCTCATTGCGCGCCCGCATGGGGCGCGCGGATATGGCGTGCTGCTTGGCTGCTTCGGGCTCGGCGCGATGATCGGGGCGGCCGGACTGCCCCGGGTGCGAGAGAAGTTGTCGGTGGACGGACTGGTGGTGTTTGCCATCCTGGTGTTTGCCGGGATGGCCGTTGCGCTTGGCCGGGCGCAGACCTTCCCGCTGCTGTGTGGAGTGATGCTGGTGGCGGGCGCGGCGTGGATCGGGATTCTGGCGTGCTTAAACGTGGCGGCGCAGACGATGTGTCCGTCGTACCTGCGGGCGCGGGCACTCTCGCTCTACCTGCTGGTTTTGCAGGGAGGCATGGCGTTGGGGGCCACGGTGTGGGGAGCGCTGGCGAAGAGAATTGGGATCCCGAATGCCTTAGCGGTGGCGGCTGCGGTGTTGTTGTGCGGAGTGCTGGCGCTGCGCGGCCACCGGATTACAGCGAGCGAACTGGAGCTTTCGCCCGCCGTCGTGAGAGATTAGAATTCCAGAATCAATTTTCGTGGAGGCGAGATGAAGATGAAGAAGACTGGGGCGATGCTGGCGATCCTGCTGGCTTTTTGCAGTTTGGCGCTGGCGCAGGCAAAAGAAGAGAAGAGAACCATCAGCCAGGTATTGGACGGCAGCGTGAAAATGCTGGAGGGCGAATTCATCCCCGCGGCGGAGGCCATGCCGGAGGACAAATTCGGGTTTGCGCCGACCAACGGTGAGTTCAAGGGCGTGCGCACCTTCGCGCAGCAGGTGAAGCACGTGTCGGCGGTGAATTATATGATTGCAGCAGCGATCCTGGGTGAGAAGCCGCCGGTGGACTTGGGGAGCGAAAACGGGCCGGACAGCATGAAGACGAAAGCGGACATCGTGAAGTTCGCCAAGGATTCGTTCGCCTACGCGCACAAGGCGGTGGCGTCGATCACGGATGACAACGCTCTCGGGCAAATCGCGAGCCCTTTTGGCAATGACAAGGTCACGCGACTGGGTATGGCGACGGTCTTCGCGTGGCACAGCTTCGATCACTACGGACAGATGGTCGAATACCTGCGGATGAACGGGATCGTGCCGCCGGCGAGCCGGAAGTAGCTACTGGCTGCTGGCTCCTGGCTTGACGCCCTTCGCCGCCGACTGGAAACTCGGGGGCGGGTACAAACCCGCCCCTATTTCTTTTGCGCCGCATGTTTCTTGCGCCAGTCGGCAGCATCGCGCCCGCCGTGGACGGCGATCCGTGTGAGCAGGAGTTCGGCGGCAAGGTGGCGCTTGGTCAGGTGCGCGGCGACTCGCTGCTTCGCTCTCTTCAGAGAAACCTTTGGATCCAGGAACACGAGTACCGACGGTCCAGCGCCACTGAGGGCGGCGCCCAGAATCCCGGAGTCTCCCGCGATTTCCTTGATCGCGGGCAGCAGCGGGCAGAGTGGGGCGCGGTAGGGCTGGTGGATGCGGTCTTCCAAAGCAGAGGAAAGCAGGTCGGGGCGGTTCTCGGTGAAGGCCGACAGCAGCAGCATGGAATTCTGGATGTTCGTGACCGCGTCCGCGCGCGAGTACTGGAACGGCAGAGCGCGGCGGGCTTGCTCGGTCGAAAGCGGCGCCTCAGGGATGGCCAGCAGGAGCGGCCAGTTGCCTTTCGGTTTGATCCCGACCACCTGGGCCTGTACCTGGTTGGCCATGCGGGCCACAGTGAGCGCGCCCATCCAGCAGGCCGAGGCGTTGTCGGGATGATGCTCGCGCATGGAGGCCTCGCCGACGATGCGATCGTCTTTCCATCGCAGATGGCCGAAGTGGACGGCGAGCGCGATGCCTGCCAGCCGCGCCGCGGCGGACGATCCGCAGCCTTTGCCGATGGGAATTTCGTTGTTGATGTGGATGCGCAGGGGCGCGATCTTGCGGTTCTCCGACTCAAGCACCTCGCAGTAGGTGGTGACGATGAGGTGGTTGTCCATCTGGCTGCAGATCTGGGAATCGCGGCCCTCGGCGGTGATGAAGAAGTCGGGGGCGCGCTCGGCGTGGAGCCGGAGGTAGAAATCCAGGGCCAGGGCCGCGGCATCAAAAGCCGGGCCCAGATTGGCGGAAGTCGCCGGAAGCGCCAGGCGGAGCGAGCGATCAGAAGATATGGGACGCGAAGGCATAATTTATACGGCGATTGAAGCCTACGGCCGGGCGGCAATCAGCCGGCTCAAGCAACAGAAATAAAAGGCTTTAAGCCGGTCTTCGCACCGGCTTGGGGGAAGTCGAGCCGCTTCCAACCGATAAGAACACTGAAATTGTGTCTTATACACGAATGCGCGACGAACTGCTACGAATTTCTCTCTTCGGCTGCGTCCAGGGCCGCAAGCACCGCCCCCAGGTCCGCGTCGAGCACCATCGGTGCCCGCTGCAGCGATTTGGCCTGGACGGCGTGGCACTCCTCAGCAGTTCCCGCAAAAAAATCGCCGCGATGGAACTTGATTGTGAAGTCGGGATCTTTTAGCAGGTGTCCGGTCAGGATCAAAACCACCGTTTCGGCGGGCTTCACGAATCCGCGTTCGAGCAGCTTCTTCAAGCCTGCCAAGGTGACGGCGGAAGCGGGCTCGCAACCGATGCCGTCGGCGCCGATCTCGGCTTTGGCTTGGGCGATCTCCACTTCAGTGACCTGCTCGACTTCCCCGCCGGTCGATTGCAGCACGCGCACCGCTTTCTTCCACGACGCCGGATTGCCGATGCGGATGGCGGTGGCCTGCGTCTCGGCGGTCATGGGCTCAAGCTTCGTCCCGCCGAACTCACGCACGCCGCGGTAGAAAGGATTTGCGCCTTGCGCCTGGATGATGGAAAGCTTCGGGAGGCGCGAAATCAGCTTGAGCTCAAGCATTTCCAGCAGCGCTTTGCCCAGGGCGGAGCTGTTGCCGAGATTGCCGCCGGGAACGATGATGTGGTCGGGCGGCTCCCATGCCAGTTGCTCGAGCAGTTCAATGGCAGCGGTCTTCTGGCCTTCAATGCGATAGGGATTGACCGAATTCAACAAACAGACGGGCTTCTGGCGGACAAGGTCGTTGAGGATGCGCACACATCCGTCGAAATCGGTGCGAAGTTGGCAGGTGAGGGCTCCGTAGTCAAGCGACTGCGAGAGTTTCCCCCAGGAAATTTTGCCTTCCGGGATCAGGACCAGGCTGTGCATGTTGCCGCACGAGGCGTAGGCGGCCATCGAAGCCGACGTGTTGCCGGTGGAGGCGCAAGCGACCCAGCGGAATCCGTCGCGGTGCGCAGCCGAGGCGGCCAGGGTCATGCCGGTGTCCTTGAACGACGCGGTCGGATTCATCCCCTGGTGCTTGGCGTAGAGATTGTCGAGGCCGGTGATCCGGGCGCAGCGCGGCAGGCGATAGAGCGGAGTGTTTCCCTCGCGCAGAGTGATGGCGTGCTCTTCGGGAATGTGGGGCAGGAGTTCGCGGAAGCGCCAGACGCCGCTCTGGTCGAGGGCATTGCGCGAAGTGCGGCGATTGAGCCAGAGAGACTTCAGGGCCGGCGGGTCGAGCGCGGGCGGATTGAAGGCATCTGGACCGGAGGTCCATCCGGGAAAAAAGAATTCCACCAGGTCGCCGCAAGCGGTGCAGCGAAAGTCCGGACCGGCGGAATCGGGAGTGGCGCCGCAGGCGATGCAACGGAGACGGGCTGTATTTGGGGCGATGGCCACTTGGATGATCAGCAACTGGACGGCAGCGCCGAATGCGCCGCCGCACTAAACATCATACGGTCTAACCGCAGAGATCGCAGAGTGCGCAGAGATTTTTCTGGTTTTGCTCTTTGAATTGCTCTGCGATCTCTGCGTACTCCGCGGTTAATCTCCCTCTTCACCGCAAATACGCGCGCGGACAAGAGTGTCCGCTCCACACGAGCTAGAACTGCGTGCTGTAAATGACGCTGGAGAACCCCCCGTTCTGGTTGAAGCCCGCGCACCAAAGCTGGTGGTGGCCTCCGGGGATAGCGTGTTGCGCACAGGAACCCATCTCGGAGTTGGTGGTGGCGTCAACCGACCAGGTCTTACCACCGTCCGTGGAGAAGTAAATGCCGCCTACGCCAGTGTAGAAGTTGCCGCCGGCGGCCCAGCCTGTCTTGCTGGTCAGGAACAGGATAGAACGGATCGGCCACGGACCGTCGAGAGTCCGGCCGCTCCAGGTCTTGCCGCCGTTCGTTGTGAGATGGAGCCAACCTTCCACGTTGGGAGAAATCTCGCCGCCACCAACCCATCCCGATTTGTCGTTCAGGAAGAAAACGGGACCGTCGAAGACGGAATCGACAGAAGGGCCGCAGGTCCATTGCGAGCCGCCGGTGAGGCTGGTGCAGAAGTTGATGCCGGAGGCGCGAGCGTGCAGGTTGGTGAGCAGAGAGAACTGGGGATCGAACCACGCGCCCGAGGGATTGTCGACCGCGCTGGTCCAGTCGGAAAGCGTCGCGCCGCCGTCGCTCGTGTACTCGGCGCTCGTGACAGAATTGCTGCCAGGGAATTCCATGATGATGCCATCCAGCTTCTTAACGACGCGGACGCGTTCCATCCACGCGGAACCGAAACTCATGTCGCTAGTCCAGGTTCGACCCCCGTCGTGGCTCCAGCGGAAAACGCCATACGTCTGGTTGGAATCGTAGAAGCCGGAGATGACGACGTCTTTGGGCGAGAGCGCGGCCACGCCGTAGAAGTAATCGCCGCTTGCGTTCAGCACCTGCGTCCAGTGATTTCCGCCGTCGGTGGTTTTCCAAATCTGGCCGAGTTCACCGGCAGCGTAGCCGACCTTGGCGTTAGGGAAGGAGATATCGTGAATAATCGCTCCCGGCAAAGTGGCGAGTAACTGCCAGGTATTGCCCGGGGCTGCGGGACCGGTGGCCTTCGGCGGGGCAATCGCCGGAGTCTGCGCCTGAGCACGGTCGGCGGAAAGCTCGTAGCGGGGCGAATCAACTGGAATCGCCCGCGAAACGTGGTGCGCCGGGTTTGCTATGCCTTGAGAAAACGAAAGCGAGACGACTAACAAAAGTTGGACGAAGCAAGCCAAGCAGCAGCGCATGGCGTATCTCCTGAACTTAACTGACCGAGGGATTCTAGCACAGGCACGTTAACCCGCTTCCTACCGCAAATAAGCGTCGGTCTTGTTCATCCAGTCCGCCCGGGGAGGGTTGAAGACGTCGAGATCGTCCGTGTCTTCAAGTGCCTCAGCCTTGTGCGGCATGTTGGGCGGAATGGTCAGAACTTCTCCTGTGTTCACGACGATCTCCTGGCCGTCGATCCAGAACTTCAACGCTCCGCCGAGAACAAACGTGACCTGCTCGTTGCGGTGGCTGTGTTCGGGCACGATACAGCCTTTCTTCAGCAGGACGCGAGCCAGCATGATGTTCTGCCCGACAATCAGCTGGCGGCCGAGAAGCGGATTCAACGCCTCGACCGGAACCATGCTCCAGGGCACATAGCGCAACTCCGCTGTCCGGGGCTTGCTCGGGACGGTGCCGCGGAGCGCAACCTTGGCGGCCAGCTTCACCGAAGTTGCAACTGGTTGCTTTCGGGCTTTCTTCCAGGATTTCGGCTTTTTCATGTCATTGATTCCCTTCTCTGCTGCGGCCTGACCATTTTCTTGCGCGAAGCCAGTAGCCGTGTCGTCCTATCCTAATTTGTGCCGCAACCCGCGCTGCGAGAAAAAGTTTCGTTGATTCCAAGCGCCGGGCAAAACTATTTTCCGGCAACCGTGGCAGCAAAGCTCCGAGGGCACCGCATCCCATCTAGCGAGTGATCGGAACGCCTGCGACAGAAGAGATCGAGCGCAGCGCTTCCGGCAGGAGGACGCCATGACGCCCAAAATGATGAAGCGAATGATAGTGATCAGGATGGCAGCCTACGCCTTGGCCGCGACGCTCGTGATGAGTGGAGTCGCACTGGCAGACGATGACGACGGCAACTACTACGGCCAGGGCAATCCGGCCCAGGCCCGGCAGCGCGGATATCAGGAAAGCTACAGCAACGGCTTTCGTTCCGGTTACAGTGAGGCCTCGCAGAACTGGTACGACGGCGATGATCGCCGCCCACACGACGACTGGCGCGCACGCGACCGGGACAGCATTGCCTACCGGATGGGCTATGAGGACGGGTCGTCGGTAGCAAGGGAAGATGCTGCCAGGTGGAAACCTTACAATTCGCAACCCCGCGGCAGGTACGATGACCGCGACCGCGGCTATCGCCGCGAATACGGCAGCAGGGACCGATACAAAATGGAGTACACGAACGGCTATCGCTCCGGATATGAATCCGTGAGGAGAGACCGGTACTAGAACTGGTTTCAAAAATCGGTTTTGGGTAGGGCACCGCTTCAGCCGTCCCGCCAAGACCCGCCAAAAATGCGGGCTTTAGCCCCTGAGGGTCAGCTTTGTGAACCCTCAAAAGGATTTTTGAAACCAGTTCTAGTGCCATGACCGCGAGATTGTCACCGCGCGGTTGGCCGAAGGGGCGGCGCTACTTTCGCGGCCCGGGACAAAAGCATCGGCTGCCGTGGGATACAGACGGCGCGGTCATGGTACTAGGTCGGGGTGGATCAGAAAGAAGGCCGCCGAATTCGCGGCGGCCGTTTTCTTCCCGGCTCGTGTTCGGGCTACTTTTCCGTGGCGACTTTGATGCGGGTTTCGGCCCGCAGCAGGGCGTCTTCGGCGCGGTCGAAGTCGACCTTGGGATCGTTGCTCTTCAGACGCTGCTCGGCCCGATCCTTCGCCTTCTGGGCGCGCTCCACATCAATCTCCTGCGGGCGCTCGGCCGTCTCGGCGAGGATCGTCACTTTATCTTGAAGAACCTCAGCAAACCCCCAGGCGACGGCAAGCGAGTGGGTGGTGGCGCCCGAGCGGTAGGTAATCGTGCCGACAGAAAGCTCGGTAATGAGCGGAGCGTGGCCGGGCAGGATGCCCAAATAGCCATTCAGGCCTGGAATCTGCGCTTCCTCCGCCACGTCCTTGACGACGAGCTTGGCGGGGGTGACGATTTCGAGTTGGAAAGTGTCTGCCATTGATCGTTGGTCGCTAGTCGTTGGTCGTTAGTCGTTAGCCAAGCCGTTGCCCTCTTGCCAACGACCAGCGACTATCGACCAGCGACTGTTCCTACGCTGCCGTAGTCTTCAGCTTCTCCGCCGTCTCGACCACCTCTTCGATCGTTCCCTTCATGTAGAACGCCTGCTCGGGGATGTCGTCGTACTTCCCTTCCACGATTCCGCGGAAACCTTTCACCGTGTCCGCGATCTTGACGTAGCGTCCCGGCGTGCCGGTGAACTGCTCGGCCACAAAGAACGGCTGCGAGAGGAATTTCTGGATCTTGCGGGCTCGGGCGACGGTCAGTTTCTGGTCCTCGCTCAGTTCATCGATGCCAAGAATGGCGATGATGTCCTGCAGGTCCTTGTAGGTCTGCAGCGTCTTCTTCACCATCTGGGCGACGTCGTAGTGGTCCTGGCCAACAATGCGCGGATCGAGAATGCGCGAAGTCGAAGCCAGCGGATCGACTGCCGGATAAATTCCGATTTCCGTCAACGCGCGCGAAAGCACGGTCGTCGCATCCAGGTGAGCGAACGTCGTCGCGGGCGCCGGATCGGTCAAGTCGTCAGCGGGCACATAAATCGCCTGCACCGAAGTTACCGAGCCTTTCTTAGTTGAAGTAATACGCTCCTGTAACTCTCCCATCTCCGTCGCCAGGTTCGGCTGGTAACCCACGGCCGAGGGCATGCGGCCCAGCAGCGCCGAAACTTCCGATCCCGCTTGCGTGAAGCGGAAAATGTTATCAATGAAAAGCAGCGTGTCGGAGCCCTCTTCGTCGCGGAAATACTCGGCGACGGTCAGAGCGGTCAGCGCTACCCGCAGGCGCGCTCCCGGCGGCTCGGTCATCTGGCCATAGATCAGCGCGGCCTTCGATTCGTCCGGCTTGCCCGGCTTAATCACTCCAGACTCGGTCATTTCCAGCCACAGGTCATTGCCTTCGCGGGTGCGCTCGCCGACGCCGGCAAACACGGAAAATCCACCGTGCTGCTTGGCGACGTTGTTGATGAGCTCCATGATGACGACCGTCTTGCCCACGCCCGCGCCGCCGAACAGCCCGATCTTGCCACCTTTCAGGAAGGGCTGAATCAGGTCAACCACCTTCACGCCGGTCTCGAACATCTCCGCCGTAGTGGACTGCTCGTCAAAGGCGGGGGCGAGGCGGTGAATGGGCATTCTCTTGTCACAGGCAATCGGACCGAGCTGGTCCACCGGCTCACCGATGACGTTCATCACCCGCCCCAGCGTCCCGTGGCCCACCGGCACCGAGATCGGTCCGTCCTGATCGATCGCTTTCATGCCGCGCACCATGCCGTCGGTGGGCTGCATGGCGACGCAGCGCACGCGGCCTTCGCCGAGGTGCTGCTGTACTTCCACAATGACGTTGATGGGCGAGGGCACGGTGAAACCATCGCTGATGACCCGCAGCGCCTGGTAGATGGGAGGCATGGCCACTTCGGTGAACTGCACGTCCACCGCGGGACCCGCGACTTGGATGACTTTACCGATATTTTCAGGCATAAGACCTCAGCTACTAGCTACTAGCTACTGGCAATCAAAATCTATTCTGAGTTCGAAGGATTGCTAGCAGCCAGTAGCTAGCAGCTAGCATCTTCCTCACAACGCCGCCGCGCCGCTGACGATCTCGATGATTTCCTTCGTGATCTTGGCCTGGCGCGCGCGATTCATGACCAGCGTCAGCGAATCGATCATGTCGCTGGCGTTGTTGGTCGCCGAATCCATGGCGGTCATGCGGGCGGCGTGCTCCGCCGCTACCGATTCCAGCAGCGCATGGAAAATCTCAATACCAATGTATTTCGGCAGAATTTCCCGGAAGAGCTGGTCCGGCGGCTGCTCGTAGATGTAATCCACCGGCGACGCTCCGAACCTGGCGGCAGCCTCGTCCACGGCATGCGTATCGATTGGGCGGACCCCGACGCCAGCGGACTTGGCCGCCTCCAGCCTGCGTTTGCGCTCTTCTTCTTCCGCCTCCTCGGCCATGCGGACATCGACCACCCCGATCTCCTTGATCGGCAACAGGTGTTCCACAATCAGGCGCTGCGCGATGACCGACTTAAATTCGTTGTACAGAAGGTAGACCCCGTCAATCTCGCCGCGGGAAAAGCGCTCGACCACGCGCTGCCCCAGTCCGGAAGCAAAAGCATGTTCCACCTTGCCCAGGACGCCCACATGTTCACCGACGATCTGAACCCGGCCCGCGCGGGGAACTGGCTCCGTAGGGAGCGGAACATCTTCGGCCGGCGGGACCGGGGTCCCCGCCGAGCCCTCGGATGGAGCGACCGCCGCGGGCGCCGCCGGGAAACGCCGGCGCATGAAGTCGCGTCCCTTGCGGCCGATGCACTCGACATCAATGTTCTGCTCGGGCTTGGACTCGATGAACTTGGTGACGATCTTCAGAATGTTGGTATTGAACGCACCGGCGAGGCCCTTGTCTCCGGTCACCACGATCAGCAGAATGGTCTTTTCCGGGCGCTCGGCGAGCAGCGGATGGCGCGGCTCACCGGTAATGGGATCGTAGATATCCGCCCGCGCAACCAGCGATTTCAGCACATTCGTCAGCATCTGCGAATAGGGGCGCGCGGCCAGGGCACCTTCCTGGGCGCGGCGCAGCTTCGCCGCAGACACGGTCTTCATAGCCTTGGTGATCTGCCGCGTGTTGACCACGCTGCGGATCCGGCGCCGGATATCGAGAACGTTTGCCATGCATCAGCTACTAGCTGCTAGCTTCTGGCTACCAGCAAGCAAAATCATCAATCTCCAAAGGACTACGGTTTCCCTGGTTGCTAGAAGCTAGAAGCCAGCAGCTAGCAGCCGCATTTCTACTTCGCTACCGCCTGCCTTGCATCCACAAACTGCTGTTTCGCTTCCTGGATCACCCGCGCAATCTCAGCCTTGAGATCGTCGTCGAGAATCTTCTTTTCCATGATGGTGTTCAGCAGCCCCGGTTTCGAGGTGTCCACGTACTTATAAAGCTCTTTCTCGAAGTCGCGCACCTGGTTGACCGGCAGATCGTCGAGCACGCCGCTGGTGCCGGCGAAGATGATCAGAATCTGCTTGGAGAACGGCAACGGCGAAAACTGGTTTTGCTTCAGCAGTTCCACCAGGCGCTGGCCGCGGTTGAGTTGCTGCTGCGTGGCCTTGTCGAGATCGCTGCCGAACTGCGCGAAGGCCGCCAGTTCCCGGTATTGCGCAAGTTCCAGCTTCAGGGTTCCGGCGACCTGCCGCATCGCCTTGATCTGTGCGCTGCCGCCGACGCGGCTCACCGACAGTCCGACGTTCACCGCCGGACGCACGCCCTGGTTGAACAGGTCGGTTTCAAGATAAATCTGGCCGTCGGTGATCGAGATGACGTTGGTCGGGATGTACGCCGCAACGTCGCCCGCCTGCGTTTCGATCACGGGCAGAGCGGTCAGCGATCCGCCGCCATTCTTGTCGCTCAGCTTGGCGGCGCGCTCCAGCAGCCGCGAGTGGAGGTAGAACACGTCTCCGGGATAGGCTTCGCGCCCCGGCGGACGCCGCAGCAGAAGCGAGATTTCGCGGTACGACGCCGCATGCTTCGAAAGATCGTCGTAAATGCAGAGGGCGTGCCGTCCTGAATCGCGGAAGAATTCGCCCATGGCGCAGGCGGCGTAGGGAGAGATGTACTGCATCGGAGCCGGCTCGGAAGCCGAAGCCGCGACCACGATCGTGTATTCCATGGCGCCCGCATCGTCGAGGATCTTGACCACCTGCGCGATGGAAGACCGCTTCTGCCCGATCGCGTTATAGATGCAAATCAGGTTGTTGCCCTTGTTGTTGATGATGGTATCGAGCGCGACGGCGGTCTTACCGGTCTGGCGGTCGCCGATGATCAATTCGCGCTGGCCGCGGCCGATCGGGATCATTGAGTCAATCGCTTTCAAGCCGGTAGCCATCGGTTCGCGCACCGGGCGGCGGTCAATCACGCCGGGGGCGATGCGCTCGAGCGCGATGAACTTGTCGGTCGCGATCGGCCCCTTGTCGTCAATCGGCTGGCCCAGCGAATTCACCACCCGCCCCACCAGAGCGTCGCCCACCGGCACGCTCATGATGCGGCCGGTGCGCTTGACCTCGTCGCCTTCCTTGATTTCGGTGTATTCCCCGAGCAGCACCACGCCGACCTGGTCTTCTTCCAGGTTCATGGCGATTCCGGCCACGCCGTGCGGGAAGGCGAGCAGTTCACCGGCCATGACTTTGTCGAGGCCATACACGCGGGCAATGCCGTCGCCCAGGGTGATCACCGTTCCCACTTCATCGACCGCGATCTTCGATTCGTAATTCTCGATCTGTTCGCGGATTAGTTGCGTAATTTCGTCTGCTTTGATCTGCGCCATAAGAAGCTCTTAGCCATCAGCCTTCAGCCATCAGCCAAAACCAGTGCCTCATCGCATACCGCCAGCGGGTTTCCTGATGGCTGACGGCTGATGGCTGATGGCTAACTCAACAACTGCTCTCGAATCCTCTCCAACTGTCCTTTGACCGAACCGTCGTAAATCGTGCTGCCGACCTTCACCACCGCCCCGCCCAGGAGCGACGCATCGTGCAGGTAGCTGGCTCGCACGCGCTTGCCCGTCAGTTTCGCGATCTCCGCCTCGAGCAGCTCCTTTTCCGGACCAGCGAGGTCGCGCGCGCTGCTGACTTCGGCGTCGGCGAATCCCAGGCGTTCACTCAACTCCTGCGCGACCTGCTTCAAAATGTCACTGAACAGCGGCAACCGCCGGTGATCGGTCACGATCGCGATGAAGTTCCGCACCTGGCGCGTCATCCCCTGCTTTTGCGCGATGCCGTCGAGGACGGCGCGCTTGCGGTCGCTGGGAATGGATGGGTTCTCCATGACGCGGCGCAACTGGTCGCTCTCGCCAAGCAGGGCCTCCATGGCGTGCAGCTCCTCGGTCACGCGCGCGGGATCAAGCTTGCTTGCCATCACCACGTCGGCGAAAGCCCGGGCGTAGGCGCCTACTACGGAAGCCATCGGCTACTGACCGTCCTTTCCAATGTTCCCTGAGAGCTGACCGGCGAAATTCCGCACCAGTTCCTGGTCGGTGCGTGCATCCACGTTGATTTGCTTGCGGGCCAGAGCGATGGCAAGATCCGCGGTATGCGCCGTCAGTTCGCGGCGGGCCTGTTTGGCGGCGGCGGCGATTTCCGCTTCTGCGGCGGCAACCACCTTGCGCATATCCTCCTCCGCCGCTTTCTGGATGCGTCCTTCCTCGGCCTCCGCTTCCTTTTCCGCCGCGGCCTGCATGGTGCCAATCTCGACGTCGAGTTTGCGCAACCGCACCTCGATTTCAGCCAGCCGCCGGTTGGCTTCCTGGCTGGCGGCGCGTGCTTCTTCCAGCGCTTGTTGGATGGACTGGGAGCGGTTGTGGAGGGCGGCCGGCACGCTCTTGCGGGCAAACCAGTAAACCAGGAAGGCGATCAGCGCAAAATTGAGCCCAATCGCCAGCAGATGGGCTTGGTGCACGCTCAGGCCCGTAACCTTGGCCAGCTTCCGCACCATGCCAGAATGCTTCAGGTTCTCGTTCTCTTCCTTCTCTTCCTCGCCCGCCGCTTCCCGCGTCTCCTTGGCCAATTCCCCGCCGACACTGGAGTCCTTCTTGTCGGCTTGGGCCTGCCCGGAGCGCGGTTCTGGCGCCTGCGCCAGTGCCCGGTGCGGAACCGCGGGCACCATCGCCAATAACGCCACCAGCAGCAATGACCGGACAATTCCCTTCCCGGTCATCGTCCCCCCACCGGGTTCGGTGCCGCCAGGGGCTGGAGCACCGTGCGCACGATCACGCTCGCCAACTGCCCCGCTTCGGCCTGGAGACTGACCAAGGCTTGCTGCTTGTCCTGTTCGATTCCGCCGCGGGCTTGCTTCACCTGTTCTTGCGCTTTGCCGCGAGCCTTCGCCACCGTCTCCGCCCGGGCCTGCATTGCCTGCTGGCGGCGGGCTTCCTGACGCTTGAAGATTTTGCCCCGAGCTTCGCGCAGGCGCTGCTCGTAATCGGCGGTCCGCGCTTCCGCCGAAGCGATGTCGGCGCGCGCCTTTTCCTTGGCGCCCTCGGTCCGGTTGCGCCGCTCGGCCAAAACCGCGGTCAGCGGCTTGTGGACCAGCACGGAATAGAGGACGTAAACCGTCCCCAGAAGGATCGCCGTGGGCACGGCTCCGAGCAGTAGTCCCCCTAGTTGTCTGAGCGTCTGGTCCATGAGCAGCTGATACTAGCTAGTTAGAATGGCGAACCCTAAAACCAGTAAAACTAACACTCTGGCGACAAAAGTGTCAATGACGCGCGGCCTGAATTTGGGTTCTTGGCTCCGCAACTGGGGCGCCGGGAAGTTGTTCTTGACAAGCGCTTTTAAGCGATTACCATAAAGGTATCACCTCCGATCCGCTTCAGGATCGAATGGGCCGATAGCCAAGGAATCGTCACCGCTTCTTGGCTGGCGGCCCATTTTATTTCCAGCCGTATGCCATCGGTTTTGCGCCGCCAGATTTCTTGCGGAGTTTTTCTAGCAGTGCTTCGGCGCCGCCTCGCGTTCCGGGCCGGGTTTCCTTTTTTCGCCGCGCAAGAAAGTGACGACGCCTTGACAAGGTCGTGACAAGTGGCCAGGGTACGGCGGCGATAATGGCTAGCTGCTCGGGAAGCTCTCCCCCGTTTTATCAGCAACTCGCGCAGCAACTCTGGGTAGCCTGGAAGAATTAGGTCCGGTTGGAGCGAACCTCTCTCCGCTCCAGCCGGACCTTTTTTTCATTCTGGTGACTCGCTCTTCGTCGTTGGCCGTTTGCGGCGGGCGAGTTGCTCGCAGCGAACCGCGAACGAAGCGAAGTCAGCTTTGTGACACCTACGCTGAGACCGCCTGTCCGGCCAGCAGGCGAGCGATCTTTTCGAGGACAAATTGCATGCTGGCGTTGGCGTCCATCGTGGCATCCACTTCGTAATGGTGAGTCCCGGCATGCATGACCAGCACCTTGGTGCCTGCGCGCGTCTTTTTCACTAAGTAAGGCAGGTGGTGGCGGTCGTCCTTAGTCAGCGTCGAGCCCAGAATAACCAGGTCAAAGGCATCGCGGCGCAGGGCTTCCTGGACGGCGTGGCGACCGACCGCCGTCGTGACCTGATGGCCGGCCGTCTTCATTTCGGCGGCTTGTGCGGCCAGCACCTGCTCATCGCACTCGCCATAAAGGATTTTGATTGTGGGTTTTGCAGCTGTCGCGGGCAAAGTGGCCCTCCTGGAGCTTCCTCCAGGAGCTTAGCAACTTGGGAGCGCCCTTCCGAGGTCACGGAAGATCAGGTACGGCCGGGGCAGGAGAACCCCAGGGCTGCCGGCAACCTTGGACCGGCTTCTGGAGCTTGAGGCGATCAGCGGGCGTGAGCGAAGCCGGGGCCCCAGCACGCGCGCCTTTCGCGTGATGGGGTGGAGGAGCGGGAGCCTGCGGCCGAAATCCTAAGGGCAGCGAGGGACCTCTGGAGAGAAGAACTGGCGGAGAGAGTGGGATTCGAACCCACGTTAGAGTTTCCCCTAAACACGCTTTCCAAGCGTGCGCCTTCAGCCACTCGGCCATCTCTCCGGCGCCCAGGGATGCGGCTGACTTGATTTTAGCAGCTGTGGCGAGACTCCCAGCTCGCACGGGAACTCCCCCGCCCACGTTTGGAGAACTGGGAATCGAGAACTGGGTACTGGGTACTGGCCACTGGGTACTGAGTACTGCCGTTCATTCTTCGTGCAGTTGCTCGGCCAGATAGTTTTCGTACGTCATCTCGTCGATGGCGTGCAGCTGCCCTTCCAGCCAATCAATGTGGTGTTCTTCATCCACCAGGATCTTCTCCAGCAGCTCGCGCGAGCCGTTGTCGGCGGCTGCCACGCAGGCCTTGATCCCGTCGTTCAGCCGCTTCACCGCGTTGTACTCGAGTTTGAGATCATTCTCCAGTTGCTGCTTCACGTTCTGCCCGATGTTGATTTTGAAATAGTCGGTCATATTCGGCGACCCATCGAGCAGCAGGATGCGCTCCATCAGCTTCTCGGCGTGCCCCATCTCTTCGATCGATTCCTTGCGCGTGTGCTTGGCCAGCTTTTCGTAACCCCAGTTCTCGCACATCTCGGCATGGAGGAAATACTGGTTGATGGCTGTCAGTTCGGCTTTGAGCACTTCGTTCAAAAGCGCAAGGATCTTGGCATCGCCTTTCACGGTTGACCTCTCTTCGACGGAGAATGAGCGCACATGAATCTTCTGCCGAGGGCGCCGGCCCGGCACAGGAATTCACTCGCGACAGAGCATTGTACTAGAAGAAGGAATCAGGAGTTGCTGCCGGAAGCCGCGGCGGCAGCGTTGGCGGCCCCTGCCGGCTGGTCCGCTCCGTTGCTGGGCTGGGCGGCCTTCACCTTGGCCTCGTCCACGACCCGGTGGTTAAGGCAAAACAGCGCCAGTTCCAGCCGGTCCGCGACCCCCAGTTTGTCGTACACCTTGCGCAGATAATTCTTGACCACCTGCTCGGTGGTTCCTACCCGCAGCGCGATTTCCTTGTTTTTCATGCCCTGGGTGACGCAGGAGACGATGAGCGACTCCTTGGGCGTGAGTTGCACTTTGGGACGCGACCCTGTGGGACGTGAGCCTTGCGTGCGGTAGGCTTCCAGCACCCAGCTTACGGCCCGGCGTTCCAGCCAGACCTCGCCGGCGGCGACCTTGCGCAGGCATTCCACCAGCATCTCCGGCTCAACTTCGCGGGAGACAATGCCGTGGGCGCCGCGCCGGAACAGTTCCAGAGTCATTTCCTGGTCCGGCTCCTGGAGCACGACCACCAAACGACACGGCGTGTTCTGGCGCAGCAGATCGGAAACGGTCTCGGCCGGATTGGGGGTCAGCGCCGCTTCGAGAATCAGGATGTCGGCGGAAAATTTCTGCATGGCGGAGGTGACCTGGGCCAGGGTCTCGGCTTGTCCAACGACCCGGACGTCATCTTCGAGCGCAAAAACCTTGCGCAGCCCGGCCCGGAAGATAGCTTGGGTGTCGGCGACGATCACGCGGATCGTTCCTTTGCCGTCGTCCCCCTGACCGCTCTCGTAGTGTTCTTCCGCACCGACTGGAGTGCTGCTCATTCTTTTCCTTGCGCCCTACCGGCGCTCAAATCGGTATTCATCGATGACCACGCCCACCCCGCGCCGGCCACCGTCTTCGAAGCTGCGGACCACGCGCCCGCGACAATCCACCTGCACGTCGGCATCAGCCCCCACCACGTTGGCGGGAAGAGAAAGCGTGAAATCCACGGCCGATCCCACCGGCACATCCGCGTCCATGCGGAACAAAACTCCATTGGCGGATATGTTCTCCGTCTCGGCGGCCTTGTCGCTGGCTCCCGAATGCACCGCCACCGGCAGCTTGATGGGAAAGCGCGGCGCGCCCTGCACGTCGGTGTAGACTTTGTGGTTCTTGCCCACTTCCGCGGTTTGTTTGCCTGCTTCCGACACGGTTGCGACGACCTTCCTTCCGACTTGCCCCGCATGCCACCCGCGTGCGAGGTGTACGTATTTCAGGCCGAGACTACACCCCGGCAGCCAGCCTGCAAAGTTACGGAAGTCATGGAACAAAGGCACCGAACTATCGGCAGGACAGCGACTTAGGGGCATCAAGCATGCTGTGGGCGGCTTCCCAGCCGGCGTTGCGAGAGCGCTGGACTATGAGTGGTTGTTCGTATGGGATGCCGGGCTAAACACGACAACTGGAATGGGGGCCAACGACCCTTCGCAGATCAGGAAGATGTGGACTATTCCCCGCAGGAAAGTCCACTCTGACAGCCGGAGAGAAGGTGGTCATGGCTCACCGCGCAGGCCTGGGCTCTCACCGCATCCCAGGCGCGGCTGCCGCGAGGGGAGCTCGCTTGCGCGCAACATCAATCATGAAACGACCGCCCTGCAAATCATCTTCCTTGCCAATTTCCGTACTCGGCTCGCTCCACACCGCCCCAATCTCGACCTTGGCTGGAGAGGATGCCACCTTGGTGGGCTGGCGGCGTTGCTTGTCCACATAGGCCTTGATGACTTGCGTCGCCAGACGCGCCGCCAACTTGCCGTGCTCGCCGCTTTGAAACAGCACCACGACAATGATGTCCGGGTTGCGCCGCGGCGTGAAGCCCACGAACCATCCGTTCTGAGCCAGCGATTCGGCGTTGGCATGCTTGGCGCGGGTGGCGAGCGAGACGATCTGCGCCGACCCCGTCTTACCCGCGATGTCAATTCCGGGAATGTGCGCCGAGGGAGCTGTGCCTTCCGGCAGCAGGACCCGGCTCAACGCGTCGGTGATGAAGTTCCATCCATTCGGATCAATCGGAATGTTCTTGACTTCCGTGTAGTGGGTGGTCTCGACGTAGCCCGGCGGCAGGTCGCTAGGGTTGATTACGTGCGGCACCACCATGCGGCCGCCCATAGAAACCGCGGCGGCCGCCCGCATCAACTGCACCGGCGTGATCGCCACTGCGCCCTGCCCGATGCCCACCGAAATCGTCTCCCCGGCATACCATTTCTGCTTGAAGTTGCGGATCTTCCACTCTTCCGAAGGCATCACGCCGCTCGCTTCATTGGGAAGGTCAATCCCGGTCTTCTGCCCCAGCCCCAACAGGGTCGCGTACTTCGCAATCCGTTCAATGCCCAGCTTCTCCGCCAGCGTGTAAAAGAACACGTCGCAAGACTGGTAGATCGCTTTCTCCAGGCTGACCTCGCCGTGCCCGCCTTTGACCCAACATCCGAATCGGCGGCCATAAAACGTGGCCCCGCCGTTGCAGTGTACATGGAGCGTCTGGGCTATCCCTTCCTGCCAACCCGCAACCGACATGATGACCTTGAACGTTGACCCCGGCGCCAGCTGCGCCTGAATCGCCTTGTTCAAAAGCGGTTTGTCGGGATCGGTGGCCAGCTTGTTCCACTCGTCCCGGGAAATCTTGACCGCAAAGTCGTTGGGATCGAAGGCCGGCCGGCTGACCATGGCGAGGATTTCTCCAGTACGCGGGGCCATCGCCACGATCGCACCGTTCTTCCCTTCCAGCGCCTGTTCGGCTGCGATCTGCAGGTCCAGGTCTACGGTCAGCTTCAACTGCTTACCGGGTTCGGCTGGGGTTTCACTCAGCCGGTCCACTTCCCGCCCGTGGCTGTTGACGATGGTGCGCCGCGATCCGTTCTTGCCCATCAGGATGCTGTTGTATTGCTTCTCCACGCCGCTCACGCCGACCACGTCGCCCGGGCTGTAGAGCTCGAACTGCGGCTGGTTGAGCATGTCTTCGCTGACTTCGCCCACGTACCCGATCAGGTGCGCCATGAACCCGTAGCGCGGATACAGCCGCCGGTGCGCCATGATGGTGTCGAGTTCGGGCAGCTCGTTCTTGTGCGACTCGATGAAGGCCAGCTCGTCGGGCGTGATGTCTTCCTTGAGAAAGATCGGCTGGTACTGCGGCAGGGAGGCGAAGTGCCGGATCCGCTGCCGGACTTCCTCAGCATTCATGTGCAGGCCGAGCGCGATCAGGTCGGCGTCGGCGTTGAGATCGCGCGCCGAATCGCGCAGCAGCAGCGCGGAAAACGACGGGTAGTTGTCAACAATGATCCGTCCCTCGCGATCGAGGATCTTGCCGCGGGGCGCCAGGATGGGCACGTTGCGGATGCGGTTCTGCTCCGCCAGCAGCGCGTACTTGCCGCTTTGCATCACCTGCAAGCTCCACAATCCGTAGGCCAGGACCAGGAAAATGAACAGGATGATGTACTGCACGGCGGTGAGCCGGAGGGCGGAAACTTTTTCTTCGCGACCGAACATCAATCCTCAGTTCCGGGTGGCGGCGCCGCGTTCTGCGCTGCGGTCAAGCTTCCAGCGTTTTTCGGCAGCCTGCTCGAGGGTTAACCGTATTGTAACTCGCTTCCCGGGCTGTCCGAAATATTGCACCGATCACGAAAGTTTTCCGATCGAATAGGAGGCGGAGGAAGACCGGCCTACTCGCCGGGCCATGGCCGAAGGTGGATTGAAAGTCCCGCCGCTGCGGGCAACAATACAGGCAAGATTCACGTCTTAGCTAGAAAACGGATGCGCATTCGCAGCTTCATCATCGCCTACGGGCTGGTCCTGGCCATTCTGCTGTTCGCCGACCGCCGCCCCAGTTCCGCCCAGCCGGATCGCTACTCGCACGTGGTGGATCTTACCGCTGCGGAGACCGCGACCGCGCCACGGGTTGCGATCTCCCCGGAGTCCGGGACCCACATCATCTCCCCAGCGGCGCTCATCCCCGGCACCTGGGCTGCCGGCCAGATACCAGCCGAGCGGTTGATTGCGCCGCTCGTGGTCATGAACCTCAATCCGGAACACGCCCAGATCACTCTCGACGACATCGCGGAATGGGAGTCCCGCCACGGCTTCGTACCGCAGGGTGCGGTCGTCGCCATCCGCGGTGGCGGGAACCGCCGCGCCGAACCGGAAGTGCCCCTGCCCCTCACCGCCGACGCCGCCCAGTTCCTGATGGACGCCCGCTACGTGCTGGGCTTCGCCATCGAAACGCCCGCCAACTTCACCACCGACCGTGCCCTGGCCCGCCAGCTCGCGCTCCACGGAGACTACGTCGTGGAAGGAGCAGCCCGCTTCACCGCGCTCCCCGAGACCGGTTCGCTGGTGATCGTGGCGCCCGCCAAGAACAAGAACGCCGCCGAAGCCCCGGTTCGCATCCTCGCCATGGTGCGGTAGGGACAATCCCCTATCTATGAAATTGCTGCGAAGGATGGCTACGAGCTTCGAGCCACGAGCTAAGAGCAGTCATCAACGCGAAACCTAGAGCGGATTCCCAGAAGGTGTACCCGATTTCTCCGCTCTTCACCCGCCGTGCCCATTTTGTAGAGACGCAGCTTGCTGCGTCTCCTGTGTGCGCATTGCAGGCGGCTTCGGGTAAAGCAACCGCCAATCCGCTCTAGTGTGCCCCCCGCGACCTGGCTGCTCGAAGCTCCCCTTTTCTCTGCACCGCCTGCTACTCAGCAATCATCTACTCCCCGGAGGCGATTTCATGAGCGACCCGCGCTACCCGATCGGCAAGTTTTCCTACAACGGCCCCCTGACCGCGGAACAGAGGCAGCAATGTTTGCGCGACATCGAGCAAACTCCCGCCCGGCTGCGCGCCGCCGTCGCCAGACTCTCGGAACAACAGTTGGATACCCCGTACCGGGAAGGCGGCTGGACGGTGCGCCAGGTCATTCATCATGTGCCCGACAGCCACATGAACGCTTACATCCGCTTCAAACTCGCCCTCACCGAGGACGAGCCCACCATCAAGCCCTACATGGAAGACCGCTGGGCCCTGCTGCCAGATTCGCAGGCCCCCACGGAAGTCTCTTTGGTTCTGCTCGATTGCGTTCACCAGCGCTGGATGATGGTGCTGCGCGCCTTGAGCGAGGCCGACTGGAAGCGGACCTTCCGCCATCCCGAACTGGGCACGATGTCTCTAGAAAAAACCCTGGCTCTCTATTCCTGGCACGGACGCCACCACGTGGCGCACATCACGAGCTTGCGAGAGAGGATGGGGTGGTAGAAACGCCGCTTCGAGCTTCGAGCCGCGAGCTTCGAGCAGGCAGGATCAGGATTGCTGTTGACAGCGGCGACTCGTCTCTAAGGAAACGACCGGGTTGCTCGTGGCTCGAAGCTCGCAGCTTCCCTACGACATGCCGAGTTCCCACACCAGGTAGCTCATCGCCTCCCGCATCACTGCCACAAACCTCTGTAGCAGCGAATGCGGCCGCGACTCCGGACGTGGCGCCACTTCCACCTGCACTCCCTCGTGCTCCAGCAGCGCCCGGATGCGGAACACGTGATACGCGTCGCTCACCGCGATGCAGCTGCGCATGTGGTTCACACGCATAATATTGGCGACCCGCGCCGCCGACTGCGCCGTATCCGAACTCTGGGTCTCGGCAATCAGGTCTTGCTCGGGGATACCGCGGCGCACGAGGTAATCCCGCCCGACGCCGCCTTCGCTGAAGTCCGGATCCTGTCCCGCTCCCCCCGTCGTGATCACCACCGGGGCCATGCCCTTCTCGAATAATTCGAAACCGTGGTCGAGCCGCGCCCGGTACACGGGCGAAGGCCGCCCCACATATTCAGCGGCGCCAAAGATCACAATGGCATCAGCTTTCGCGGCCGGCGTTTCGCCGGCGCTGCGCACGATGCGCATTCCGCTAATGCCCAGAAATAGCAGGAGCGCTCCCGCCGCCGCTACCAAAAGCAGCCGCCAGGACAGGACGGGTGAAGATTTTTTCCCCGGGGACGGGCTGAGGTCTTCCGCCATCTCAGGACAAGGCTTCCGCAACTTCTTTGCCGGGAATCGCGCCTTCCCGCAAAATCTGCCAGGAGCCGTCGCTTTTGAAGTGCACGATGGTCGAGGCAATCGAGCGTGGGGAAGGCCCGCCATCCACGATCAGCGAGATGCGGTTCTGCAACTGATCGCGCACCTGCTCGGCGGTAGTGCATTCCACCGCGCCACTCAAGTTGGCGGATGTAGCGGTGATGGGAACCCCCGCCGCCCGGATGACCGCCAGCGGAATTTCCGCCGCCGGCACGCGCAGCGCCACGTTGCCCGTGTTCGCCGTCACCTTGAGCGGCAGATGCGAAGCGGCGGGCACAATCATGGTCAGCGGCCCTGGCCAGAACCGCCGCGCCAGGAGATGGAAATCGTCCGGCAGCGGACCCGCAAATTCCTCCGCCTGGTCCACGTTCTCGATCAGCAGCGAGAGCGGCTTGTGGCCCGCACGCGACTTGATCTCATACACTCGCTCCACCGCGCGCAGGTTAAACGGATCGGCGGCGAGACCATAAAACGTGTCGGTGGGCATGCCCAGCACCTGCCCGGCCTGGATCTGTTCGGCGGCGTACTTGACCAGCGACGCCTCCGGCTCATGGGCGTGAATCTTCAGGATTTCCGCGCGCACTCGGTGTCCTTCCTGTTGTCGGCGTGAACAGTGAAATGTACCATACCTCGGGTTCCGTGCCGAAGCCGAAGACGCGTATTATCCTGATTTTGGGACGAACTCATGAAGCAGGATGACAAGGCAAGCAGCAGCCCGGCAGCCAGGCCCCGACTGCGCCCGGTGACCGGCCGTCATAACCCGCGCCTGAAGGAACTGCGGCAGGCCTTCCGCCGCGGCGAACTGACGGCGGAGGGCGAGTGCGCGATAGAAGGAGTCAAGCTGGTCGAAGAGGCGCTGCGCAGCGGCCAACGCCTGGGCAGCGTGTTTTTCAGCGCATCGGCTCGCCCTCTGGCGGAAAAACTCCTGCCCCAGATCAATGCTCGCGTAGAAACGCTGATCCTGCCGGATTCCCTGTTCAACTCGATCGTCCCCAGTGATGCGCCGCAGGGCGTGGCCGCCCTGGTTAAGCTGCGTCCAGTCTCATCCGCCCAGTTGCTCGAACGCTCTGGGATCGGGCCGTTGGTGGTCGCTGCCGGACTGCAGGACCCGGGAAACCTGGGAACCATTCTGCGCTCGGCCGAAGCCTTTGGCGCGGCGGGTGTTTTCCTGACCGAAGGAACGGTAAGCCTCCACAACGCAAAAGTTCTGCGCGGCTCGGCGGGATCTGTCTTTCGCTTTCCCGTGGTGCGGATTGCCTCCGCCGAACTAATCGGCCTGCTGCGCGGGCGTGGCGTCCGGTTGGTCGCGACCTCCTCGCACAAGGGAACGCCGCTGTCCGAAGCGGACTGGACTTTGCCCCTGGCGATCTTCATCGGCAACGAGGGCGCAGGCCTGCCCCGCGAACTGCTGCATCAGATGGACGGAACAGTCGTGATCCCGCAGGCGGCACAGGTGGAATCGCTGAACGCCGGGGTAGCGGCGAGTATTGTGTTGTACGAATGCGCAAGGCAAAGAATGCTGACTCCTGAGAAACGAATGTGAGGCAGAAAATTCTTGCTGCGCTTATCTACGCAACTGCAGCATTCACACTCGTACAGTTCTTTGATTATCTTTATGCTGGGGAACCCCCTACTGATCACCTTGTCCTCATATATCCAGCAATCGCCGGGACGATTTTCTTGGCAGCCGCATGCATATTGTCGTTATTCACCCTGCGAGCTGGAGTTGTCTGTGGGCTAAGCGGAAGCATTCTATCGTGGCCCTGTTTTTTTGTTGCGATAACTGCAATTCCCTGGGGCAGCGTCGTCTCAATCTTTCCTTATTCCAACTGGCGGTTCCTCTTGACTGCCATTCTTGCGTTGGTTGTTTCGAGCGCCTACTCGGTGAACCGACTGCGAGTGTTACTTCGCGGTCGTGACGACTTGGAGGGGCGCAACATGGGTCTCAAGATTGCCGTGGCGCTATCCTACACCGCGGGCATATTTGTCCTGACAAATTGGCGTAGCATTTGGGATTGGTTGTTCAGGCTTCGCTACGGCAATTGACTTGGCGGTAAGTGAGGCTCCGAGCATCCCACCGATCTAAGGACGGCTGTGAACCTCTTCCAATCCATCCCGGGTCCTGAGAACGCCAGCGGGGGAGCTCGTCCGCTGGCCGACCGCATGCGGCCGCGCACGCTGGAGGAATTCGTCGGCCAGGAGCACCTGGTCGGCCCGGGCAAGCCGCTGCGCGTACAGATCGAGCGCGACGACCCCAGTTCGATGATCTTCTGGGGGCCACCCGGCACCGGCAAAACCACGCTGGCCAAGATCATCGCTGGCGTCACCAAAGCCGAGTTCATCGAATTCTCCGCGGTTCTGGCCGGCATCAAGGAAATCAAGCAGGTCATGGCCGACGCCGACCGCGCCCGCCAGTACGGCACCCGCACCATCGTCTTCGTGGACGAGATCCATCGCTTTAACAAGGCGCAGCAGGACGCCTTCCTGCCCCACGTCGAAAAAGGCAGCATCCGCCTGATCGGCGCGACCACCGAAAATCCTTCGTTTGAGATCATCTCCGCGCTGCTCTCGCGTTGCCGCGTGTACGTGCTCAAGCAGCTGACCGAGGAACAGATCGTCACGCTTCTGAAGCGCGCCCTTTCCGACTCCGAACGAGGCCTCGGCCAACTCCATCTCCAGGCCTCCGATGAAGTCCTAAAGAAGATTGCCGCCTACTCGAGCGGTGATGCCCGCAGCGCCTACAACGCGCTCGAGGTGGCCGCGTCCCTGTCCGTAGAGACGCAGCTTGCTGCGTCTCCCGCCGGAACCGGCACGATCACCGACGAGATAGTCCATGAAGCCCTGCAGAAGCGCGTTCTGCTCTACGACAAGACCGGCGAGGAGCACTACAACCTGATCTCCGCCCTGCACAAGTCGGTGCGCAACAGCGATCCCGATGCCGCCCTTTACTGGCTGGCCCGCATGCTCGAAGCCGGAGAAGATCCGCTCTACATCGCGCGCCGCGTCGTCCGCATGGCCGTCGAAGATATCGGCTTGGCCGAGCCCAATGCGCTCGGCCTCTCGATGGCGGCTCGCGACGCCGTGGACTTTATCGGCATGCCCGAAGGCAACCTCGCCCTGGCGCAAGCCGTCGTCTATCTCTCGCTGGCGCCGAAATCGAACGCGCTCTATACCGCCTATGGCGCGGTTCAGGAGGACGTCGAGCGCACGGCTGCCGAACCCGTCCCGCTGCACCTGCGCAACGCCCCCACCAGCCTGATGAAAGGACTCGGCTACGGCAAGGACTACCAGTACGCTCACGACGTGGAGGGAAAGGTCGCCGACATGGAATGCCTACCGGAAAGCCTGCGCGGCCGCTCGTATTACCGGCCAACGAATGAGGGGGTGGAAAAGCGGATCCGGGAGCGGCTGGAGGAAATCAAGAGGCTCAAGCGGCCGGCTTCCGGCCGAACAAAAAGATAATCCGAGGGGTGAGTCTCGCAGTCTGATCGCTGGCGCAATTCCAGGCGCCGAAGGTCAAGCCGGCAAACTCGCTGGCGGAGGTTAAGGGGGAGAGAAATTCCGCTCCCTCACCAGCCTGCCGATGCGGCGCATTCCGCCAAATCGCCGGTGATCTGGGAAATCCGATCATAACCAACACGCGCTCCGAACGAGAAGCGAAGAAGCACGTCGTTGAGCTTGTCGGGCAGGTAGGGATAGATCTTTCGCAGATTCATGACGCGATGCGGGAAGAAAATCGACGCATCGTCCTGGGAAAGGTTCCCGGAAAGCTGCGGACGAATTTTAATGGCGTCACGGAAGGTCATGAAGCCCTTGGCCGCGACGAGATGCAGGATATTCCCAACGCTCCAAATATCGAAGTCAGCGGAACGCTGCTCGAGATCGAAATCGATCCATTTATAGGAGCCCGTTTCCTGCTCAATGAGAATGTGATCGTTCCGAATGTCGCCGTGGCAGAGCCCGGCATCGTGCAAGCGCTGAAGGGCTGCGATGTTGTCCGTCACGTTGGCAAGGATTGCCGGAAGCATGGTGCGGCAATATTCTTCGTGCCGCAACCGAATCGAGTCGACGTAGGTCAATAGATCGGTGCCGTGGATAAAATCGATGACTCGCACCAGATTGCCGCGGGAATCGTAGGTGCTGCGGCCCTGCATGAACCGCCGGTCTCCGCGCATGAGCTCCAGAACCTTCCCCTCCTTCTCCGCATTGCGGACACAGAGCACCTCGACCTCGCCAACGTGAACCTTGAACGACTCCTGGATCGCGAGCTTAAGGATGTAAGTCTGTCCCGTGCTCAGAGCAAGCGCGCGCTTGACCCAGAACTTCGGCTGATCATCCAATCCGAATCGTCCCTCGCGCTCGTTGCACCGGATCAGGAAGAGATCGCCCTGCAGGTTGACGATGTGGTCGCGCTCGATGCGCATGTAGTGAGTGGTGTCGTCCCACACCACTGGCGCCTCCGGCGCTTGCACACCCAAGTGCCGCAGCCGTTCCTGGATCCACTCGTCCGTCAGGGGCGTGGAGCCACTCACTGGAATAACACCTTCTTTCCAGCCCGTCCGGTTACCATTATTCGCGTCGCCAGAAGCGACTACCGCCACGCTAGCATCGTCTGAAGCGCCATTCAGTGACGCGCCTCACCTCTTGCGCATTTCGGAAACGCCAGAGGCCAGCCAAGAGCAGGTTGGGGCAGCCAGGGTGGAACGGCGCCGACCGGTGTTGAACCGTTAGGGATGGAAAAACGGATCTGGGAGCGGTTGGAGGAAATCAAGCGGCTCAAACGACCGGCTTCCAGTCGAACAAAAAGAGAATCTACGGGTTGATTTCCGTAATCTGATAGAGTAATTTCCCCGTCCTTGCAGGAGGTGTCGCCGTGGCCACTAGTCCGCGCACGGATGTTGAGTTCCCGGCTCTGCCCGTCCCTGAAACCTCTACCCTGAAGCTCGCCGAACTGGTGCGCCTGCAAAAATCCGCGCAACGGATCACCGCCAGCCTCGACTTGGACGAAATCATCGAACGCATCGTGAGCGAGATTGCCTCCTCGCTGGGCTGTGTCGAGATCAACCTCTATCTCCACCAGCCCGAGCAGGGAGAACTGGTTCTGGCGGGCGTTCGCGGATGCACCATGTACGGCAAAGGCGCCCGGCTGAAGATCGGCACCGAAGGCATGGTCGGATACGTGGCCGCTACGCGCCAGATGCGCTATGCGCCGGACGTAACCCGCGACCCTTACTACATGGCGTGCGAGCCGGCGACACGCTCCGAAGTGGCCATTCCGCTGCAGGTAGAGAACGACCTGGTCGGAGTGTTCACCGCTTCGCATTGCGAGCTAGACGCGTTCTCGCCCGGGCAGCTGCGCATGCTGCAAGGGCTGTGCGCCCACGTGGCGGTCGCGGTGCACAACGCGCGACGCTTCCACGATGAACGCGACCAGCGCGAGCGCATGAGCCGCGAGGCCGAAGAGGCACGCGCGATTCAGCAGGCGCTCTTCCCGCATAGTTCCCCGTTGATTCCCGGTTTCTGGGTGTCCGGGCTTTCGATTCCGGTTGGCTCTATCGGCGGCGACTGGTATGACTTTATTCCGCTGCGCGACGGGCGCTGGGGTCTGGTGCTGGCCGACGTTTCGGGCAAAGGAACCGCCGCCGCGCTGCTCATGTCGGCGACTCGTGGCATGCTGCGCTCGCTGGCTCAGACCGGCTCCGGCCCCGCCGAGGTGCTCACCCGCCTCAATGAAATGCTGGTCGAGGACATTCCCAGCGGCCGCTTCGTCACCATGGTGTACGCGGAACTCGACCCGGCGAAGCGCAAGCTGCGTCTCGCCAATGCCGGGCATCTCGCGCCCCTGCTGGTCGAGCCTTCCGGCCATCGCTGGATCGCCACCGAGCATGGCTTGCCCCTGGGAGTCGCATCCTGCAAGTTCTCCGAAACGGAAATCGTGCTCGGCGAGCATTCGCGGATCGCGTTCTATTCCGACGGCATCACCGAAGCCGCCCTCGATTCCGGCGAAGAGTACGGGGCCGAGCGGCTGCTGGCGCAGATGCAATCGCCAGACGCGACGCCGGAGGGTCTGCTCGCCGATGTCAGGAAATTCGTGAACGGAACGGGACTACGGGATGATGCCACGGCGATTTTGGTCCGCTCCCGGCCGGAAACAAACTAGTGCGTGTTTCATAAATAGTTCTTTGAAGGGGCGCGGCTTCAGCCGCGCCGTTTCGGGCCACATGAATGCGGGGCTTTAGCCCCTGAGGGCGAAGGCTGCTTCCCAGAAACCCATTTATGAAACACGCTGTAGCCGAATCTCACCCTACCCAAACCTTGCTCTGTGCTCTTTCAGAATGCACCGGTCCATTACGACAAACATTCCGGCCGTGCGCGCCTTCTGCGCGGCGCGCTCGTTGATCACGTCCTCCTGCAGCCAGATTGCCGGGATCTTCAACTGGATCGCTTGCTCCACAATCTCATCGACGTATTCGGGCCGGCGGAACACATCCACCAGGTCAATCTTCCCCGGAACCTCGAGCAGCGACGGGTACGACTTCTCGCCCAATGCCTCGGTAATCTGCGGATTCACCGGGATGATGGAATATCCCTGCGACTGCATGTACGCCGCAACGCCGTGGCTCGGCCGCAGCGGGCTGTCCGACAGCCCGACGACGGCAATCGTTCTGGCCCGCGACAGCAGTTCGTAGATCGGATCCGATTCCGGCAAGCCCCCACCTCCCATCCGGATACTCGCCGATCATTGTACCCAAGGTGCAAGCCGTAAAGTCCCCTCGGGGGTCAGGAACCCGCATGGATGCGGGCCGGGCCGATCGCGCCTTCCCCAGTGACCTTGGTCATCTTGTGTAACCTGCACCTCCGAGTCCATCTTAGAAAAGATTCCATGCGCCGCCCTTCGTCTGCGCTCAAGTTGAAGAGCGGAACCTAGTTCGTATGAATAAAGATATGGTGAAAGAGCTGCCGGCGGCCCGCGGGTCGGACTGGACCCGTCTGCTGACCGATCCCGATCTGGTCAGCCATCTGGGGAAACTGCTCCAGACCTACCGGGAAGTCGCTCCCGACAAGCGGGAGCGGGCGCTGCTCGAGACCATGCGGGAGATCAAGGAAGCTGCCGTCAAAGGCAGGGCGGCCGCAGCCAGCGCCAGCGGTGCACCGGTGGAAACCTTTTCCGCCCAAGCGCAAACCATTCCGCTGCCCCATCCGGAACCCATTGAAGAGGCGCCACCTTTCGATCCAGACTCGCAGGTCGTACTGGATCGCCGCCGGCATCCGCGGATCAAGTGCTATGTCGCGGTCGAACTCCATGTCGAAGGATTGGCGGGCCCGGTTTGGGGCAACCTGGCCAATGTGAGCCGGGGAGGAGCCCTGATCGAGGTCGCCACCGCCATTCCGCCCGGAAGGAGTACGGAGGTCGGCCTATGGGTCGCCAACGGGAAGATCTGGGTGAAGGGGGTCATCCTGACCGGGGTGGTCACGCGGAGTGCGCCTTCATTCGGAGTGCGGCTGAAATTCTCCGAGGCAGAACTGTCGGAAAAGGAACATCTGCGGGAATTCCTCAAATTCGTCGAGGGCACAACCCGGAAAGCGCATAGCGGCAGCTCCTATGTCGCGCAGTTGAAGCGGTAGTTTTGTTCGATCCAGCCGATTTTCCCTAGCAACTTTTTTCCGGCGGGTTCGTCTCCTAAGGCCAAATCTAAGAAACAGAAAATCGTTTACGGATCGTTGAGACAAAAGCAGAATCAGCCTTGAGCGAGACCATCTCCAGAGGAGAAACTCCTCGCGACCAAGCAAGATAAAAAGTCACAAACAACAGAGCGATCGTGACCGCAAAGTTCGGCCACGCATTGAGCATCCATTGCCCGCTCCAGCTCACCTGGCCAGCACGTGAGAAGGGCATGAGGTATGGAATCGGCCATTGATAGCCGTCTGGACCACGGCTTCCCACCAAGTCTTCGACAAGATGGACGTGAAAACTCAGGAAGGCCAGGCTGGCAGTCTTCCAACGTTGCGACGCGAGCAGAAACGATCCTGCAGTTACGATGAGCGCAAACAACAGAGTGTGCAGTGAGTGATGAAAGGAAGAAAACCATTCGAGTGGGTGCTGCGAGTTGCGAGTGAAAACCTCGGCGACTGCTCCAAGTCCATCAAGGTCGGGTACGACACCGGCTAGCGTAACCAGAGCACGTTCCCTGCGACCCAATACTGCCGAGTTTGCAAGGACCCATCCTGTGAGAAAGTGTGTCGCCGGGCTCATGTGTTCACATCTCGATCAGCACGTCCCCGTTCTCCAATTTCACCGGGTACACCGCCACCTTCGCTCCCGGCGGCCCGGCCTCACCGGTCTTCGGGTCCCATGCCCAGCCATGCCAGGGGCACACGACCTTCCCGTTTGAGATCACCCCTTGCCCGAGCGGGCCGCCGCGATGCAGGCAGGTGTTCTCCATGGCGCTGATTTTGCCGTTCACGTTGGCGACGCAGACCATCTTATCGCCGCAGGGAAATTCTTTAGCTTCGTTCGTGCCGGGGAGATCAGATTGGGAGGCGATCTTTACGAACGGCATAGGTGCTTAGCAGAAACCCCGGGCTCGAAACCCCGAGTCCTTCGACTTGCCCTCGCTCGCACTCGGGCCGCGCTCAGGATGACAAGAAGTATATAGCGGCGGGTTTTACCTGACGGCTGATGGCTGACGGCTGACGGCTATTTCGGCTGCATGGTCTGCGCCACCATCACCTGGCGCTTGAAATTCTCCATCATGCTTTGATCGAGCCGCACTTCGGTAGGCTTCTTGGCCAGGGTCATGGTGTCGATCTTGTCTTGCAGCCGGAGCAAAGCATAGAACAAATTCTCCGGACGCGGCGGGCAGCCGATCACGTACACATCCACGGGCACGATGCGGTCCACGCCCTGCAGCACGGCGTAGGTGTTGAACGGGCCGCCGACCGACGAGCACGCTCCCATCGAAATCACCCACTTGGGTTCGGGCATCTGGTCGTAGATGCGCTTCACCACCGGCGCCATCTTCAGGGTGACGGTGCCGGAGACGATCATCAGGTCCGACTGGCGTGGGCTGGGCCGGAAGACTTCAGACCCGAAGCGCGCGATATCGAAGCGTGCGGTCGAAGACGCGATCATCTCGATGGCGCAGCAGGCCAGGCCAAACGTCATCGGCCAGAGCGCCGACTTGCGCGCCCAGTTGAAGACGTAGTCCACCGTCGAGATCATGAAATTCTTTTCGAACTTGTTCTGCAGCCAGCTCATGAGGCCTCTTAATATTGCCAGAATACGCCTTCCGGGTTCCGGCCCGGAGTGATGCCAGTCACAATCAGTAACTTTGCGCCCCCAAGGAGGCCGGTGTCAATTTGTGCGCCTGCTGTCAGAGAAAACGGACGCAAACTGAGAAACTTCTCTGGAACCATGGTGCCGGCATGGGGGAGTCAAACCCCAAGGTACCAAGTGCCGGCGGGCCTTCGTTGACCGCGATCAGTGCCCGAGGAAGCGCTCAATGGCTTGGACATCGCTCTCGGCCATATCTGCGTATTTCTTGGCTTTCTGCAAATCTCCGCGCTCGGCTGCGCTTTCCGCCTTTGACAGGTTTGTCTTCAGGCTCGTCTGCTTGGCAACGATGTCGCCTCGAAGACCAAATCCCGCACTGCTCTGCTGCTGTTGGAGCCTGTCCAGACTACTATTCACCGCGGCGGCCCGGCCGGAAAGCTGATCGATCTGACGCTCGACTTCATCGCGACTGATCGAATTGTGTACTGTATGGTCCGGATTTGTGCCCCCACCCACGCTTTGGGGAACTGCGGCCGGCTCTTGCTCCGTGGCACTCCCCTCGGAATTGAGTTTCCGGGAATGCGAGCCGGGTGATCGGCTAGGAGCCGGACTGCTTTGCATCGAATTCGAATTCTCGACGGCAGGAGCAGGCGGGGGCTGCTGCGTCGAATCTGGAGTCTGCGGGGGTGGGACAGTTGCCGCGGCCGTAGTCTCTGGTTGCGTCGAATTCGGGAGTCCCGCATTGGGCGGTGAGACCGGAGGAGTGGCCGGCTGGGTTTCAGCCTGCCGCGCTTCTGTTTTGCTGTGACGTGGTAAGTAGATTCCACCAGCCACCAGAACCGCCAGCACGATCAATGCCCCGAGGGTCATGTACAAGCCACGATGTCCGCTCGATGAGGGAGGCGGCAGGGGAGGAACGGATTGCGGGGTGGGACCGGCAGCCACCCTGGCATCGGTCGGCGTTTGGACCGGGGTAAAGACTTGCGGTCTTGCGGGAGTGGCAGGTGTCGCTGCCCGGGCCGCGGTGGACACTGCATAGTCGACTGTGGCAGCCTCGGAAGCTTTCACTGCGGCCGCTTGCGGCGCCGAGGCAGCGATGCCCACATTGCTCAAGGCATTTGCGAAAGCGTCGGCGGACTGGAAGCGCCGCGCCGGGTCCTTGGCAATGGCCATGAGAATGATTTCATTCAACCCCGCGGGCATTCCTGGCTGCAACTCGACAGGCGGTTTCGGCGTCTCTCTGACATGAGCTGTCATGAGGGAAAAGTCGCTATCTCCGCGGAAGGGCCGCTGACCCGTCACCATTTCGTACAGCGACACGCCCACTGAATACAGGTCAGAGCGCGCATCCGTGGCTTCACCCGTCACCTGTTCCGGTGACATATAGCCCAACGATCCCATCGTGGTGCCGGTCACGGTCAGGCTGCGCTCGTTCCCGGCGCGGGCAATCCCAAAATCCATGAGCTTCACCACTCCCTCGTGGGTCAGCATGATGTTGGCCGGCTTGATGTCGCGATGGATCACATGCTGCCGGTGTGCGTAACTCAGCGCGCTCAGCACCTGGCCAATGTAATTCAACGCCTCCGGCACCGGAATCGGCCCATGTTCCAGGCGGTCGGCCAGCGTGGTGCCTTCGACATACTCCATAATCATCACCAACTGGTTTTCGGTGGTGAACGCGGTTCGAAGCGCAGCAATGTTGGGATGGTTGAGGGCGGCCATGAGCTTGATCTCGCGCAGGAAACGAGCGGCTAAGTCCTGACGCCCCGCAAGGTCAGGGAGCAGGACCTTCATGGCTTCGATGCGATCGGAAACAACATTTCGCACCCGGTAAACCCTGCCCATTCCTCCGCTGCCCAGCTCGTTGAGAACTAGGTAGTCGCCAATCCGCTTGTTGGTTTCTTCGCTCATCTTCGGACTCCTCTTTTTCTCTGCCGGACAGGTCTGAACCGCTTGTTCACTCCCTACTGTTCAGCCGGATCCCCTTACTGCCTGATGGTCTTGCTTGAGGTCGAACTCTTGGTGCGCCATTATCCTCCGCTACATTCCAAGGGGCAAGCTCCGCAGCGGGTCTTTCGCATCCAGGATGCCGATGCGAAAGGTTGACATCGTCGCTCGGAATCGTACAGCCGGCCTGGCTCTTGGCCAGATTCGCTGGCTAGGCGATCATCGCCTCCCAGCGGGTTCGAGCCACGTTCAACTTGTATTTCGCGATGTTCAAATTTTTCGTGGCTTTGTCTTGCGTCTCTTTCCAGCTTCCGGGCTGGGCTGGGTCCCAGGTCCGCAAGATTCGAATATTGGTTTCAGCCTCTCCGGCGTAGAGCGAAGCTGCTCCCAGATTTTCCGCAACAATCGGGTCGATAGTATTGGCGCGTTGCGTCGCGATGCTGAAGTCGGCCGAGAGAATCCTGATCTCATCGGGCAGTTGTGGAAACGTGTCCGAACCAATTCTCTTGAGCCAATCCTCAACCGTGTGGATTGCAACCTTGAGCTGCAAGGCCACGGTCGCCAGGTCTGCGGTGCGCTGCTGGTCGATCTGCTTGCGCAAAATCGAGAGCGTCTCCGCCGCAATTTCCTTCTGCCGGTTTGACGTGTCCACCTGGGCTTGACTGGCATCAGCCTGCCGCTTTGAGTGCCATGCGTAGTAACTGTTGATCGCGACCAGCACCAGGACGAGCAGTACGTTGGCGACGGTCGCGTACGCCATGACTTCATTGACGCTGAGTCCGAAGGCTTTCTCTGACATTTAAGGCACCACAGCGAGATCCGGTTCGATTGCTGGTTCGTGTTCTAAGTCACGATTCCAGTTGGCCCTGAGCGGGTGCATGAACGCGGCTTCTTTGCGTGCGACGGTGTGAGAGAAGGAACAGGCTGTGCCAAAAGCTCCCGCCAGCCTATCTTATTTGCCAAGCCAATTCAGCACCCCACGGGGCCCCCCGCAAAACCGCGGCATCAATATACACCAACCTCAAAATGCGCCGACTTCAAAGAAAAGAAATGTGACGGTCTCGGGATTGGGTGGTCAAAGACGAAGTCGTCGTGGAAGCGGGAGCCCGCAGGCGAAATCCTGAGCGCAGCGAAGGAGCTGGCATGGTGCCGGGAGGGGGAATCGAACCCCCAAGGTACCAAGTACCGGCGGATTTTGAGTCCGCTGCGTCTGCCAGTTCCGCCATCCCGGCGAGGAAGGCAGCCTCAGTATCGCACAACCCATACCGCTGCAGAAGGCTCGCGAGAATAGGCCAGAGCGGAACTTGCATGCCTCGCTTCGCGGACCGCAGTGTCCGCTCCATGCCCCTCACTGGCCAGCCGGAAGTCTTGGCCGGCAAGCTCGGCCGGGTGGAAAAAAGTATCCGGAAGACCTCCAAAAACGTCGCTCTGATCGCCCGAAGCGAAGGGCGGGTTTCCCCCTGTCCTGGTTGAGATGGGCTCCGAGCCTTGCGCTGCCCTACACGGCGAGAGCCTAACCTGTTGAACCGCCTGCTCTTAAGGGCCAAGCCCGGACGCGTACTCCTTTTGTAACTTGGTCTTGGAGCCGGGAACGGCCTAAAGTCAGACGGAACAGGACTTTGGGGGTCTTCGGCCCCCAGCGTGCATCGAATACATAACAGGCTTCCGCGAAGCCAACCATTTAGGTGGGGAGCAGGACGAAAGAATGACGAGGTCGAGCAATCTAGGTGTCGCGCTTATCGTTGCCGTGGCGTGTTGGGCGCCGGCCTGGGGCCAAAGCAGCCCGTACAGCAGTGTGGGTTCAGGAGGCGGGCTGGCCTCCTGGTACGCCGCTTCTGTTTCCGCCGCGAATTCCGAGGGGCCTGGGGATTCGATCCTCACCATCAAGAAGCGGGTGGATGAGGTCAATGTCTTGTTCATCGCGACTGACCGGCACGGCAAGTTCGTGCGCGACTTGAAGCAGAGCGACTTTTCGTTTTTCGACGATCACAAACCGGTGCAGTCCATCCTCGACTTCCGGCGCAATACCGACCTGCCCATCGAAATGGGTTTGCTGATGGACGTCAGCGGCTCGGTGCGCAGCCGATTCGACTTTGAGAAGGAGGCGGCGACGGGCTTCCTCCAGCACGTCCTGCGCCCTGGATACGATAGCGCCTTCGTTCTCGGCTTCAACGGCCACAGCCAGGTCACGCAGGACTTTACCGATAACGTGCAGTTGCTGGCCGCCGGAGTCCACCAGCTCCGGGACGGCGGGGGAACCGCGCTCTATGACGCGATCTATAAGGCGTGCAAGGAGAAGCTGCTGAAAGAGCGGCCGGATCATCCGCTGCGCAAGGCCATCATTGTTCTCAGCGACGGCGAGGACAATCAGAGTGCAGTCACGCGGGAGCAGGCGATCGAGATGGCGCAGCGGGCCGAAGTCCTGATCTATGCCATCTCCACCGACGACAGCGGCCTGATCCTGCGCGGCGACAAAGTGCTCGAGGACCTGGCCTCGGCCACCGGCGGCCGGGCGTTCTTTCCCTTCAAGATGAAGGACATCACGCACTCCTTCGCCGCCATCGAAGATGAGCTGCGCAGCCAGTACGTGGTCTCCTACAAGCCTTCGGACTTCGATGCCGACGGACGCTACCGCTCGATCCAGATCACCGCCCTGAAAAAAGACTTGCAGGTGCGGGCTCGGCGCGGATACTACGCGCCCCGCCAGTAGTCCTAAATTCATCAACCACAAAGGGCACGAAGTCACACAAAGGTGTGAATCCACGGAGGATTTCCTTCGTGCTCCTTTGTGTCCTTCGTGGTTAATCAGGACACTACCCGCTTCCCGGCTCCATTGCGCCGGCTAGGCCGGTATGCTACCGTCCCCTTAAACCGGCATCGAGGAGAACAGGCATGGGCTGGATTGTTCTGGCAGTTCTGGTTGTGCTCGGGATTTTTCTCATCGGGATGTACAACAGCCTGGTGCAGTTGCGGGTGCGCACCGACTCGGCCTGGTCGGACATTGACGTGCAACTGAAACGGCGGCACGACCTGATTCCCAACCTGGTGGAAACTGTCAAAGGGTACGCCGCGCACGAAAAGAGCACGTTCGAGGACATTGCGAAGTTCCGGTCCATGGCCATGCAGGCCACCGGCCCCGCCGACAAGGCCGCCGCCGAGAACCAGCTGACCGGGGCGCTGAAAAGCCTGTTTGCGGTGGCCGAGAATTATCCGCAGTTGCAGGCTTCCCAGGAATTCACCCAACTGCAGGGCTCGCTCAGCGAAATCGAAGACGCGATCCAGAATGCGCGCCGCTACTACAACGCAGTGGTGCGCGACCTGAACACCAAGATCCAGTCTTTCCCTACCAACATTCTGGCCGGGATGTTCGGGTTCCAGCAGAAGCAATTCTTCGAAACAGCGGCTGCGGACCGGGAACCGGTCGCGGTGAAATTCTGACAATGAGGAGCACTCGATTCCGTCCCCCGTGCCCCTCTGTGTCCTCTGTGGTTCGAGCTCTTCTAGTACTGCTGCTGGGGATGCTGCCAGCCATCGCCGGCTCCGCCGCCGCCCAGACCCACAACTGGCGCATCGCCGATTTCAAAGACACCGTCGCGATCAGCGGCGATGGCACGGCGCTGGTCAGTGAAAAGATCACGCTGGTTTTTGTCGGCCAGTGGCACGGCATTCACCGCACCATCCCGGTCGAATATCCCGGACCGCATGGAACCAACTACACCCTGTTTGTTGACGTGAAGAGCGTCACCGACGACAACGGCAACAAGCTGAAGTACGAGTCCGGCAAGTCCGGGGATTTCCGCGACCTCAAGATTTACATTCCCGACGCGGTGGATGCGACCCGGGTGGTGAACATTGACTACAGCGTGCGCAATGGCGTCCGCTTCTTCGATAACTACGCCGAGTTCTATTGGAACGTAACCGGCAACGACTGGCCGGTGCCGATTGACCACGCCTCCGCCTTCGTGACCCTGCCGGAAAATGCCACCGGGGGAGTGCGGGCCCAGGCATTCACCGGCATTTACGGTTCGAAGCATAGCGAAGCGAGCTCCGAAGTCCAAGGCGCCAACGTTCTTTTCGAGACTACCAATCCCCTGCCCATGCGCGGCGGGATGACCATTGATATCTACATCCCGAAAGACGTGCTGAAAGAGCCAAGTTCGCTCACGAAATTCGGCTGGTTTCTGGGCAGCAATCCCATCGTGTTCCTGCCGCTGCTGACGCTGGTGGTCATGTTTGGCCTGTGGCACGCGGTGGGACGCGATCCTGATCCAGGGGAGTCGGTGGCGCCGATGTATGAGCCGCCGAAAGGAATGAGTCCGGCCGAGGCGGGCACTTTGATCACCGATTCCATCCACCCCCGCGACATAACTTCGACCATCGTCGATCTGGCGGTGCGGGGCTACATCAAGATCGAGGAAAAAGTCGATACCGTCCTGGTGTTTCACCACAGAGATTACGTCTTTCATTTGCTGAAGCCGATGGAGCAATGGGGCAGCGACCTCGCTCCCCACGAACGGGTGATGCTGTCGAACATCTTCCTCGCCGGGAGCGACACCCGGCTCTCCAGCCTGAAGAACCGCTTCTACACGGCGATCCCCACGATTCGCGAAGACATCATGTCGGCCCTGAAGAAGAAGGGGATGTACATGCTCGACCCGGAATCGGCCAACGGGTACAGCATCGTAGCGGCGGTCGCGATCGGCATTCTGCTGGCGGCGGTGCAGGTGCTGGGCTGGATGAACTTGTTCAATTCCATTCCGCTGGCGATTGTGAGCGGGCTGATTTCGGCGTTGATCTGGTGGCTGTTTGCGCGCCAGATGACGGCCAAGACTCTGCTCGGGGCCCGCACCCAGGTTTCTATTTTGGGCTTTCAGGAGTTCATGAATCGCGTGGATGCGGACCGCATCAAGCGCATGCCGCCCGATACTTTCGAGAAGTTCCTACCCTACGCGATGGCGTTCGGCGTAGAGCATCACTGGGCGCAGGCGTTTGCCGGAATCGTAAAAGACCCGCCCAGTTGGTACGCGGGGTCGGGATCTAACGTCGGCTTCAATGCCATTTTGTTTTCGGGCGCCATGCACGGTATGGCGACGGACATGAACCAGGTGTTCGTGTCGGCGCCGCGGGCCAGTTCGAGCGGGTCGGGCTTCGGCGGCGGCGGGTTCGGTGGCGGCGGATTCTCCGGCGGCGGTTTCGGCGGCGGCGGGGGGAGCGCGTTCTAGCGTCACCCGAGGTTAGCTGGGCCAGCCGGCAAAGCCTGCCCTGAGCGAAGCGAAGGGATGCCGGCTGCGCTAGCAAATTTCTGCAATAGCTCACAGTAACTGAAAAACGCGTAGGAGGTGATTACAGCGACGATCGGCCTTCGGACGACCCTCAGGCCTACCCGGAGAGCTAAAAGTCCGCGTACGGGCTTTCCTGATGCGTTTGAGGGGTATTCTAGACGGCGGCCGGATCACTGATTCGGGGGTTGCGGTTCCACGCGGTGGCCTCGTTTACTATATCTCATTGATATAGTTTTGTAAGTCGTTGATTATGAATGCCGGACTCGACTAGCAGGGGTGGTTATGAGAGACAACCCCTGACCATTTCCACTGCAGGTGGGTACGGGCAGAACCAGTCAGACACCAAATCTTCTTCACTCCACCTTCAAGGGAGCGGCAACCGATCCGATGCGTCCGCTAAGGTTGTCACGGGCAACGAAACGGACTGTGTATTCCCCGGGAGCAAGATCCAGAGCGCCTTTGTAGGTAACACCCGTTTGGTGGATCGAGGATACTTTCTCCGAAGTCAGATGGGCGTCAAGTGCCTGGAATAGAGGACGCTCGGCCTGTTTGCCTTCGGGTGTCTTCGCCAGTACTACAAATTCCAGCGCGACATGGTTATTGTCGGCCTCGTTGATCAGCGCAGGATCCGCCTCCAGGTGCATCTCGTAGCGTATATGCTTCTTGCCCGGTTCCTTGCCCGGTTCGATGCTGCCCCAGCGCGCCACCAGCGCAAGCGATGTGAAATCCAAAGGCGACTGCAAAGCCGACGAAATGTCGCTGTCGCGGCTGTTGTCGGGATCGATGGTGGCATTGGTCACAAAAAAGCCGCTGCGCGCACGCACTTCCACGTGATCGCGCTTTACTTTCACGGCGAGCTTGCGCCAACCTGACTTGGTATTCGACCGGTCAAGAATAGTAGCCAAGCATGTAGTATTCGGCGGAATCGTTTACTGCATCGCGAAAGCCCTTCACCAGATCGTTGGAGTTGTAATAGGGGCGGCCTCCGGTCATGGACGCAAAGGTCTGGAAGGTCGACTGGGTATCCATTTGCCGCCAGCTCATGTTGCGGGCATAGTTCCTTCCCGGGTTGCCCACCGAGGCGCTTGGCACGCTTGTAACCTGCAGTCCATTGACGTCCACAGGATAGAGGGCAATCTGGGCATCGTTCAGTAGTTGCCAGGTGTGTTCATACATGGGCAGCACGTCGGCGAGAGAATCGCGGCCGGCGGGCGCGAGTTGCATGGTGTTGTCGCTCACGCTGAACGGGAATCCGCCGCCCGCCCAGATCAGCGCCTTGCGCCCAGGGAATCCCGCCAACGCGTGCGATACCTGTTGCATCCCCTCTAAGGTATAGGTGATGGCAAGGCGCTGCTGGAACGATTGGAAGTCCAGTTCCACGTCTTCCATCATGGTCTGAATTTGCTGGGCTTCGGTTTGCACGGCGCCGGGGTCGACGCCGGCGCTGCCATCAGGGCTCGCCGTTCCGGTCATGGCTTCCACATCTTCCTGGCTATCGACCATGTGGGATGCGTTGCCCTTCACCTTGTGCAGTGCGGCTACCAGGACGCGAGGGTCGGTAGTGAAGTCATGGACCACGTGAATGCCGCTACGGGTAAGGGTGTAGAGGGCCGTCGGCTCGTGCTGATCCACAGATTGCGTTAGATACTTGAGCAAGTCTCTGCGCGCATATGCCTGGCCCGCAAAGGACGTGTTGATGAGGTCGAGCACGATCAGCGTAATGCGCTTGGTGGACGACCCGGCTGTCAGGAAATTGCCGAACTCGTTCGGATTCCTGGGACGCGACAAACGGCGCGCGTCGCTGGTGATTTCCTCGAACGTAGCAATCTTCTGTTCGGCGCCGTTTTCCAGCACCATAAAGTCTTCCCTCTTCAGTCCCCCGATGTGAGCGCCGGACTTGTCGGTCACCAGGGTGGGGATCAGCACCAGTTCAGTGCGCGAGGTGAATTTGACTTCAGAGTTGTTCTCTTTGCGTTTGGATTTTGCGAAGACAAGAATGGAACAAGCCAGAGCGGCGATCATGGTGATGTAGCAGGAAAGTTTACGGCCAATTGTCATTCCCCTACTCCCTTCGGATTGCGAGAAAACGGCGACGGGCAGCCAATCGGGATGCAAGAATGTCAGCCTCCCACCTTCGCCTGCTCGATGCCCGGCAAGCTGTCGAGACCTGCGGAGTGCGCGACGCGCAAGGCGACTTCCAGTAAGTTGTCCTGGATCTGAGGGGAGATCTCAGGTCGAACGTAGCTTTCCAGCAACTCGCGTACGCGCGTGCGCGCGCGCGCGTACGTGTCTTCGGGGATTGTTCCCTCAGGCACCTCTCCGCGGTGGGTCACCGGCGAGGGGAAATGCTGCTCGCTGCGAAACAGGGTGCGCGTTTCCTTCAACTTCAGGAAGTCTCCACTCAGCCCGATCTGGGCAAACACGTGCGTGGCGAACGAGGGGAAGGACGTCTCCAGCCCACGCCGGAGGCGCTGTGCTGAGGCGATGGCCTCGGCATCAATCACCAGCTTCTCCAGGCTGTGGCAGGCGAGAGAATCCAGCATGCCGGCGCCGGAGATCATGTTGATTCCAGCTAGTGCCCCCAGCGCCGCCGAGGTGGCGCTCTCCATGCCTGCCTGGGCGTCCACGCGTTTCGATTCGGTCGCGACCATGTATCCATGCGTCGGCAAGCCGAGATGCTTTCCGACCTGGGTACAAGCGAGGTTCAGCATGACGGTTTCGATCGCGCCCATGGGAGTGCCGCCGCTCGACATGTCGAAGATGGCGGGCGCGCCGCCCCAGACGATGGGCGAGCCGGGGCTGGCCAGCTGGTGAATGGCGAGTCCACTGAGGCACTCGGCGGCGTGCTGCACGACGGAGCCGATCAGCGTCACCGGAGCCGTGGCGCCGGCGAGCGGCATGGAGACGATCTCCGCCGGCACCCCGGCACGCGCCAGTTGCACCATGTTCTCCGAGGCAAAATCGCCCCAGTTCAAGGGAGGGGAAGGACAGACGTCAAACACGGCCCGCGGTTTCCGTTTGAGCGGCTCGCGTCCGCCGGCGTCGGCGGCCAGCAGGTCGAGCATCGCCTGCAACGTGGGTGCGCTGAAGGCGCCGGTCACGACCGGCTTATTGGAATACCACAGCACGACCAGAAGACGGTAGAAGTCGCCGATTTCCGGGGGGATACCGTGGCACACCATCGCGGTGGCTTGCGCCTCGTACTCAGGCAGGCTCTCGGTGAGTTGGACCAGCGCGGCCAGATCTTCGACCCCGGCCAGGCGCGGCAGGCCGCTTTCCGGATCCAGAATGTTCAGACACGAGGAGCCGGGATCGAATTGAACACTGTCTCTGCCGTAGTGCACAGTCTGCCGACCGTCGCGAGTGTGGAGAAAGAACTCCTTCGGCGCCGACGCCAGCGCGCCGCGGACGACCGGCTCGGGGATGTGAGCAATCCCGTCGGCAACGCGGGCACCGGCGGCGCGGAGCAGATCGGCGGCGACGGGAGCGACCTTAACTCCGGGATACTGGATCAGTTCGAAGGCTTCCGCCAGGACCTTTTCGACCGCGGCGGCGTCCAGGAGTTTTAATTTGGGCGTCATGCGGGCCTCGCGAAGAAGGGGAAATACTATCAGCCGCGCTGGCGGATTTCAGTGACTTGCCGCACACTCAACCCCCTGCGGCTCCCAAACGCAGCAGGGCTCTTCGGCAAAGGGATCCCCGGTGAGAGCGTAGGCGCGGGCGCGCGACCCGCCGCAGACCTCGCGGAATTCGCAGACGCCGCACTTCCCTTTCAGATTTTCCGTCTCGCGCAGGGCTACGAAGAGCGGAGAGTGGCGGTAGATCTCGGTCAGCGACTGCTGGCGCACGTTACCGGCCTTCAGCGGCAGAAATCCGCTGGGGAAGACATCGCCCTGATGGGAGATGAAGACGAACCCCTTGCCATCGTTCAGGCCCTTGGGAGCGCGGCCGACGCCGTCCGGAGTCAAGCCCCCGAAAAGCGGCTTGAGGCCGCACCCGTTGCCGGCGCGTTTCTGCTCTGCGCGCCGTTGCAGGACGTACCGACGGTAGTGCTGGGCTTCGGTGCTCTTGATGTCGAACGCCGCATCCTGGGAGGTCTCGTACATCCGGGCGAAAACCTGCTCGAACTCTTCGGCGCTGATCAGGTCCGCGGCGGAGCCGCGCCCGGTGGGAACCAGAAAGAAAACGCTCCAGAGCACAATCTTCAGTTCGTGCATGAGGGCAATCATCGGGTCGAGGTGGGGCAGCGTGCGGCGGGTGATGGTGGTGTTGATTTGCACCGGCAGACCGACCTCATGGGCCCAGCGGACGGCCCGAAGAGTCCAGTCATAGGAGCCGGGCACGCGGCGGAAAGCGTCATGGATCTCAGCCGTCGGACCGTCGAGGCTGATGGCAAGCCGGGCGAGGCCGCGGCGCTTGAGTTCGGCAATCGCTTCACGGGTGAGCAGCGGGGTCGCGCTGGGAGTCAGGGAGATGCGCACTTTCTTCGAGGTCGCATACTCCACCAGGTCGAACACGTCGGGACGTTTCAGGGGATCCCCGCCTGTCAGAACGAAGACGGGCGCCTCAAGCGCGGCGACTTCGTCAATCAGGCGCCGGGCTTCCTCCGAATTCAACTCCAGCGGGCTGCGCCCGGGCTAAGCACAGGCGCGACAGTGGACACAGGCCAGGTCGCAGGCCTGGGTAGTCTCCCAGATCACCAGAAAGGGTCGCTCATCGAAATTGAGTACCGGCGGCACGGGCATCCTCCACATCGGCTTGAGTTTGGCAGGCGCGGGATGGCCTGCCTATGACCGAAGTCACGGGGGAGACACCGGTTTGTGAGCTTCGTCACCGCCGCTAGTACGCATGGTCACAGCAAGACGTGGGCGGCCATCGCAGAATGAAGAAGCCAAGGGACACGTGTAACTGCTGGAGGCGGTTGTGTCGAAGCCGAAATTGGACATGCTGGGTTTTCTCAGGCAGGAACTCACCTTCCTGGAGCGAGGGGGCTACGGCGGTGCGCTGCCCTGGAGGCCGGTTTCGATCTTTCTGGACTCGCCCTCTTGTCCCAACCGGCTGGATCCAGAACGCTCTACTCCCTGCCAGGAATGCTGGCTGTATGAATTTGTGCCCGAGCCGTTCCATCAGGAACTGAAGCCCTGTCACTTCATTCCCTTGAACGGGGATGGGGAATCGGTCGACAGCATGAGCCGGCAATACACCCCGGGCGAAGTGGAGGCGGCGGTTCGGAACTGGCTGAAGGCGGAAATACAACGGCTGGAGCAGGAACAGCAGGGTGAAAAGGGAGCGGTCTCCGGCGCGAATTAGACGCCGCATTTCAAGGAGGTCGCGGCCCCACTCGGAACGTCCCACCTGCTGGAAACACGGTCTGCCGGTCGAGGAGGTTCTTATGCTTTCCCGTTGCCTGAATGCATCCTGTGGCGCCCCCTTCCATTTCCTCGAGGAAGGCCGCATCTTCAACATCGAACACGTTGTGGCCACGGCTGGCAAGGGGGAACCGGAGCGATTCGTTGAGCAGTATTGGCTGTGTGGCTTATGCAGCCAGGGGCTGAAGGTGGTGGTCGAAAACGGACGCGTCACGACCCAGCCCATTCACCTGGAATTGCCGGCAGGGGAAACGACCGGGGAGACTCGGGTCCCGCTGGCCTGATGTCCGGCATGCCGCCGCGCCTTCCAGCCCCGCAAAAATCCATCCCAGCGGACTTGAACCTCTAACCCGCTCTAATCACTATCCACTGATTACCATCCACTGTTACGCTTTCCCTGCATGAACCTTTTCGCCCTCACGCGCCGTCTAGTCGACATCGAGTCGATTACGCCGAACGAAGAGGCGGTCGGCGACTTTCTTTGCGACGAACTGCGCCGCCGCGGCTTTGAGGCGCAGAAGATGCCGGTCGAGGGCGCGCGCGCCAACGTGCTGGCGACATCACCCGGGCATCCGCGGCCTGCCATCGTCTTCTCCACGCATATGGACACGGTCCCGCCCTTCATTCCGTCGTCGGAGGATGACACGCGTATCTATGGGCGCGGATCGTGCGATGCCAAGGGCATCATCGCCGCCCAGATTGTCGCGGCCGAAAAGCTGCGCGCTGAAGGTATTCACGCCGGCCTGCTTTTTCTGGTGGGCGAAGAACGCGACTCGCTGGGCGCGGAGGTTGCCAACCGGCACGCGATCGGCGCACGCTTCCTGATCAACGGCGAACCCACCGAGAACAAACTGGCGCTCGCCAGCAAAGGCGCGCTGCGGGTCGAACTCACGGCCCGCGGCAGGATGGCGCACTCTGCCTATCCGGAGCTGGGTGAGTCGGCCATCGACAAGCTGGTCGAAGCCCTGCACCGCCTCAATCAGATGAAACTGCCGGAGAACCCCGAAGTCGGCCCGTGCACGAAGAACGTCGGCGTCATCGAGGGCGGGCGCGCGCCGAATGTGATTCCTGACTTCGCCAAAGCCGAGTTGCTCTTCCGCCTGGTCGGGCCGACGGATGAACTGCGGCGCCGGGTCGTCGAAACCGTGGGCAACTTGGCCGAAGTGAACTTCACTCTGGAGATTCCGTTCGTGAAGTTGCGCACTTTGGAAGGTCTGCCAACGATGGCCGCTGCCTTCACTACCGACATTCCCGCACTCTCGAACTGGGGCGAGCCGCTGCTGCTGGGGCCGGGCTCGATTCACGTGGCGCACACCGAGGGGGAGTATGTGGAGAAGAAACAATTGGCAGCAGCTGCGGACCTGTACTGCGAGATCGCGAAGAAACTGGGCGGCGGGAGTCGGTAGAACTGGTTTCAGAAATACTTTTGAGGGTTAGGAAAGGCGACCCTCAGGGGCTAAAGCCCACATCTCTGGCGGTCATTAGCGGCACGACTGAAGTCGTGCCCTACCCAAAACCGATTTTTGAAACCAGTTCTAGTCTGAAGTCTCAAGCCAGGCATGGCTCCTTCAAGACAGTTCTTGCCAAGGCGGATCGGCGGTCTGCCGCCTCGATTGGGGAGTCTCTCGTCGCAATCAGGCTAGATATCTCGCGATCCAGTGTCCGATGGCCTTGCTCACAAAGATGATCGCCGCGGCCACCGCGAGATGTTTGACGATCTCTGACAGAGTATTCACCGCTCGCTCCCGGGCAAGCAGGTAGGTGAGTGCAGCCAGCAGGAACATCCCCCAAAGGATTCCTCCCAGGGCGACCACCTGTTCTTGAAAAACCGCCACGATCAGCACGAAACTAAGACACACCGCGAGCCGGGTGGCGAAGTTCGACAGCGTTCCAGCGAAGGCTTCTCCTTGTTCCAGTCTTTCGGACTCCTGATACATGTGAACACTCAAGGAGTCCGTGAGATTGTCGGCGATGGCGGCGATCAGAAGAGCGCTCACCATCGTCGCTCTCCCTGCCTTGGCGGCATCCAGACCCGTAATGAGAGCCATGCTGGTAACAATGGCGGCGGTTCCACCGAAGCTGATTCTGTTTGTCTTGAACATGGGCAAGCCTGTCGAGTCTCGAGTATAGAAAAACGAAGCGTCACCCCACCGTGACACTCGTCACTGTGCGGGGAACCTCCCGGCCGCCGCCTTAACCACCAACATTCCCGCGCTCTCGAACGGGGGCGAGCCGCTGCTGCTTGGGCCAGGTTCGACTCACGTGGCGCACACCGAGGGAGAGTTTGTGGAGAAAGCGCAGCTCCTGGAGGCGGTAGATCTGTACTGTGCGATGGCGAAGCGGCTGCTGGCCGGTGGTTGACGCCGCGGGCACCACGTAGCGCGGGAGGCCCGTCCTTTTGCAAGAAACCCATCAAAGCAGCGAGGGGAAAGCGTATTCGTCCTCCGTCATGGACATGGCTTTATTTCCCGCCGCAGAACGGCGCGCCAGGTTGCCCCTCGTCTCGCGGTTTTCGAGACGCGGGATGGCTGCTGACCGAGGACAATACCTAATCCTTCGCAGCGGTCGGACAATGGTCTTGTCCGAAGCAGCCGAAGGGCGCCCTGTGGGGGCAAGGTGCCCTTTGAGTCTTCAAGACAGCAGCGGGTTAGCCGACCTGGACGTTCTTGAGAGTTTGGTTGGCACAGCACTTCGCGTTGAAGTTGTAGACCGCCGATGGCAAGTTGGATTTAATCGTAATGGTGCCCGCGGTGAGAACGTTGTCGATCGGAGGCCCGGGATTAAACGGCCAGATGCTTGTCCCCGCCTCGATTCTGCAGCCGGTTGTCGGTACGTTCTGCCACTGTACGGTGTCGCCGGGACTTCCTGAAAAACTATCGCAGATGTTCGGTGTGAGAATCGCCATGCTCCTCTTTAGGGTGCGAGTCTTCGACATGTTGGTACTCCTTTCGGATGGCCGGGGCGCCATTTGCTGTAAGGTGCGCCCGAGGCCGAATTTTTACTGGGGCCCTTTCCCAGCGCCATCCGCCGGGATCTTACGGATGCGACGATTTCATCAACTGCTGGTAACCGGGCGTGCCGGCGAGGTTGTCGAACTCATGCTGGCTGCGGATCCTGTCCGTGGTATATCCTGCCTGCACCGCCTTGGCCAGCCATTCTACCGCCAGTCCGCTTTCGCCCAGATGGTTATACACCGAAGCCGCGTCCAGGAGTATTTCCTTGTCGTTGTGACCGTACTGGAGGGCTTGTTCCAGGCGGGCCAGCGCCGGCGCGCGGTTGCCCAGCATGGAGTAGTACTGTGCCAGGCCGCTGAGCACGTCGGGGTCGTGTGGATTGACCTTCAATTCCCCCTCCGCCAACTCCACCGCTTTGCGCAGGGGCGCCACCGATTGATCCTTCGCACCTGAGAGGTAACGCGCCTCGCCAAGGTTGCCCCAAGCCACATACTGCTGTGGATCGAGTTTGGTCGCTTCTTCACATGCGTTGGCGGCTTCGACGTATCTGTTCAAATAAAAATAGGACGTGCACAGGTTGACGTAGCCGGCATAAGTCCGCCGAATGGCGATGGATTTCTTCAACGGATCAATCGCCTTTTCGTACTGGCCCATCTCGTTGTAGATGGCCCCGACGTTTACATATGCCCCGTACCATTCGGGAGCGATCTCGATCACCTTCCCAAACATTTGCAGTGCTTTTTCGTACTCATTTCGGCGGGTGTAAAACATACAAAAAAGGTTGTAACTGAAGCGGCTGTTGGGATGCGCCTGAATGGCTTGCTGGTAGGCCTTTTCGGCTTCGGTGATCTTGCCTTCGTGTTCGTAGGCCAGCGCCAGACCGATGGCAGCGTCTTCGTTGGTAGGTTCGAGACCGAGGGCCAGCTGGAATTCGGCGACGGCTTCGGGGGAGTGTCCGGTGCCGTCGTTGATCAAGCCGAGGCAGACGTGGCCGGCGGCGCCGGCGTTGCCGAGCTTGACGGCGTCGTTGCAGTCGGTCTGGGCGGTGGCGATCCACTGCTTTTGTTTGGTGTCGGAGTATTTGCGCCAGTAGGCTTCGCCGAGGACGGCTTTGGCCATGCCGAAGTTGGGATCGAGCTTGAGGGCTTCGCGGGCCATCAGGGCGGCGTTGTCGAGATTCTCGGCCTTGGTGTGATCAAGCAGGTAGCCTTGCGCCTGCAGGTAGTACTGGTACGCGGCGGCTTTGTCGGTGCCGTGGTACTTCAGGGCGGCTTCTTCCTCTGGACGCAACTGCAGGCCCAGAGCTTTGACGGTTCCTTCGGCGACGTTTTGTTCCACCGAAAAAGCGTCGGCGGTGGGGACGGTCACGGAACCACTGCCAACCCGGGCGCCGGTTTGCGCATTGCGCAAAGAGTAGTTGACCTTGACCAGCTCGGCGGACTCGGGCTCCAGAGTGAGGGCCAAGCCGAGGTTGGCGCCGAACATGCGGGCGGCCTCGGGCAGCGTGGAAATTTTCTTATCCTGCAGGTTGCGCGCCGGGACCACTTCGAAGGGGCGGTCCTCGGTGAGCTTGCCCAGCTTGGCGGCGAGACTTTCCACCAGACCCTGGCCGAGGGCGGTGAGCTTGGGATTGCCGTCTATAGCAGCGAACGGAAGGACGGCGAGGATCTTGGTTTGGGGTAGACCAGGCGTGGCGGCACCGGCCGCTGCGCCGATTTTCGTCGCCCCGATTTTCGTCAACGAGGAGCGGTAGAGACGGCGCACGGATGGCAGGGAGACCAGAACCGCCACCACGGCCAGGGAGACGATTAGCGCAGCGGCGATGCGGCGCTGGTGCAGATGAGCCGCGACCGACATGCCCGAGGAGCGTTGCGGAGTTCCGCCCTGCTGCACCTTGCGCAGGTCAGCCAGCACGGCCTCGGCCGAGGCATAGCGGGCGTCGGGATTCTTGGCCAGCATGCGCGTGATGATCGCGGCCAGAGGCTCGGGCACATTCTTGAGCGCCGGGGGTTCCTCGTGAACGATGCGGGCGACGGTGGTGGCTAGGCTGTCACTGTGGAAGGGCTGCTCACCGCCCAGCATTTCGTAGAAGACCAGGCCGAGCGAGAACAGGTCGGAGCGGCCGTCATCGGGCTTCTGCAGGAGCACCTCGGGCGCCATGTATGCCGGCGTGCCGCCGGTGACGGACAGGGTCTCCATGCTGCGCGTGGCTTCGTCGGGAACGGCGCGCCAGGCGCGGCGGGCGACACCGAAATCGAGAATCTTCACCCTCTGGTTGGGGGTGAGCATGATGTTTTCCGGCTTGATGTCGGCGTGAATGATGCCCTTCTCGTGCGCGGCCTGCAAGCCCTCGCAGCACTGGGTGGCGATGGCGAAGAACTCCTCGCGGGAGATCGGCCGCCCGAAGCGGTGGCGAAGGGTTTCGCCTTCGATGTACTCCATCACCAGCCAGAGTTCACCGCCATGCTCGACCACGTCATACATGGAGCCGATGTTGGGGTGGTTGAGAGCGGAGGCGCGCTGCGCCTCCTTGAGGAAGCGTTTGGGGTTAGCCAGCGCAGACTGCGACTTGGTGACCGCGCGCTTGAGGGCGACAAAGCGCTTGAGGGTCGGATCATCGGCGCCGTAGACCTGGCCCATGCCGCCGGCTCCCAGCCGCCGGCGCACCACGAAGCGGCCCACAGTGGTGCCCGTGAGGTTCTCGGCAACAGGGTTGGTTTTGAGGTCTATGGGCTCAGCCATTGGACGAGGTGCGCGTTAGATGCGGCCATTTTAATCTTGGTGGCGGAGGAAAGCCAAAGTGAAAGTGCAAGCGCGAAACCAGCACGCCCCGCCCAGTCAATGGCAAGGACTCCGTGGGCGGGACCCTTGTTTAACAAACCGGTCGCAGAGTTCCCCGTCTTCGTGGGTCTCGCGATAAACTTTCCTGATGACTACCGCCTCCCACAATTCCCTCGCCCGCGCCTCTTCCTCCTACCTGCGGTCGGCCATGCACCAGCCGATCCAGTGGCACGAGTGGGGCGAGGAGGCCTTCGCCGCCGCGAAGCGCGAGAACAAGCCGATGCTGCTCGATATCGGCGCGGTCTGGTGCCACTGGTGTCATGTGATGGACCGCGAGTCGTACGACGATCTCGAGGTGGCGAAGATCGTCAACGAGAACTACATCGCCGTGAAAGTGGACCGCGACGAGCGTCCCGACATTGACAGCCGCTACCAGGCCGCGGTCGGCGCGCTCACCGGACAGGGCGGCTGGCCGCTCACCGCTTTCCTCACGCCCGAAGGCAAGCCTTTCTACGGCGGGACTTACTTCCCTCCTCAGGATCAGTATGGGCGGCCCAGTTTCAAACGCGTGCTGCTGTCGATTGCGGACACTTATCGCGAAAAGCATGGCGAAGTGGTCGAGCAGTCCGAGATGGTCATCAGCGCGATCGCACAGGCGGAGTCGTTTGCCGGCCACAGCGGAAACGTCTCAGCCGAACTGATTGACGCGATCGTCGACTCGGCGCGGAAGATGTTTGACGAGCGCAATGGCGGCTTCGGCAACGCCCCGAAGTTCCCGCATCCGGCGGCGCTCGATCTGCTGATGGATCGTTCCGTTCGCACGGGCGACGCAGAACTCCGCAATATTCTTGTAACCACGCTGGAGAAAATGGCGCGCGGCGGCGTCTATGACCAGCTCGCCGGCGGCTTCCATCGCTACTCGGTCGATGAGCGCTGGATCGTTCCCCACTTCGAGAAAATGTCCTACGACAATTCCGAGCTGCTCAAGAATTACGTGCATGCTTACCAGGCGACCGGCGAGGAATTCTTCGCCGCGGTGGCGCGCGACATGATGCGCTGGATGGACGAGTGGCTCAGCGACCGCCAGCACGGCGGCTTCTACGCTTCGCAGGACGCCGACTACTCCATGGACGATGACGGCGACTACTTCACCTGGACCGTCGAAGAAACGAAAGCGGTCCTCACCGCAGAAGAATTACAGGTTGCCGGCCTCCACTACGACATCAACGAGATCGGCGAGATGCACCACAATCCCGCAAAGAACGTGCTCTACGTTCGCGCCGGCGTGGACGAGATCGCCCGCCGCTTGAGCCTTACCGAAGACCGCGTCCGCGAGCTGCTCACCTCCGCGAAGAAGAAGATGTACGCCGCGCGCCTCGAGCGTCCCACCCCGTATGTTGACAAAACCGTCTACGTCGCATGGAACGCCATGTGCGTTTCCGCTTACCTCGAAGCCGCGGGAGTGCTCGATCTGGACGGCGCCCGCCGCTTCGCGCTGCGCTCGCTCGATCGTCTGCTCGCGGAAGGCTGGCACGCCGGGCTTGAGTCAACGGCGGCGGACAAGAATGTCCGCCCCACACTGAAACACGTGATCGCCTACTCCGATCCGCAGGCCGAACCGCGCGACACCGCCGGCGTGCTCGACGACTACGCCTTCACCGTGATCGCCTGCCTCGATGCCTACGAAGCTACCGCCGACCTCAGCTACTTCCGTTTCGCACGCGCGATCGCGGATACGATGCTGGCTCGTTTCTCCGATCCGATTACCGGCGCCTTCTTCGACACGGCCGGCAGCGAGGCCGGCAAGTCAGCCGCGGAGCAGGCCGTGCTCGGCATCCTGGGCACGCGGCGCAAACCGTTTCAGGATTCGCCCACTCCGGCGGGCAATTCAGCGGCGGCGATTGCGTTGTTGCGGCTGCATCACTACACCAACGATCCCTCGTTTCGCGACCAGGCCGAGCGCACGCTCCAGACCTTCGCCGGCGCCGCCCCGCAATTCGGCCTCTTCGCGGCCACGTACGGCTTGGCGGTGACGCGCCTCACTCAACCACACACCCAGGTGGTGGTCGTCGGGCAGGATGAATCCGCCCGCCAGCTGCATCGGGCGGCTCTGGCGGCTCCCTCGCTGAATAAGGCGGTCTTGTGTCTGTCGGCCAGCGAGGCCGTACCCCAGAACCTGCCTCCCGCTTTGGCCCAGACCATCCCCAATCTTCCGGCCTTGAAGGAAAAGCGCTCCTTTGCGGTCCTGTGCTCGGGGCTCACCTGCCAGCCTCCTATCTTCGACGCCGCCGCCCTCGGCCGCAGTCTGCAAGTACGTCCCAACTCCTGAAGTTCCACCCCTTTTTTGCCGATTACCATGGCAGGCCAAGTGTGTGCATGTCCGACCTGTTGGATGATCGCGCGCGCTTCCGTGCCGTCCTGGAGCAGTTGCCGGTAGGCGTCTACTTCCTGGACCGGGAGCGGCGCGTCCGTTTTTGGAACCGGGGCGCGGAAGAGATCACCGGCTACTTGGCACAGGAGGTGATGGGCAAGCCGTGCCGAGATCCGCTGCGGCACTGCGACCGGCAGGGCCGCGTACTTTGCCCGGAACGCTGTCCGGTGTCCGCCACGTTTCACGACCGCCACCCGCAGCAAGCGTTCGTCTTCGTCTTGCACAAGCAGGGGCACCGGCTGGGGGTGCAAGTCCGAACTCTGCCACTCCTCGATGCCCATGACTACATGGCTGGCGTCGCCGTGACCTTCGAAGAAGCCTTGGCCGACTCCCGCCCCGAAGCGCTGGGGCGATTGATGTTCGGCTGTCTTGACCCGGTCACCGGCATTCCCTCGCCGCGTCTGACCCGCGCCGTCCTGGCCGAGTCTCTGGCCGGGCTGGAGCAATCGCATGGCGGCTTCGGCTTGCTGCGGATTCGTGTCTTGGGCTTGGACGAGTTTCGTTCCCAGCACGGTCCCGAATCCGTGGTTCCGTTTCTGCACACCACGGCGCAGACCCTGCGCCACAGCCTGGATCCGGAAAATTTCCTGGGACGCTGGGGTGAGGACGAATTTCTCGCCGTGCTGCAGTCGGCCAGTCCGATCCGGGTGGCCGCCACCGCGGAAAAGGTCTGGAACCTGGTCAGCCAGTCGGAAGTGTCCTGGTGGGGCGACCGCTTCCTGATCGAAGCGGTTGTAGCGCACGCGGTCGCCCGTCCCGGCGACACGCTGGAATCGCTGTTCCGTGACCTGCGGCCCTCCTACGCCGCGGCGGCGGGGGCCAGCGATCCTTCGCCCGGGCCGGTGCGAGGTTGATGCTCTATGTTTGCCATCATTGGCATCGTCGTCGTCTTCGGCTGCATCGCCGCCGGATACCTGATGGAGCACGGCAACATCCGCGTCCTCCTCCAGCCCGCCGAACTGCTCATCATCGGCGGCGCGAGTGCGGGCACGGTGCTGATCGCCAACCCGCTGCACGTCCTCAAGCAGATCGCGGGCGGCTTGGGCAGCGTATTCGGCTCTGCGCGGTACACCCGGCAGCGTTACATCGAAACCCTGAAGATGATGTTCGATCTCCTCAACAAGGCGCGGCGCGAGGGTCTGGTCGCGCTGGAAAACGACATCGAGGAACCGGGGAAAAGCGCCTTGTTCTCCAAGTACAAGGATTTCATGAACCAGCACCATGCCGTCAGCTTCGTGTGCGACACCATGCGCATGGCGGTCAGTGGCGGGGTCGAGGTGTTCGATCTCGACCAGATGCTGGACAACGACATGGAGGTGCATCACCACGATGCGACCCAGCCGGTGGCCGCCCTGAGCACCGCCGCCGATGCGCTGCCCGGACTGGGGATTGTGGCCGCAGTGCTGGGTGTCGTCATCACCATGGGCGCGCTGGGCGGACCGCCGGAGGAGATCGGGCGCAAAGTGGCGGCCGCCCTGGTGGGCACCTTCCTTGGCGTCTTGCTCTGCTACGGACTGGTCGGACCCCTGGCCGCGCGCTTGGGCAAGACCGCCGACGAGGAACGCGCCTACCTGCAAGTGTTGCGGGCGGTCATGATTGCCTTCCTCAAAGGCATTGCTCCCATCATGGCGGTCGAGATCGGGCGCCGGGCCGTGCCCGGACACCTGCGTCCCTCGTTCACCGAAGTCGAAAAAGCTTGCCGTGCCCCGAAAGTGGATGCGGCAGCCCCGGCCCCCGCTGAAGCCGCCGCGGCAGCGGCGCAGTGACCCCGATGCCCGCGCCGCCCATCATCATCAAACGCAAGGCCAGCCACGACGGGCATCACGGCGGCGCCTGGAAGGTTGCCTACGCCGACTTCGTCACCGCCATGATGGCGTTGTTCATCGTGCTCTGGCTGATGAATAGCAGCAAGCAGGTCCAGGAAGCGGTCGGCGGCTACTTCAAAGACCCCACGGGAAAGTCGAAGATGGTCGGCACGAATATGTCGGGCGCGGGCGAAAACATCAAGCTCACCAAGAATGACTTGTCGCAGCTCAAGGAGCAGTTACAGAAGCGCATCCACGACATCACCGCGCTGGAGAAGCTGCAGAAGAACATCGAGATGACGGTCACCGCGGAAGGTCTGCGCATCGAGTTGCTGGAATCGGAGAAAGGCACTTTCTTCGACCGCGGAAGTTCCGACCTCAACGCCAGCGGGAGAGAACTGCTGGTCCTGCTGGCGCAGCAACTGGGACAGCTTCCCAACCGCATCTCCGTCGAAGGCCACACCGACGCCAAGCCTTATGCCGGCAATGGAAACTACACCAACTGGGAACTCTCCGCCGATCGCGCCAACGCCGCCCGGCGCCTCATGCAGCAGTCCGGACTGCGGTCCGACCAGGTCTCACAGGTGCGGGGCTTCGCCGACCAGCGGCTGCGTACTCCGCAGGATCCGCTGGAGCCTTCCAACCGCCGCATTTCCATCATCGTCCAGTACGTCAGCACCGAGAGCGACTCGGAGGGTTCTTCGCCCGCGCTGGCGAACGGACCGAAGAAGGACTAAGCCGGCGAGCCCACCCACCAACGAGCGGACTGGTTCGAAAACGGGGCAGAACAGCAGAAAGATGGGCTGGCCGAAGGCCAGCCCTATTGTCACTACGGTACTCATTACGACAGGTTACTTTAGTGACCTTGCCAATTGCGACTACAAGTCGCACATTGGGTGCCTGGGCGGGCATATCGGAATCGGCCCACCGTCCGGAGCGGGAACTCTGGGGACGGAAGCGTAGACGTATGTGCCCAGTAGACCTACCAACAGAAGTAACGCTCTAAGCGAACGTTTCATCGTCTTTCTCCTTGGGATACACCACGAAGCGAGCGGCAAATAAACCGCCAGTCTCCGTGGCAGGAAATTATACACAGGCCCGCAAATTTCTGAATCCTTAGGGCCTTGCGCTGCCGGACCCAGGAGATTGGCCGGAACCGGTCACCCCTCGCATAGTCCAATGATATCCCTGGCCGCCCCAGGACTGGACCCTGTGCAGATTAGTTAATGTAACGGTTTATGAGTTTACCGACCCGGTGTTGGAATCTTGGACAAGACCTTTGCTGCAAGAAATTTCCACTTGACAGGTTTCTTGAAGGAAGGTCCGAGCGCCCTAAGATCTAGTGGTGGCTTCCGGACCCACCGGCACCGGCCGTGGCCGAAATGCGCCGGCGCGTAGTCTCGGCTTGCTGCGGGGGGAAAGGCTCCTCTACGTCGGCCGCATCGCCCAGGTTCGAACTCCGCGAGAAGGCCCGCTCGACCATGCCCTCGAACATCGGGATCAGGGAATGGGAATCTGCGGGATGTTGAAGATCGGCTAACCCTTGCTCCCAGCGCTGGGTCTGCAAAGGGTTCGCGACAGTTTCCCGTACAACTTTGCTGGCCAGCGAGTAGCCCAGCCAAGTCAGGATCGCGAGATTGTACGTCATCATGTTAACCACGCCCAGACCCGACTCACGCAGAAAGCCCCCCGAGGCCAAGGCGAGGATCACCAGTTCCACGCTGGCGAACAATCCGAAGCCAAGGGCGACCCCGAAGCTCTGCTGCCGCCGCGACACTCCCAGAAACCGGGAGAACAACAACAGGAACAGGATGAGCCCGGTTTGCACCAGACGTACCGAGCGCTGCAGCGTAATCACAGCGTGGGCCAGCGGACTGTGGTCAGAGGAATTGGAAAACGCCACGATCGCCGACACCATCAGCATGACGACGCCCGCCCACCGGAACACGACCGTACCCAGATCTTTCAGCGTGTGATAGGGACGGAACACATCGAGAAAAACCTCATGAATGACTTTGAATCCCAGGATCGCACTGACCACTGCTCCCAGCCAGTAGGACCAGAAGAACCACGCGTAATTGCCCGCCCGCCAGACTGGAAACGTCACGGCAAAAATCGTAATCTGCGCCAGGATATAAATGAAGAACACGGGGAACCGCCGGTAGAGCTTGCGCCGCCAAAGAGCCACCGCCACCGCCAATTGCAGGATCGGGTGGGCGCACCAGAGGCACTGATAAACGATCTGGCTATGCCAATTCATGGGCCAGTAGCTCGGGGGACAGCAGGACAACAACGAACTCCCAGCCTCCCCCTCGCTTATACATTAAGCAGCATCGCCCGTTAGGTCAACGAACTTCGGTAACTTTAGTAACCGGTTACCGGCTTCTTCCTGTCTGGACAATTCCGTCAATCATCCCATATCCGGGGAGGAGTGCAAGTAGGCCCGCATCATGCGCACCTCATCGTCCTTTTCGTCCAGGTCGTGCAGCAGGACATCACGCAAGGAAATCACACCCTTCAGTTCGCGTCCCTGGCACACCGGCAAATGGCGAAAGCCGTGTCGCCGCATGAGGGTCATGCAGGTTTCCAGGCTGTCGTTCGGATCAATCGTCAGGGGATCGTCGGTCATAACTTCGCTGACCAGGGTTTGGGCGGGGTGCTTTCCGGCCACGACGACGCGGCTCATGAGGTCGCGCTCAGAGAAAATGCCCGCCAGTTGACCGTCTCGGAGGACCGGCACCGCACCGATGTTGTGCTTGACCATCTCGCGGGCTACCTCCAGCACCGTTTGCCGGACCTCGGCCGACACCATGGTTTGGCCCTTTAGCAGATTACCGATCAACACTTGCACCTCCTCCTGGCCGCGGCCCGCGGGCAGCGCCAGCGTGGATTGGAAATGAGGAAGCAACACCCCTTCTGGCCCACATCCGGGCGGAGTATATGTGGAATCAGGCGCGAGGAAAAGAAAAAACTAGCGGGACACCGAGCCGCCAGGGCAGCCTTCGGCTCCCGGCTCAACCGCTAGCGTCCCACCTTCGGCTCGGCCGAGGTTTGCCCAGCCAGCGAAATAATGTAGGACCGCGCAGCCAGGCCCGGCGGCAACTGGGAGCGCTCCCGCGCGGTCACGATCACGTTGTAGTCTTCGCTGGCCCGGAGGCGCTGCAACACCGACGTGGCCTCCTCTGGTCCCACCAGCGCGAGGTAGCGCAAGAAGGCGAAAACATCGCCGGTGGGCTCCAGTCCCGGCGCCACAAAAGAAATCTCCGCATCCTCGTGGCAGTAATACCACCCCAGCGAGGCGGCCAAGTGGACCGCGCGCTCGTAAACCTCGGATGGGAGGACTCCGGGGAGTGGATTATCGAAAACGATGCGCAGTTTGCGCTCGTCCTCGCGGCTGAACTCGCGCACCTTCAGCGTTCCCGTGCGCGCCGTCGCTTTCCAGTCTACGTGGCGGGCCGAATCCTCCGGCATGTATTCGCGGATGCGGTAGAGATCGTAGCCCCGTCCGCGCATAAAGGTCTCAAACTCCCCGGTGACCATGGGCAGGACTTCGAAGAATTCGTCCGGGGGTTCGACCTTCGGATACACAATCACCTCGCGGGCCAGGGCGATGCGCCGTGTTTTCAGCAGGAAGGCGAAGGGGAAGCGGGTGGCTAATCCGAAGCTGTTGTCGCGGTAGCGGCCGCGCGCCGGAAAGCTCATCTCCAGGTCGGCGCGCAATTCCTGGGCGGGAGCAAGGAAGGGAAAGTAAACCGTCTGCTCGAGGATGGGCCGCTCCGGTTTCTCGACCACGCGCCGCAGGCGGCGGTCGGGCAGCTGGAACCACTGGCTTTCCGGCGGACGATTGCGCGGCAGGGAGAACGTGTACGCCTCCCAGCGCCAGCTCTTCTTCGGGCCTCGCTTGGCGGGCACCACCCGGATCGAGAACGAAGGCAGCCAGCGGCTTGGGTTGTGCAACCGCAGGCGGGCCAGAAGCGGGAGCCCGGCAAAGACGTGCTCGGGCAGATGGATGTCGAGTTCCAGGTGGCGCAGCACCAGCGCGGAGGCGATTCCCGAAACCAGGATGGCGGCCAGCTGCGCCGCCACGATGATGTAGAGCAGGTTGTTGCCGGTGTTGATGGCGGCAATCCCGATCACCACCGTGATCGCAATGTAGATCATGCCGGCCCGGGTGACGTCATAGTCCATGGCCTCGCGGATGCGCGCCGTCACCACCTGCCGCGCCAGATAGGGCACCGTGGTCAGCCCCACCAGCGTCGCCAGCAGCAGGGCCGCCGAAGCCAGGATGATGGTGGCCCAGGTGTTTCCCGACTCGCGCGAAACCGTCGAAAATAGCGCCGCCCCGAAGGCCAGCACCAGTCCGGCGATGGCGACCAGAAACCGGACCCATACCTCGGAGAGTCCGAAGCGCGACCCTTTCGCCGGTTCCGCCATGCTCGTCGCGATCATTGCACTCCCTCGCGCCCGTGGATGCGCCGCAACCAGCGCGTGGCTCTCTCCCGGGCGCGGTCCGCCGCCTCCGCCGCTTTCGGGAAACGCGACCGTATCTTAGCGAGCAGATGATGCGCCCACACGTACTCGGTGGAGAGAATGATCAATCCAATCATCAGGAACAGAATCCCCTGCAATACCGGCAAAAACAGCCCTGCAATGCCGAGCAGAATGAAGCCCCAGCCCACAACCAGCACCAGCGCCTTTTTCACCACCCGGGTCATGCCTCTGCCAGCATATGCCGCCGGACTGGCCGGTGGAAGTGACGGAAGGTACGCTTCATCCACTTTCCGGCTGACGTCGGCGCCGCTGTCTCCACCAGAAAAACAGGACTGCAACCAGAGCCACGATCGCCACCGCCACGTCGAGCCGGTTCAGAACGCGCGCGAGCGTCCGCCAGTGCCGCCCAAACAGGTATCCGGCGCTGGCGATGACCGTGGCCCAGACCGCCGCCCCCAACAGATTGAATAAGGCAAACGCTTTCCAGGGCATGCACAGCACGCCGGCCAGCGGCCCGGCCACGACCCGCATGCCGAAAAGGAAGCGGGCGAAGAAGATGGTCACCGCGCCGTAGCGCGCGAATAACTTTTCACCCCGCGCCAGGGTGCGCCGCGGGATCCGGAAAATATGCTGATAACGCTCCAGCAGTGGCCGTCCCCCGTGATGACCAATCGCGTAACCCAGGTTGTCGCCCAGGGTGGCGGCGCAGGTGGCCACTAGGATGATCCAGCCCAGGTGCAACCGGTGTTCGGAATACGCCATGAAACTGGCGAGCAGGAGCGTGGTCTCTCCCGGCACCGGCAGTCCCGCGTTCTCCGCGAGCAGCGCCAGCGCCACCGCCCAATAGCCATACTCGACGATGAAGGTGCGGAGAGCCTCGAGAATGGTGTGGGCCATAGCTGGCAGCGTATCAGGAACCAGCTCTCAGCTGTCAGCCGTCAGCCATCAGGTGTCAGGTCTCAGGCGCGACTCGCTACTCGCTGCTCGGCTACGTTCTTTTCCCTTGTCATCCTGAGCGGAGCGATTCGATTCGCATCGCGAATCGAATCGCGGAGTCGAAGGACCCCTACCCCTGATGCGAGTTTCTCGAGGGGACCTATGCATCTCTGATCGAAAGCTGAGCGCCCAGAGCCCTCACATTTAAGACCCGCCCAAGCAAAGCTTGGACGGGCCACCCGCCAGAAGCGGTTACGCGCCTCCAGCCGCGCTCAATTGCGACGATATAATCTTGATGTTCACCTCATGAATAAAACAATGTTCGTTTTGTCCTGTGCTGTCCTGATGGCCTGTGCACTTTGCGCGGCAGTTTCCGCGCAATCGAACCCGCAGGCGACGCCCGCGCCGGCCCCGGCGGCCGCGCAAGCAGTGCCAGTAATCGATGGCGCGGTAGGGCCGTGCTCGGTTGAATTCACGGTCACCACTGCCGATGGCAAGCCCGCCGGGGCAGCGACCGTCAAAGTTCACATCGCGTATGGCTTTGGCGGATTTCACAAGCTCGATCTCCAAGCCGGCGCCAATGCGGACGGCAAAGTGAAGTTCACCGGACTGCCGTCGCGTGTCCGGCGCTCGTTGCTGGAGTTCGAGGCGTCGAAGGATCAACTGGTGGGGACGGCAACCTACGATCCTGCGACAGAGTGCCACGGGAAGCGGGAGATCAAGCTGGGGAAAGCGAGCGGAGCGGGCAACTGATAATGCGAGCAGTGTCGCCCGGCCCTATTCTTTGCTCCCTCTCAACATATGACATTTGGATAGTTCTTCTGAGAGATTTCAGAAAATGAATAATGCACTTATCGAGACTCTAAAAGGATTAAAAAGGAATCCTGCCCTTGCTGTGATCCTATACAAGCAACTATTTATGGGTCGATTTTGGGCAATTGCTCAAAAATCCACTGACAATCTTGAGAATATTCGTTTTCTTACTTATCCATCTGCAAACAATGTGCGCGAGCTTCCGGTTTTCATTGATCCCAAACGTCATTTATTAACTGAGATGAGTTCTCAGCTAGGCGATTCCATGATCATAGAAGTTGAGGGAAAGAGCCTGTGGCCAAGAATGCTGGACATAGCGAAAACCGGAGAATGCGAAATAGCGGTTGATCCGGGTGAAGAGCATGGTATCCGCCTCACCCGAGAGATGATTCTAGGTATGGTAAGCACCTACGCGGCAATCGAGTAATCTCCCGCCTTACAAGCAAGACGTGACGTGGAAATTAAAAAGAAACTAGGAGTGTGCTGAGCCCGGGCGCGAGAAAAGGTCCCACGTCTCGAAAAGCGAGACGCGGGGCAACCCCAGCGCGAAGCTTGTCACTTCGCCGGCAGCAGGTCGCCGGTGGCGAGGACGTAGACGGTCTGCTTCTTAAGCTTGATATTGAAACGCGTGGAGGTAAGGGTAACGACTCCATCGCTATTGCGTGTGGAGTGTACATTTTTGATCAGAGCGCGGTGTGGCGAAATGCCTGAGAGCGCGGTGCCGGCGTCCTTGCCTGGGTCACTCCCTGGAAATGTCGGCGACGCAGGGTTGTTGGGGTCCGGGGCGGTGCCGGCGCGACGTCTCGGACTGATCACGGAGCCCAGTGACGAGAGATCATCATCCGGCGGCGGTCGCAAGGGGGGATAATACCAGGCGGTCAAGTAAACCTTGAGGGGCGCCGATCCATTTTTCCACCGCGCGGAGTCCATGCGAATGGCCAGGCGGGACGGACCCGTTGCCGACTTGGCTACCGACTCGATGATTTCTCCGGACAAGACGGCGTTTTGCGGAATTACTACGCGATTCACCAGGGTGCCAACCGCGAGTTTGGCCTGGATCCTGGCGCCGACCGGGGTCGTGCCGGCAACCACTTCTTGCCGCAGCATCACGGGCAGCTCGAGCGCCAGCGAAGAGCTGGGCGCGACTGGCTTCTGTTGACCGAGTAGCGCGGCGGAGCCGAGAAGGATCGTTAGCACCGCGTGTCCGGCGGCGGTCGTTCTGTTCATCATTGTGCTCAACATCTGCGTGCCCTTTGCTGCTTGATGGCCAGGACAGCGCTTGAGGGCGCGGGAAAAGTGTGCGTCTGGGACCTACCGGGACTAACTTTATTGTACTCGCGTTTAAGGGGCGGCCGGGAGGCACGCCCCTTCAAAGTCGGATGGATTAATGGCGGCCGCTGGTTTCCATCTCAATCGCACGGGGGAAGAGCACGTTGTTTTCGAGATGAATGTGCTGGTGCAGATCCTTCTCAAAGGCGTCGAGCTCGCGGTAGAACGCCTGATAACTGGCGCAGGCATCTTCGGGCGCAGTGTAGTCGTGGCTGGCCTCGCGCATGGCCTTGACGGCAGCGCCGGCCGAGGCGTGTTCCTGCTCCATCATGCGCACCGGGTTGGCGATGCTGCCGAAAGGTGGCGGCAGGATGGGCTGGTGCTCTACGACCGCTTCTTCCATGCGCTCGATGTAGGGGAACAGGACGGACTCCTCTTTCATCATGTGCATCATGAGTTCCTGCCCGACGCCGTGAAAGACGCTGCGAATGTGGAGGAGTTCGGGATGGTTGGCGCCATGCTTGGTCGAGACCTTCTCGGCGAGACTCTCAATTTGCGGAATTTCGCGGCGCACGAAAGCATGGTGGGTGCGGACGATGTGGGCCGTCAGCTCGGCGAGCGAGCCGGCCTGCAACTGGCGTTCGGAAAGCCGCACCGGCGCGGCCGTGGCGGTCTCGAGCGAGCGCAGCACCTCGTCCAGATTCAAGTTGGCGGCGGCGCAGACCTCTTCCAGCGGGCGGTTGCCGCCGCAGCAGAAGTCGATGCCCAGCTTTTCGAACACGGGAATGGTCTGGGGCGTCTCAATGGCGTAGTCGCGGACGTTCTTGGTGGCGGTCAAAGTCATTATTTTCTCCTGGCAGCCCCGGGGGCTGCGCCTAGGGTCAATCTAGGAGAAGCGGATGGCGGTAGCGATGACTTTTGTCACGGCACTCGTGGGCCGCAGCCGTGGGCGGTCTGAGCGGGTTCGGCTTTGACACGCGTGCAAGTTAAGCGTATTCTTAAAAGTGAGCGAGTAGTCTTCTCCTCTTTCAGATCCTCTGAGCTAAGTCAGTTAGTCTGAAGTACTTCCCTCTTAGTCCGCAGCACCCAGAGGTTACCCAATGATCGATCCAAAGGCTCAAAGGCAGCCGAAGCCGCAGTTTGTCGCCGGCCCGACAAGCTCTCCTCGCAAGGTGACGATGATGTCAGATCCTGTCCCGTCACAAGAAAGGATCAGAGCCCGCGCCTATGAGCTGTATCAAAGCCGTGGCGGTGAACCGGGCCAAGACCTGAAGGACTGGCTCCGCGCCGAACAAGAGATCCTCAAACAGGAGCGGTAAAGGGACCACATCCACCGCTACCCGGAGGCCTGCCGGGAAGCTGGAGGGATACCCATGGATTGCTTAGAGTGTAGGAATCTGGAAGAGACTCTTGAATCCAGGCGCAGCCAGTACATCGAAGCTCGTTCCGCTGCCTATTATCGGGTGAGCACAGAGCTTGCAGCCAAGAAGAACGTCGGTATGGAGCGCGCCAGGAATGACTTGAAAGAGCACCAAGAGATATGTCCGCTGGCACTCCTGAGTGAGACGCCTGAAGCTTCCGACAAAGAATTGTGGGTTGTCCCGCCGGTCTCGCCGGCCAGATAGGGTCGAGTGTGCAGATGAGTGATGATTCCGAGCGGGTGACAGCTCTCATCAAGGAGTTGTTGATTCTGAACCGGGCGGAGGGCACTTCCCCGCTCGAGTCCCCGACTGCGAAAGAGATCGAAGGCCGGAAGTCCAAGCGGAGCAGAATCAGGCAGAAACTCGTGGAAGTTCTCAAAGTTTCCGGCAGGAGAAAGTCTTGAACCTGACAAGGCGTACCCGCTCCAGTTGAGGGCGTGAGGCAGTTTTCCCACAGCCTAGCTTTCCAGACATTGTCATTTTGAGCAAGCAGGAGAAAACATGAAAAACATCAAGTTTGTCGTAAAAGTGAACCGTGCCGGTGCTCGCTCCGCTCAATACGTGAAGCGAATTGATCGGACGCCAGTCGAGATGACAATCCACCGTAAGCTGGCACTGATGATGGGAAGGCTCACAGCGGAAGACGCTCTCAAATCGATCCAGACTTCGCGGTGCATCCCGGAGTTGGTGTCCGTTCAGGTTCCCGCTTAGGCTGGCCACGCCACCTACCGGCGCACCGAGTTGGCTTATCCCCTTTTCCGAAAAAAGCGAACCGCCACGAAGATCACAATCACGATGATTACGACCTCAACCAGAAGCCTCATTCTGCTTGCCTCCTAACGCCCGCCCAATTGTCTCACCGATTCCTTCCAGCCGCTCGACCGGCGGCCTGGTGACGGCATCGGCCTTGCTGGCGTAATCAGGGCGTTCACGCAAAGTACACCCAACACCCATTTATGCGCCGCCCTCGAGTTCCGCCTGGAGTGCTTTGAGGTCGGGGATGACGATGCGCCGGCCGTCCATGTGGATGAGGTTCTCCGACTGGAAGCGGCTGAGGTTGCGGGAGACCAGCTCGCGGACGGTGCCGATCTGAGCAGCCAGTTCCTGGTTGCTGGCGAGGAGAGTGATTTCGATGCCCGCGGTGGTGTGCGTGCCTTCGCGCTGCGCCAGCCGGACGAGGAATGCGGCGAGCCGGTGGCGTACCGTGGTGAAGGAAAGTTCCTCGATGATCCCGACCAGGCGGCGCAGGCGCGCGCCCACCACGCGCAGCATCTTAAGCGCGACCTGGGGATGAGCCAGGCAGAGCGCCTGGAAGTCCTGCTTGCCGATGAAGAGCAGGGTGGAATCTTCGACCACGGAGACGGAAGCTGGATAGTTGCCGCCGTCGAAGACGGGAAGTTCGGCGACGGAACCGCCGGGACCGTCAATGCTGAGCACTTGTTCGCGTCCGCCGGCCGAAGTCTTGAAAATCCGGATGTGGCCGGACTCGACCACGTACATGCCGGCGCAGGGGTCGCCTTCGGAGAAGACCATTGCCCCGGCGGTGAATTTGCGGGAAACGACGCGCTGGGCCAGGAAAGCGAGTTCGGGTTCGGAGAGCCCGCTGAAAAGGCCGGCCTGGGCGAGAGTTTTGGCGGGGTTGGATTTGGGCTCGGGCACCGCATCATTCTACCGGAGGAGGGGGCGGCGGTTCGGCGCGAACGCTAACCTAAGCTGCTCGGGTGACGGCGTGCCAAGTTCCGCGCTGGTTTTTCTTTGCGGTTCATTTGACCGGCGGCAGGCCAATTTTGGTGAGCAGTTGCTTGAAGGCTGGATTGCCGTGGAGGCTGGCGAAATTCTGGTCAACGCTAAGATCCAGCGCGCGTTCGTCATGCGACTGGATGCAGATGGTCAGGTACTTGAGCGATTCGCGCGCGTCGCCGAGACGAGCCTCGGTCTGCGCCACGAAATAAGGTGAGAACTTCTCCTGTTCATACAGCTTCCTCTGTTCCGAAAGTTGCGCTTCGAACAAGCCGCGTTCACCACCCTGGGCAAAGCCTTTCGCCGCTGCCTCAGCCGCCGATGATTGCGCCGCGTCGTGTGTGAGCAGAGCGTCTTTCTTCAACTCCGCGAGGTAGTTCGGATAGTCGCCAGTTTCAAAATAAGCGAACCGCAAGTAACGGTGAGGCGAAACGGAATCTGGCTCGGCTATCTCGAGTTGCTTCAGCATCTGCAGAGCTTGCTCGCGATGTCCCGCAGCCCACAGCAGTTCCCCCTGGTCGGCGAGGATCGATGGCGAGTCGGGGGCAAGTTTGCGCGCGAGGTCAATCTCGGTCAGGGCTTCCTCGTGCCGGTTCAGGGTATGCAGAAACGTCGCGTACCAGTGGTGGGCCTTGGCATTGTTCGGATCGAGTTCGATGGCGCGGCGAAATTCCTTTTCGGCGTCGGCAGCGTCCCACATTCCAAAGAAAGTCACAAACGCCAGCGAGGCATGCGCCTCGGAAGACTGCTGATCCAACTCAACCGCCTTCTTCGCAGCGGCAAACGCTTTGAAATAGGCCTCATTCCCCGACATTGCGGAGAACTCCCGCAGTAGGTTGTAACTGTCGGCGAGCCCAACGTAGGCGTCCGAATAATTGGGATCGTGCGCAATGGCCTGGGTGAAGGCCTCCAAAGCCTGATTCAGGCTCTCGGGAGTGCGCTTGTTCCAGTAGAAGCGGCCTTTGAGATAAGAATCTTCGGCCTCGCGGTTGGCGGGTTGATGCAGGCGTCGCGCTGAAGCCTGACCGGATCTTGCGCTCGCTTTGGCGCCGCGAAAACCGGGACGAAACATCCATACGGCGAAAAGTAACGCCAACACCGGGAGGACAAAGACCAGCTTCCACCACGAAGAGGACCCCGACGGCACGGGCGCTGCCACCGGAGTCGCCTGTTTTTCGAGCGATTCTTTCTCTTGTGATTGAACTGAGAGAGGCTCCGGTGGATGGATTGGCGCGATCCAGCGGTAGCCGCGGCGCTCGATGGTCTCAATAAAGATTGGATTGTCGGCGGAGTCGCCCAAGGCGTCGCGCAGGCGCATGACGGCGCTGCTGATCCCTTGCTCAAAATCGACAAAAATGTTGGGGGGCCAGAGTGCCTGACGAAACTCCTCGCGCGTGATGACTTCTCCGGGACGGGTCAGCAACAGCGTCAACGCCCGAAAAGGCAGATCTTGAAGACGGACTTTGACGCCGTTGCGCCGGAGTTCGCCCGCACGGAGGTCGGCCTCGAACACGCCGAAGCGGAGAAGAGCCGGAGGCGCTTGTGCAGAGCCCATAAAAATGATCGGTGGGGGAGTTTGTAGTTTACCACCTGCCCTAGCGCGGGGAACGGCATCACTTGGCTCCCACGAACGCGGCCCTTCTTGCCAGGCAATAAGTTCACGCAAGCATATATAAATAGGGGCTTTATCTCGCCAGAAGTACACTAGCCACCCACTACCTTCAGACCATTGACCGAGCGGCGCAATCCGGGCAACAGTCGCAGCAGATGTGGCGGAAAAGGTCCCCCCTTCAAAGAAGACCTAAACGTAATTCACTCTCAGGAGACAACACCAATGAACTCGCAGCATCGTCAGGGTAAACACTCGGGCATGATTGCTATGGCGATCACTATGCTCGCCGCTGTGGTTATGTTCGCCGGAGCGGCCGTTCCGGTGCAGGCGCAGACGCCCACCGTGCTGCACACCTTCCCAATCGGTTCGACCGACGCCTGCGCTCCCGAAGGCAACATCGTGCAAGGCCGCGACGGCAATATGTACGGGGGTGGTGCGGCCTGCGGAGCTAACGGCAGCGGCGCGGTCTACGAGATTTCTCCGGCGGGAGTGGAAAGCGTCTTTTTCAGCTTCCCGCAGCAATGGCTCTTTTGTGGTGGCGCTGGGCTGACGCTGGGCAGCGACGGAAATTTCTACGGCACATGCATCACAGGGAATCCGCAAACTGGCCTCGGCAGCATTTTCCGGCTGACGCCAGCCGGAGTGTTTACCGATCTGCATGACTTCACTGGCGTGAACGGCGATTCCTTGCCCGTATACCCGCCGATCCAGGCCAGCGATGGCAATTTCTATGGCGTGTCTGGAAATGAAGTTCAGGTCTGCGGGAATGTTTACCGGATGACCCCGGCGGGCGTGTACACGAATCTGCACACTTTTGTTTTTCCCAACGAGTGCCACTCTTCAAATTTGTTCCAGGCCAGCGATGGCAATCTTTATGGCACGCTTGCGGACTGCCCGGACACCCAAGGCGCGGGCTGCGTGTACAGGATCAGCACGAAAGGTGTTTTCAAAGAAATTCACGGCTTCGCGTTCACAACCGGGCAGACTCCATGTACTGGGATGATTCAGGGCAAGGATGGCAAGTTGTATGGAGCCACGAACCAGGGAGCGGCGAATGGCTCCGGAAATATCTACAAGCTGACTTTCGCCGGAGTCGCTACTGATTTGCACGATTTCAACAATGCGACCGATGCGTCCTGCGTCAACAATATCGGTCCGCCAGTGAATCTGCTGCAAGTGACCGACGGAACCTTCTACGGGGTTAACCCGGCTTTCGGGCCTAACGGCAACGGCAGCATCTACAAACTGACTTCCGCCAAGGCGTTCTCGGCATTCCTGTTCCCGAACCCCCCTGTTGACGGGGACTTGCCCAGCTCCACGCTGATTCAGAATACGAACGGACTGGTGTATGGAACAACTCCCTCTGGCGGCTCCATCCCCCCCAACTGTCCCCAGGGCTGCCAAGGCACGTTCTTCAGCGTAGCTACCGGCGACGCGCCCTTTGTGAATCTGGAGCCGACCGAGAAGACGGGCAACGTGGGTGCGAGCGTGGGCATGTTCGGGCAGGGCTTTAGTAACGCTTCGGTCGTGAAGTTCGGCGGCGTGGCGGCGACATCGGTAACGCTCTCGGGCACTACCTATCTCACGGCTGTGGTTCCCGCTGGCGCGCACACGGGCGCGGTCACGGTGACCACTGGCGGGACGAAGCTGACGAGTCCGCAAACGTATAAGGTGGCGCCGAAGATCACGAGCTTCACGCCGCCGAGCGGCCCACCGGGAACCTTGGTGACGATCACCGGCACCGGACTGATTCAGGCCACCACGGTGAAGTTTGGCACGGTGAAGGCGACAACGTTCACTGTGGTTTCGGACTCGGAGGTAACTGCGGTGGTGCCTTCGGGACTAGCGGCTGGGGCGGTGACGATATCCATCACCACGCCGGGAGGAACGGCCAAGAGCCCAACGAAATTCACGGTGAACTAGACGCTCACCGTCCGCAATGAAGAGACCCCGCCCTTGTCGCGGACTTTGCGTCAGGGCGGGGACACCGCTCACTGTGAACTATGGAACGGTCAAAGGTGGTACGAAGAAACCCGAGACCGTGATCCTCACCAACGACCAGAGTTCGTCGCTGGCGATCAACAGCATTAGGCTGGGCGGCTCGGACCCGGGCGACTTCAGCGCGAAGTCGGCCTGCGGATCGAGCCGCAAGGCGGGCTGGGACTGGACGATCACGGTGACATTCAAACCCACGGCCACTGGCGCTCGCACCGCGACTTTGAACATCAAAGACGCGGTGGGCACACAGGTCGTACAGCTTAGCGGAACCGGCAAGTAGGAAGCCGATTCGGCAAGCGCCCGCCCATCCTATTCGTCGCGGTGTAGGCCTCGCCGATCACCAGGCAAAACTTCACCGCAGCCGGTCTCCTGGCTGATGGTGCCGGAGCGCGATTAGGGGATTCGCGCTCCGGGTTCTCATTATTTTGTTGCTGTGCCGGCAAATGCCAGCAGCGTTTGACGTTCTGCTGGTAAATGGAGCAGATCGCGGGACTATTCATTGAAGCTGGCCAAGTCAGCTTCTGGGAAGTTGGAAGTTCCAGTCCGGGCTTGCCGATTCCCGCTGGACATCAGATCGACGGCCCGGCAAACGAGTCTGCCTTAAGTTAGCGCTTATGAATTTGGGCGGTGCGGCAGCGAGACGCTAGCGGGCCAATTTGAGCTGGTCCACTGCCCGCATCCCACCCCGGGTTGACAACGCGTCTCGGCTCGCGCTAATCTATGGCGAACAAAAAGCGAATCTCTGCCCTCGCCTATGACTTCCCTTCCGTTGCTCCCCAATGTCGAAGCACCGGCAAAATTAGTGGGGATTGCCCGGATCGCCGCCGAGGGCGAGTCGCTGCGCGAAGGCCACAACGTGGAGTATTTCACGCTCGGCACGCGCTCGCTGCTCAACCGGGTGGTGAGCCGTCGCAATTTGCCGTTCGCCTGGGCCATCAATCCGTATCGCGGATGCGAGTTCGCCTGCAAATACTGCTATGCCCGCTACACCCACGAGTTCATGGAGCTGCGCGACGGCATCGAATTCGAGCAAAAGATCTTCGTCAAGCAGCATGCCGCCGAGTTGCTGCGGCGGGAGCTTCGGCGGGTGAAGCCTGGGGAAGGGATCGCGATTGGCACGGCGACCGACCCTTATCAGCCGGCGGAGCGGCGTTTCGAGGTGACGCGCGGGATCCTCGAGGAGCTGTCGCGCCACGCCGGCTTGGACCTCGGGATCGTGACCAAGTCGAACCTGATCGTACGCGACGTCGAGATTCTTCGCCGCGTCGCGGAGAACAACCGGCTCCATGTGAGCATGACTGTGACCACGGTGCGGACCGATCTGGCGCGGATCCTGGAGCCGCGGGCGCCGCGGCCCGACCTGCGGCTGGAGGCGCTCCGGCAGCTGAACGTCGCCGGAGTATGCGCAGGCGTGATGTGCGCGCCGGTCTTGCCCGAGATCACAGATGCGCCGCGCGACCTGGAGGCGCTGGTGAAGGCCGCGAGCGTGGCGCGGGCAGCGTTCATCTTTGCCAATCCCTTGTTTCTGAAGCCCTGTTCGGCGGCGGTGTTTCTGCCGTTCCTTGAGGAAAACTTTCCCGCCCTCGTCGAAACCTACCGTAGACGTTATGCCGGCCGCGCCTTCTTGCCCAAGGGATATGGACAGCGCATCTCGCAGCTCATGGCCGCACTGCGAGATAAATATGGAATTGGCAGCCGGCACCGAGCAAGGAACCAGCCGACACGCGGCGGGAAAGGGACACAGCAGTTGGATTTGTTCCGATAGCGCGAGAAGCGTGTTTCATCGATATGGATATTGCGGAGACAGGCAGTTTCCACAGGGGCTAAAGTGTGCGCGTGACAACTCCTGTGTCGTCCCTCCGGGGTCTGTGTCGTGGCTTCTCTTTCGCCCCGTTGGGGCTTGCTCATTTCCCACTTGGGACCCACGGCTTGCGCCGTGGGCTAAATTCTTACGCCGCTTCGCGGCTACGATCAGCCGTTCCGCTCCCCCGTCCCCACCTGCGAGGGCAAGATGCCGGCGCTACAAGGATGTCAACAGAATCAAACACGCTGTAGAGAAAAAGCGGGAAGAGGATGGTTGGCCTCTTCCCGCAAGGCTTCACGGGAGGAACAAACTCAACTCGTGCGTTCGGCGAGTTTGGCGCGCAGGTGCGGAGACTTGGGCTCGTAAACGCAGAAGGGCTCCTCGTCGAGATAATCGCCGGTGGCGGCAAAGGCGCGGGCGCGGCATCCCATGCAGATGTTGCGGAATTCGCAGCAGCCGCACTTCCCTTTCAGATTTTCGGTATCGCGCAGTTGGTTGAAGACGGTGGCGTTGTCCCAGATGTCGGCGAAGGGCTGACGGCGGAGATCGCCGGCGATGGCCGGGAGATATCCGCAAGGAAAGACTTCGCCCTCGTGCGAGATGAAACAAACACCGGTCCCGGCAAGGCAGCCCTTGGTCATGGCGTTCATGTCGTTGGGATGTCCGCCGGGATGTCCGGTGTGATGCCCCTGGGGAGGGCCTTGGGGCATAAGCGAAACGCCGGTGCCGCCGGGCATGAGCATGTCGGTCGGTCCGATGGCATTGGGGTGAGTGGGGGAAGCGACGGGGGAAGCTTGGGCGACGGCCTCGGCGGCGTGGCGATCGGCTACGCGGCGCTGGCGCACGACGCGGAAATAATGCGGCGCGCAGGTGGCTTTGAGTTCGATGCCGCCTTCGAGCGAGCGATCATAGAACCAGTTCAGCATGCGCTCGTATTCCTCGGGCGGCACCATTTGCTCGGCGGCAATGTCCACGCCACAGCCGACCGGGACGAGAAGAAAAGTGTGCAGAGCGTCGGCGCCGATGGACTTTGCCATCTCCAGAACCTGGGGCAACTGCCCGGCGTTGTGGCGGGCGATGGTCATGTTGATCTGCACCGACATGCCGACTTGCTTGAGGTTGCGGAAACCGTAGAGGGCGGCTTCGAAGGCTCCGGGGATGCCGCGGAAGGTGTCGTGGGTGGCGGCATCGGCGCCGTCGAGACTGATAGACACACGTTTCACGCCGGAATCGGCGATCATGCGGGCGACGTCCTTGGTGACCAGGGTTCCGTTAGTGGCGAGGGCGACGCGCAATCCCTTGTCGGTAGCGTAGCGGGCGAGCTGATAGATATCGGAGCGGTAGAGGGGCTCGCCGCCGCTGAGCACGAGGATGGGACTGGCAAAGGCGGCAATCTGGTCAATGATGTCGAGCGCTTTCTTGGTCGAGAGATCGGTGGGAGAGCTGAGCTCAGTGGCGGTGGCGCGACAGTGGATGCAACGCAGGTTGCAGCCCTTGGTGACCTCCCAGAAGATCAGCCGAGGTTTGAATTCGGTTGCCTTCGCGGGATGCGGCGTGTCGCCATTTGCCGGCATGCTCACAGCCTCCTTCCCTGCCGAACCCTCAGGGTGACCTCACCCTGGAAGCAACCATAGAAGGTGGATGAACTTGGGGCCGTGACTGGTATCACGAGGAGATGTGATGGAGGTCACCAGAATAAGCTGTTGAAGGGTGGGCGGATCGAGGTTGGAGGGGCGGGAGCGGGCGTCCTCCTACCGCGGACGATCACGGGCTTCCAGCGCGGCCCGGCTGTGAGTGAAATGGCCCTGTTAACAGCAATCATGGTGCTCCCCGCCTTGCGCGCGATGCAAAGGAGAAGCCACCCAGACGTCGGGCGGCATGCTCTGCCCGCCGTGGCGATACCTCCTTAAACTGAAAAACCAACACTGGAAAGGCAAACTCTCAGCTCCCATGAATCAAGCGAGCTAGAGGACGCGTCCTTCTTTTGTGTCAGGACTGCACAAAAATGCAGAGGCCGACGGCCCATATCCAGTCGAAACATCGCTCTCTTTTGCTGGTGCAGAGGGCTAGGAACTGGCGCGGAAGATTTGAGAGTCCGGCTTGTCTACGAGGATGCGATCAGGCTGTAAAGCAAAATCAGGAGCACGATTGACGCGACGATGACATACATGCGGTCATGCTCTTCCGCAAATCCGAAGATCGAGAAGGCGACACGAGCAACCGGAGTCGCGATGAGCAACAACAATCCCAGCTGGATGATGCCTCGTCCTTCAAGAGCGATCACGTCACGGAAGATGCCGCGGACGTTGCGGAGGTCTGAAGGCTCGCCACGGAACATCCGGTAGTCTACAGGCGAATGCCCATGCCGCACGAGATATATTGCCGCGCCCAGCAACACGATCGCGGCAGAAAGCAGTACACCACCGCGCAGCAGGTTCCCAAGGTCCGTTTCAATCCGTCGATCGGTCCAATTTCGGTCACTGGCCATTTAGATTCGTCCCGCGAGTCCTTTGAAGAGCATTTCGATTCCCAGAACCACAATGACGGCGCTGAACACCCAGCGCAACCATCGAGTATCCGCTTTGACGAGAATTCGTGAGCCCAGCAATGAGCCGGCAAGAACACCCAGCACCACGGGCATGGAAAGCCCTGGATCAATGTATCCGCGGCTTAGATAGACCGCGGCGCTGGCGGCAGCGGTGACGCCGATCATGAAATTGCTGGTGGTAGTCGACACTTTGAAAGGAATTTTCATGGCCTGGTCCATGGCAAGAACTTTCATTGCTCCCGAACCGATGCCGAGCAAGCCCGACAAAGCGCCAGCGCCGAACATCAGGCTCCATCCCACTGGCACACTCCGGACTTTGTAGTGTCGAACCTCATTCCCATCGGGAAAGCTCCCATTCAATTGCAACCTGGTGGCCAGCGGGTCGGGCGGAGCCTCGCGCTCACTTTTGGACTGGGGTCTCCGCGACAAGTACGCCGAACCGATCAACACTATCCCAAAAACAGTTGCGATCGCGCTGGTTGAAACGCGTGTCGCCAGAGTTGCACCTGCAATTGCCCCCAGCGTTGTAGCCGTCTCCAAAAACATTCCGATCCTGATGTTGGAGAAGCCTTCTTTGACGTAGGCTGCCGCCGCTCCTGAAGAAGTACCGATCACGGAGACCAATGAGGCGCCAATGGCGTATCGGATGTCGACTCCAAGAAGCAAACTAAGCATCGGGACCAGCACCACGCCTCCGCCCAGCCCGGTCAGTGCGCCCAGGAGACCGGCAACAAATGAGCCGGCCGAGACAAGCAAGCTAAACTCGAAGATGGTCACGATTATTTTCGTTGCAACCGTTCGTAGCTGCGGAATGGCGCAGCTGCCCAGTAGAACCCAGCCCCCCAGGCGGTCTCCATGCGCTGTGGAACACCATTGATCGATACGCCGATCCGTGCTCAGTACTTATCTAGATACGATAACACTAAGGTCGCAAGACATGGAGGCTCCCTTTGGGAGTTCATCTGTAATTGTTGCAGCGGAGCAGATAAGGTCTGAGAGATAATGCGGGCGGCCCCCACGAATCGGGGAGAACCACGGCAGGCAGAGGCAAAGAGCTGCCAAGCGGGCGGTGAGTCTTTCATAACAACGGGCTCTGCCGAGCTGGTGTGTTCGTCAACGATCAGCAATTCCCGGTGTGGTCGCGTTGAAAACTCCGCGTAGCACGGCCGAAGGGGATTTCTGCCGTGTATCGAGAAGAGCGTCCAGAAGCGATGAACTTGCGCACGCACCTGCTCGGGAGAGGCAGGTTCCATCTCCGTTCGAGAGCACGGGAGGGTTGCCGTTGCTCCAAGGACTCGAGGCTGTCCTAGCTAGGGGGAATCTCTCAGGTGATGTCCAATTCCGAAAGCTGTAGGGACAGTTGGCGAAACATCGTGATCACACCAAGGACGCACCACACCTTACTCGCGAAAACACTTCCTTTACGGGCTAACTCCCCCGCTGTGGCAGTCGCTGCAGGTGACGGCGGTCAGGTCGCCGAGATCGACCGGGTGTTTGAAGTCGAGGCCGGGCATGGAGGCGATGTTGATGGCGTTCTCCTGCTGCCCGATTATGGTGTGGCAGATGTTGCAATCCTTGCGGATGACCTTGCCTTCGGGGCTGACGTGGTTGCCGTCGTGGCAGCGGAAACAGCCGCTGAAATAGAAGTGGCCGATGTTGTTGGGGTGAGTCTTCCAATCCAGCTTCATTTCGGGGAAGAAACTGGTGCGATAGATACGCTGGAGTTCATCAATGGCGCCGCGAATTTCGGATTCCTTGGTTTTGGCGAGATCGGGATACTTGCTGCTGTAGAACTCAAAGACAGTCTTGGCGATGCCCTGCATGGCGGCGTCGGTGGTCGCGTAATTTCCGGTGAGGGCGGCGACGGCCTGCTGCTTGAGGTAGGGGAGGGTCGCGTCGAGGCGGTGGGCGGTCAAGGAGCGATCGACGGAAGTGTCCGGGGGCACGTAGATGTGGGTGGGACGGTTGTGGCAGTCGACGCAATCCATGCGGTGGCGGGCGGTTTTCGCGATCTGATCCTTGGTCAGGCTGGAGTCCTTGAGGAAGTACTCGGTGACCCGGCCTTGCATGTCCTTGACATAGACGTAGGCAATGGTCTGGCGCTGCTCGTCGGTGGCGATGTAGGAGATCTCATTGGAGATATTCATGTGCCAGTGGATGCCCTCGGGCTCCCCGGTGGTGGGGTCGCCGCCCCCGGTCTTGATGAGAAGGCGGATCTGGCGAGGGGTGTTCTTTTCGTCGCTGGCAAAGTGGTTGAAGACTTTGAGCTGGGCGCCGTAGAACTTCTTGGGCCAGTGGCACTCTTCGCAAGTCTCCTGCGCCGGACGCAGGTTGTGGACGGGAGTGGGAATAGGCCGCGGGAAAGTGTTGAGGACGGTCTTGAATACCTGGCGTGTGCCGGAGAGCTTGGACTTGACATACCAAGTGGCGCCGGCGCCGACGTGGCAATCGACACAGGCGACGCGGGCGTGGGGAGAGAGTTGGTAGGCGGTGAACTCGGGGTTCATGACGTTGTGGCAGAGCTGTCCACAGAAACTGACCGAGTCGGTGAACTCGTAGGCGTGGTAGCTGCCGATGACGCTTATCCCTATGAAGACCACCATAAAGGAGAGGAAAAAAGCGGCGGCACTGCGCTGGGCGGGATCGTTGAAATCGAGGCGGAGATATCCGGGCTTGGCCCCCATCGCTTCTGTCTTTTTGCGGCGAGCATAGAGGGCGCCGCCGACGATCAGCCCCAGGCCGGCAACCAGGAAGGCGGGTGCGACCATGTAGGCCAGAATGCCGACGTAAGGACTGGGGTGGGGGCGGGTGAGATCAATAAAAAACAGAAAGAGAATATTGCCCAGGGCGACGACGGCCACGGCAGAGCCGACGATGGAGATGGGATTGCGAAGAAGTTCTTTTAAGCGGGCGAGCCCGGTGGCTTTCGTGGGTGCGCTCGGATTGGACTCGGTCATGATGCGGAGAAACCTCCGGCTTGTCGGAACTAGTTTCTAAAATCGCAGCGCCAAAGTGTGTACGCGAGAACTGGGCCATCTGTCCGGAGTCTGTGTCGTAGCTGCTCTTTCGCCCCTCCGGGGCTTGGTCTTTCCCACACTCGGACCCACGGCTTGCGCCGTGGGCTGCATTCTTACGCCGCTTCGCGGCTATGATCAGCGGTTCCGCTCCACTCTTTTACGCTGCCTGTTAAGACTTGCCCTAATACGAATCGCACTTATACCACGGGCGACCCACGTTAGGGATCGTGCTCCACGGTGTCTGGCTTGGGCACTGGCGATTGTGGTCCGTGAGTGGGGCGATGGCCGTTGTCTCCGGGTGAGGAACTCGGGGAACCGGATTGGGTGTGGGCCGCCGTCACTGAGGTCTTACCCTTGGGGACGCGGCGCTTGCCGTTGTCTCCGCGCGAGGAACTCGGGGAACCGGATTGGGCGAGGGCCGCCGCCTGCAACGTCTCGCCATCGAGGCCGTGTTCGTCCTGGTAGTGATGCAGGGACACCTTGCCGTCATACCAGGCCCAGTTCATGGGGTAGACATCGGGATCGAAGAAAACCTGGTAGAAGTGCCAGACGAGGATGGCCAGCGAGGCCAGAACCGCTTCATAGAAATGGACGGCGGTGGCAACGTCCAGCCACCAGCGGGGCAGGAGGTGGCTGACGGACATCTTGGCCCAGAGCATGATGCCGGTGACGGCCATGACGATGACGCCCCAGACCAGAGCCCAGTATTCCGCCTTTTCGGCGTACGTGAAGCGTTTGAATTCGGGCCTGGAGCATCCCAGCCCGAGATAGCAGCGAAGGACCCAGAAAACATCGGCAGCGTCCTTGGGCTCGGGCACCATATCGCGGATCAGTTTGCGGCCGTCGCGGGTCAGCATCGCGTAGACGATGTGGTATACGCTGGCACCGATTAGAACCACTCCGGCAATGCGGTGAACGATACCGCGCACCTTTTCGCCCATACCAGGAAGATCCGAGAGCCAGGAATCGGGATATTTCAAAGCGAACCCGGTAATGACCAGAGTGATGAACGAAGTCAGCAGCGCGAGGTGCTGCCAACGCTGGCTGGTGGTCATGCGGGTGATGGTGCGGGGGTAAGCATCGCGAAGGAGGACGGCTTTGCGCCGCCAGATGATGAGATTGTGCAGCAGCATGGCGCCGATGACGGCGAAGATCATGCTCAGGTAAAAGCGGCGGATCCAACGGACGACGACGCTGCCGATATCGGCGGAAAGAGGAGCGTCCACGTGGACTTTGCCGAGGGCAAATTTCTCCGTGACGCCGGGGTGGCACTGGCCGCAGGTGTGGACGAGGTTGTTGCGGGCAATGGTGGACCGGGGATCGCTGGAGGGAAGAATGTTGTGGACACCGTGGCAGCTGGCACAGTTGGCGACGATCTTGGAGCCGCGTTCGGAAGCGAGCCCGTGATAGCTGGCGAGGTAGGTGCTGGAGCGGCCGCCTTCCACGCCAAACTCCTGGGCCAGGCGCACGCCTTCGTGGCAGCGGGCGCAGGTGGTGCGGGCGAGATTCTGCGCGGCGACGGAGGAGTTGGGATCGAAATGCGACTTGATGGAGTGAATGCCGTGGCAATCGGTGCAGACCGGGGCCAAAGAGTTGCCGCGCGTCACCGCCTGGCCGTGAATGCTCTGCATGAATTCCTGCTCGACGGCGCTGTGGCACTTGGCGCAAGTGGCCGGGACGTTGAACTTGAAAATGGAAGATTCCGGGTCGGTGGCGGGGCGGATTTCGTGCACGCCGTGGCAGTCGGTGCAAACCGCAGCCCGGGTGGATCCGGCGGCGACGGCGCGTCCGTGCACGCTTTCCTGATAGGAGTAGAAGGGCTGCGTGCTGTGGCCGGTTCGCTCCATGACAAACTTCAGGCCGTGACAGGTGGCGCAGGTCGCCGGGATATGGATGTGGTTCACCGGCGACTTGGGATCAGTGGCGGCGAGGATCTGGTGCGGGTTGCCGTGACAGGCCAGGCAGGTCGGGGCCTGCTGGTCGCCGTCTTTGCGGGCGGCGGCGTGGACCCCGAGCTGGTATCCGCGGACGGCGTCGGCATGGCAGCTGGCGCACTGCTGGGGCACGAGCTTGGCGGCGCGCTCGACTTCATGCGCCGGGCCGTGACAACCGGCGCAGGCCGCGGCACCGAGCAGGCCGTGCGCACTCTTGGGCACCTGCGCCACCGGTTCGTCGTGGCAGGTGGCGCAGGACGGTTTGCGCATCGGCTTGGGGTGGGGATACTCCTTCACGCCCACATGGCAGGTGGCGCAGCCCAGGGCGCCGTGCACGCTGCTTTTGTGTTTGCCGGCGTCCACGTGCAGACTGCGGCCGGACTCGGACTTCATGCCGGGATCGCCATGGCAGGCCAGACAATCCTGATCGGACGCGGCGGCCGACAAGGCGCCGAGCAGGGCGAGCGCCAGGCCGAGCCGGAGAGCGAAAGCGGATTGTCTTGCTGCCACCATGTCTCTCCTAACGGTAGGCAAACAGCATGGCGTAGATGATCCAGACAATGATGCTGAAACCGATGCCCAACGCGATCCAGGCAAAGGCACGGATGGTGCGCACCACGATTTCCGGTTGCGGTTCTTCCAAGTTGGCTTCGAGTTGGCCGCTCGACACCAGGGCCTCGTATTCCAGGGGCTTGTCGCGCTTCAGTTCGGCAAGCGGCATATGGCCGGTGAAGACGGTCGTGTCCATGGGGAACTTCTCCGGCCGCAGATGGGTGTTGAAGAAGTGGACGGTGAAAATGAAGCCGGTCGCCAGCAACGCCTCGTCGCTGTGGATGATGGTGGCCACGTTAATGAACGATCCGGGCAGGAAGCGGGTGAAAAAGATGGGGAACCACAGGCTCAGGCCGGTGGCGCCGATGACGGCGATCCCCCAGAACACGGCGAAGTAGTCGAACTTCTCCCAGTACGTCCAGCGGCCATATTGCGGACGCGAGCCCATGCCCACAAACCACCTCATGGTGGCGATGAATTGCTGCAGATCCTTATGGGTGGGCAGCATGGTGTTAGGGCCGAAGAGGAGGGCGCGCCAGGATTTGTACTCGTGTTTCTTCAGGCGATAGAGGTCGTACAGGTGAGTGGCGAACACTCCGAACATGAGCACGGCAGCGGTGCGATGGATGAAGCCGGCAGTCTGAAAGCCGCCCATCCAGCGCGACAGCGTGGCCGCCCAGCCGGTGTAGGAAAATTTCAAGGTGAGGCCGGTGAGCGCGAGGCTGAGGAAACTCACGATCATGCAGGCATGGAGGGTGCGCTGCAAGCGGTTGAAGCGCACAAACTCGCGTTCCGGACGCTTCGCTTCCGTGCGCTCACGAGCCGGTGGCGGCGCTGGTTGAGGATGCGCGGTCTGGAGTTCGAGATCAGTCGGCATGGTTTCCATCCTCGCCAGCGGTCTTGCCTTCGAGTAGCGCGGCGGCCGATGCTTCCGCTTTCTCCCTGGCTTCCTCGGCACGCAGCGCACGACGCATCTGGAGCGCCTTGGGCAGCCAGAGCAGGGTGTGAAGGCCGCTGATCACAAAGGTTCCGAGCAGAAGCGAAGTCATGCCCCAGAAAGTCCAGAACAGAAACGGGTACTTCTTGGGATCGTGGTGGGTGGCATGGGTGAGATAGCCGGCAAAGCGGCGGGTCGCCGAGGCGTGGCATTTCTGGCAGGTGGCGACCACATTGGCGCGGCTGAGGTGCGACCTAGGATCGGTGACGGGGAGAATGTCGTGGGCGCCGTGGCAGTCATAACACTTGGCGGTCTTGGTGTAGCCCAGGCGCGACACTTTGCCGTGATAGGTATCGAAATAGGTTTTGGCAATTTCCTGGTGGCAGCGGCCACACTTGTCCATGATCTCGAGTTTGAATCCGGTCTCGTCGGTGCGGCGGATGGAGTGCGCGCTGTGGCAATCGCTGCACACCGGGAGATCCTTGGCGGTGTGGGTGACCGAGGCGGAGTGCACGCTTTGAATGAACTGCTCCTGAATGCCGTGGTGGCAGGCGCCGCAGGTGGCCGGGACGTTGTTGGGATTCACAGTGGACTGCGGATCGGAACGGGGCAGGATAAGGTGAGCGCTGTGGCAACTGGTGCAGGTGGCGGTCACCGTGAGGCCGCTCTTGAGCAGGCCCTTGCCGTGGATGCTTTCGTTGTAACGCTGAATGATCTCGTGCTGGCGTCCGGCGTAACGGACGGCAGCTTTCTGGCCTTCGCGATGGCATCGAGCGCAGAGATCGGGGACGTTGGTGGGAAAGGTGACGGACTCCGGATCGCGCTTGCCGAGGACGCGGTGGGCGCCGTGACACTCCTTGCAGGTGGGAGCGTTGCTGTCGCCGGCGGCCAGTAACTGGCCGTGTCGACTGCGCTGATATTGCTGCCCAATTTCTTCATGGCAGCGGCTGCAGTCCACCGGGTGGGTGATGGTCTCGCAGGGGCGAACCCGCGAAGCGTTCACCTCGGAGTGGCACTGGCTGCAAGCGACCTTGACGTGGCGCGAGCCGGCGACTTCGGCCACACGCACGAACATGGGGCGGCCATCGGCGGCTTTCAGGTACTGATCGCTGTGGCAACGCATGCAATCGGCGTCGGCCATGCCCTGGGGATAGAAAACGTTGCGCACCTTGTGAGGCTGGTGGCAGTCGACGCAAGCGGGGAGGACGTGCGCCTCCTTCTCCCAGAGTGCACCCTTGATGGTCTTGCGGTGCACCTCCTCGATCTGGGCGTGGCACCGGGTGCAGGTGGCGGCGATGTTGCGCCGCGCAATCGAGGAGTTCGGGTCGGTATGCGGCAGGATGTTGTGCGCAGTGTGGCACGACACACAGTTCGCGGCAACCACCAGGCCCTTCTTGAAAAGCGCCTCGCCGTGGATGCTCTCGGAATAATTTTCCAGGATGTTGTGCTGGTCGATGTGGCGGTTGGTCTGCACCGGCGTTCCCTCACGGTGGCAGCCGCCGCAAACGAAGGGGACCTTGAGCGGAGCGACGGCGGAGCGTGGGTCCTTGACGGGCACGATGTCGTGATTGCCGTGGCAGTCAACGCAGTGTGGCGCGAGCGAATCGCCCCGGGCAATGGCTTTGCCGTGCAGCGAATTGGCGTGCTGCTTTTGTTCGTCGCTGTGGCAGGTACCGCATTGGACGCGGGCCAGTGGGGTGGAGTGCGGCAGCTCTTTGCCCTCGAGATCGGCATGGCACGAGGTGCAGGACAGGGCGCTATGAACGGAGGCGGAAAACTTCTTGCCATCGACGAAGAGCGAAACGGTGCGGGCTCCGCGCTTGGCGGTCATGCTCTTGTCGCTGTGGCAGGCGAGGCAATCGTCGTTGGAGATGTCGGCCGTCGAGGCGGCAGCGGCGGTAATCAGGAGGAACAAGACCGCCCAGGCGACGCTTTTCGCGGTCGCACGAGCCGCCACACTGGCCATGGGCAACGCCTCCTCAAGAAACCGCAAGTGAATGCGCTTCTATCTTGGCGGACGGCAACCATTGGGGCAGTGAGTCAACGCACCCCGGCACGTGACTCGGGTCACAAGAGTCAAGTGCGTCGAATTTCAGCGGAATAGCGCGAACTGCGGGGGCGGCGGGCCACCAACAGGGCAGGCGGCGGGCTCAGTGAATGTGAGCCGAGCGGGGGCGGCGGGGGCGGCTGAGTCCGACGGTGCGGACGCGATCGTAGGCGATGTGCAGATCCTGGCTCAGCAGATCCACGACACGCATGCAGGCGTCGCTGTGCTGGCGCAGGAAGTGCAGCAGATCCTTGCGGCGCACGGCGGCGAGGCGCACGGTATCGAGGGCCTCGGCAGTAACCTCGTAACATCCGCCGGCCAGGGAAGCGCTGAGGCCCAGGACTTCTCCTGGGGTGGCCACGCGCAGGTTCATGCGGGAGCCACTCTCGGAGCAGACCGAGAGCCGGACGCGGCCTTCACAGAGGAGGAAGACCCCGTGAGCGGCGTGCCCTTCGCGGAACAGCACCGTCCCGCGGGGACTGGTCTGGGCGGACTTGATCCCGTCGAAGGCTGCGAGAGCATCCGGCGGCAGATCGCAGAAAGCGCGATCCGAGCGCTGCACGCAATCGAGACAGCTCTGGGACATAAGTGCTCTCTCCTTAAACGTTGATAAACGAAGAGGGTGTCAGGAAACAGTGATTGCAGTCACCGCGAGGGGTGACCCGGGGCACAGAGGAGGCGAAAGGGGCGGGTTCAGTTGTTGGTGGCGAGCAGGCGGAGAGCGGCCTTGTTACGGATCACCAGGGTCGAACCCTTGGTCTGCAGGATCTGGCGTTTCTTGAGATCGGCAAAAAGGCGGGTCACCGTCTCGCGCGAAGTGCCGATCATCTGGGCGATTTCTTCATGGGTCAAGGCGAGCTTGAGGCGGGGCTCCTGTTTCTGCGACTCGCCGTTTTTCGAGCTCCACTCCAGCAGCAGCTTGGCCAGTTTTTCGCCGGCGGAGTGGGAGAGGCCGAGGGAACGCACCTCGTGACAGGCCACGTTGTACTTTTCGCTGAGCTGCTCGGCGACCTTGAAGCAGGCGTCGCTATGGTCCTTGAGGAAGTGGAGGAAATCGTCGCGTTTGACGAAATTGACTTGGCAGGGGTCAATGGTTTCGGCGGTCAGTTCGTAGGGCTTGCCGGAAACCGAGGCGCTGAGACCGAGGACTTCGCCGGGTTCGGCGATCTTGAGGATGAGGGTCTTCCCGTCGCTGGCGCAGATGGAGAGCTTGACCCGGCCTTTGCAAAGGACAAAGATGCCGCGCGGGGCCTGGCCTTCGACGAAAAGGACGGCGCCCTTGGGGTAAGCGGTGGCGTACTTGATACTCTCGAAGGACTGCAGGGCGGAAGTGGGCAGGTCGCAGAAGATGCGGTCGACCCGCATCTTGCAAGTTAAGCAGCTTTCGATAATGTCGAGTCCGTATGGCGAGAGCACAACACACCCCCTGGAGCAACCCGGCCGGCGCAGAGCGACGCGAGCTGACCGATTCCCGAACACAATGTGACCAATATCACTGTTCAGTGTGCGCCCGGCAATAACCACAGGCGGTGATTCATGGCACACCTGGATGTGACGCATATCACAGGGAAAAACGGCCCCATCGACCAGCCTTTCCGCCAAAAAGCTGGGCACCGGGGGACCGAGATTTTCTGGATTTGCAGGGGGGATTCGGAGCATACTAGGACGTACCGGCGTCCCCCACGCCCAGCGCGCTTCTCAGGTGCCCAGTGCCCGTTTCTACGCATGAGACCGGACGTGAACTTTCCCCCGAACGGCGGAAGAATTTGCCCATGCTGCCGCCATCGGCAGATCCGGAACAGCAGCGGAAGCGCCTGCTCATCGGGCTGGCGGTCCTGCTGGTGGCTCTGGTGGCGGTGGTGGTGAAGGATTGGGATTTCTGGTTCCCGGCGAGCCCGGAGACAGATTTCGCGACCGGGAGCGCGAAGAAGCGGGCCAGCGCCTCGGTCCCGGCAGTGAACGCGTCCCCTACGTCGACGCCGGGACGCAAGACAAGCAAGGCGGCCGAAGCCGCGCCGGTGCAGATTCCGCTGACCGCGACCACCGAGCGCGCAGCGCTGCCCCCGCTCCAGGTCGAGGTAGTGGCGGGCAACCGGCACATGGCGGTACCGGCCAAGAGCAATGCGATCCAGGTGAACGTTGGTGCGGAAGGGGCCGCGCCGCCAGCCAGTCCGCCGGTACCGGTCCGCGAAGGGGTGGTCAGCGCCGGCGACCGAATACAGATGTCGCCGCAGGCGCAACAGACGGTGACCCGCTCGGTGCCGCCGGACTACCCTCTGCTGGCCAGGCAGATGAAAGTGCAGGGCGCGGTCGTGCTGCAGGCCCTGATCTCAAGAGAAGGGGCGATCCAGGAGTTGCAGATCGTGAGCGGGCCGGTCATCCTGGCCACGGCGGCGCGCGAAGCGGTGAAGCAGTGGCGTTTCAAGCCGTATTTTCAGAACGGGCAGGCGGTCGAAACCGAAGCCCGGATCACGGTGAATTTCACCATCTCCACCAACTGAGCGCAGGACGAATGTTTGGCTGGCTGCGAAAGCGCACTTGCCGTGGCGGGATCTTCGGATTTCCGCGCTGGCTGGGGGTGCCGCTGGGTGCGCTGCTGGTTGTCACCTGGGCTCCCGCTCAGACCCACCCGAAAGGAGCGTCCGCTATGGCCTTTGCGGTGCGCAGCACTGATTTTGCGAACGGCAGCGAAATCCCGCGCGCTTTCACCTGTGATGGAGAAGACCGGTCCCCGGCCCTGGAATGGAGCGAGGCGCCGGCCGGAACCAAGACGTTCGCGCTGATTGCCGACGATCCCGACGCGCCGGTGGGCACGTGGGTGCACTGGGTGATCTTCAACATTCCCGCCGGTACGAGGGGGCTCGGTGGCGCCGTGGACAAGAAGGAACAACTGGCGGATGGCACGCGGCAGGGGCGGAATGACTTCCGCAAGATTGGCTACAACGGGCCCTGCCCGCCGCCAGGGAAGGCGCACCGCTACTTTTTCAAGCTCTATGCGCTTGGTACCGAACTAACACTGCCCGCCGGGGCTAGTAAGAGCGAGTTGGAGCGCGCGATGGAAGGACACATCCTGGACCGCGCCGAGTGGATGGGACGGTATAAGCGGTGATTCCCGCCAGAAAATAAGACAGGCGTCTGGAATCCTTTCGGATCCAAGACGCCCGGGCAGCCCTCCCCCAGAACTGCACAACTGGAATGTAAGACAAGCCGGTCAAACTGAACATGGCCCGCGCGTGCCGGGGGGAGCCACGAAAGTGCCAGTGGCTTTGCATTCGCGAATTTCGGCTGGTGGCTGGCGGCCTGGGGCTTCCCTTCCTGCGAGTAGCCCATCTTCACTTCTAAACGACCGGTTGCGGCAGTTCCGCCAGGAACGCTTGCTTGCGGCGATCGAGCCAGCTGAACCAGTCGGGAAGCCCATCGCCGGTTAGACAGGAAATTTTGACCACTTCCAGGCCGGGATGAACTCGGCGGGCGTTTTCGACGGCGGTCGCGACGTCGAACGGCACATAGGGCAGCAGGTCGGTCTTAGTAAGCACCATCAGTTCCGACTTGAAAAAAATGGAGGGATACTTCAGCGGCTTGTCTTCGCCTTCGGTGACGCTGAGGAGCACGATCTTTGCGGCTTCGCCCAGGTCGTAACTGGACGGGCAGACCAGGTTGCCCACGTTCTCGATGATGAGCAGGTCGAGCGTTTCGAGGTCCCAATCGGCGATGTGCTTTTCGATCATGCGGGCATCGAGGTGGCAGGTACCGCCGGTGGTGATCTGCTTGACGGGAAATCCGTAGCGCCTCAGGCGGTTGGCGTCGTTCTCGGTTTGGATATCGCCGGTCAGAATGGCGACGCGCTCGGCGGTGGGCAGACGATCGAGAGTCTTTTCGAGCAGAGCCGTTTTGCCCGATCCCGGCGCGCTGATCAGGTTCAGCACCAGCACACGGTGCTCACGGAAGCGCTCGCGCAATTCTGCCGCTACGCGGGCGTTTTCATTCAGGACTTTTCCTTCCAGCGGCACACGGTTCATTTTCTTCCACCTCCAGATAGGCAAACTCCAGTTCGTCCCCGCTGATGACCTCGGCGTTCCGGCTGCCGCAGGCGGGACAGAGCAGCTCGAAATTGCGGACCTCGAACTCGCGGGCACACTCGCGGCAGCGGCCGCGGGGGGCGCGGTACTCGATGTCGAGCTCCAGCCCGGCGAGCGGCGTCTCCACAGTTAAAGCTTCAAAGGCAAAGCGCAGCGCATCGGGATCAAGGCCGGCCAGCTCGCCAATGCGCACCCCGACTTTCACCGGCCGGCTGCCCGGGCGGCGGCGCGCTTCCGCCGCCACTCCGTCGAGGATCGAGTTGGCGATACCCATCTCGTGCATACAACTCTCAGCAGATGCGGGGCAACTGGTCGCCCGCAAGCATGTCCACGATGCGGCTGGTGCCGAGTGCAGTGCGGATGGTCACGATGGGCGCGGACGATTCGCGCACCGTGCCGACGATCTGCGCCTTCCGGCCGAGCGGGTGTTGGCGCATCGCTTCGAGCACGGCGTCGGCTGCGCCGGGCGCCACGATCGCGATCAGCTTGCCTTCGTTGGCCACATACAGCGGGTCGAGACCGAGCATCTCGCAGGCGCCGCGAACTTCTTCGCGAACCTGAATTGCGCCTTCTTCCAGTTGGATGGCCACCCGCGACCGTTCCGCGATCTCGTTCAAGGCGCTGGATACTCCACCCCGGGTTGGATCGCGCATGCAGCGGATTTCGCGGCTGGCTTCGAGCATGGCGGCGACCAGGTGGTGGAGGGCGGCGCTGTCGCTTTCCACCGGACATTCAAACTCCAGCCCTTCGCGCTGCGCCAGGATGGCGATGCCGTGCTCGCCGATGGAGCCGCTGAGCAGGATCTTGTCTCCGGGGCGGGCGCGGTCGGCAGAGAGCTCGAGATCGCCGGGGACGAGCCCGATGCCGGTGGTGTTGATAAACAGCTGGTCGCCGCTTCCCTTCTCCACGACCTTGGTGTCCCCGGTAACGATTTCGACGCCGGCGTTTTGGGCGGCGGTGCGCAGCGAGTGGACCACGCGGCGCAGAACTTCGATCGACAGTCCTTCTTCAAGAATGAACGCGACGCTCAGAAAAAGCGGCTGGGCGCCGCCCATGGCGAGATCGTTGACGGTACCGTGGACGGCCAGCGAGCCGATGTCGCCGCCCGGGAAAAAAAGCGGCTTGACCACGAAGGTGTCGGTGGTAAACGCCAGGCGTGTGCCGTTCACCGTGACAATGGCCTGGTCGTCGAGCCGCGACAGGACCGGGTTGTCGAAAACGGGAAGGAAGACGGAACGCATCAGCTCGGCGCTGAGCCGGCCGCCGCTGCCATGGCCGAGGACGACCGTGTCCCGGGCAGGAAGCGGCGCGGGACAACTGAGTTGCGCCAGCGAGTTGGTCTTGTCTGACATGAGTGAAGCTCTTAGCTCTTAGCTCTTAGCTCTTAGCTCTTAGCTCTTAGCTCTTAGCTCTTAGCTCTTAGCTCTTAGCTCTTAGCTCTTAGCTCTTAGCTCTTAGCTCTTAGCT